>NZ_JAFBIX010000059.1 GCF_021531895.1 Faecalicatena contorta | reverse complement strand
TTTATAATCTATGTTAAATTCATGTAAAAAAAATCTCCGTGATTTTGTCACGGAGATTTTTGAATCTAAGCTACTTTATATGGTTTTCTTTTAAATATTTCTTTTGCTTTTGGATCAACTTTAGATTCCATGCTGGAATAGTACCTTATCATATCGTTTTTAATCTGTTTCCGGTTTCTTCTCTCTTTACGCATAACACAGACATCCTTTCATGGTTCATATAATACTTAATATATCTTTTGATAAAGATAATTTATCGTAGAATTATTTTTATTATATGAAATCACGTTTAAGTCTATGTTAAATCCGGACTTTCCTCTAGCACAGAAGTGCAATGTGGACATCTAAGTGCATCAATTGCAATCTCACTTTTGCAAAACGGACAAGTTTTTGTCGTTACAGGCGCTTCTTCCTCTTCTTTTTTCGGTGCAAACTTTGCAGCAGCGTTGTTCATTGCTTTGATGATTATAAACAGTACTAATGCCATAATCAGGAAATTGATGACAGCTGTTAAAAATTTTCCATAATTCAAGGTCACCTCACCAAGAATATTCCAGGACAGCTTGTCAAAATTCATTCCTCCAAATAATCCAAGAATTGGATTGATGATATCTTCTACAAATGAAGACACAATACTGGTAAACGCACCGCCTATGATAATACCTACTGCCATATCCATGACATTGCCACGGCTGATAAACTCCTTAAATTCTTTTATAAAGTTTTTCATCTTTCGTCTTCCTCCTTATGATCGAACTGTTATTAATCATTATAATAAATAGTCTATAAACTGTACAGAATAATTACTACATTTTCTGATATTAACAGACGCATCATTCTTTCCTTGAAAATCAAATTCAATAATTTGTTATTGTATTTCACAAAAAAGCACGATATAATAACTAAGTATAAAAGGGGTGCTTGCTTTAAGCAGGCTGAGAGTAAGCTAGTGTGCTTTAACCCATGACCTGATTTGGATAATGCCAACGTAGGGACATAAAGTATGAATTATGTACGGTATGCTTCCTTTGCGTACCGTTTTTTGTTTTATAAAAACATTTCGCGAGAATGCACACTTTTGCTCTTTCTCAATACCTCATGCGGCAGATTGGGAGCACCACCTTTTGCCGCACTATAAAATTTAATGAATATGTTCATTAAAAGCAAAGTGAAGGAGGAAAAGAATATGTCTGGTTACACAACACAGATGGATGCTGCCCGTCAGGGTATCGTCACACCTGAAATGAAAATTGTTGCAGAAAAAGAACACTGGGATGTAGAAGATCTGCGCAATGCAATTGCCAAAGGAGAGATTATCATTCCATGCAACAAAAAACACACTTCTTTGAATCCAAGCGGAGTAGGCGCTAAGTTAACTACAAAGATTAATGTCAACTTAGGAGTCTCCCGCGACTGGAAAGATGTGGATATGGAGTATGAGAAGGTACGTTCTGCTGTAGAAATGGGAGCAGAGGCAATCATGGATCTAAGTTCCTATGGAGATACCAGAAGTTTTCGTCGTAAACTCACACAAGAATGCCCTGCCATGATCGGTACAGTTCCAATTTATGATGCAGTCGTTTATTACCACAAACCGTTGGGACAGATTACTGCGCAGGAATGGCTGGATATTGTAAGAATGCATGCAGAAGATGGTGTGGATTTTATGACGATTCATTGTGGTATGAATCGCGCAACGGCTGCAAGATTTAAACAGAACAAACGTCTGATGAATATCGTATCTCGCGGAGGCTCCATTATGTTTGCCTGGATGGAAATGACCGGGGAAGAGAACCCGTTCTATGAACATTATGATGAGATCCTTGATATCTGTCGTGAATATGATATTACGATGAGCCTTGGAGACGCATGTCGTCCAGGCTGTATTGCAGATGCTACTGATACCGCACAAATCGAGGAGTTGATTACCCTGGGAGAACTGACCAAGCGTGCCTGGGCCAAGGATGTACAGGTTATGATTGAAGGACCTGGACATATGCCTATGAATCAGATCGCTGCAAATATGGAAATTCAAAAAACCTTGTGTCATGGTGCACCGTTCTATGTACTTGGTCCATTGGTAACCGATGTTGCTCCTGGATATGACCATATTACTTCTGCTATTGGAGGCGCAATCGCAGCTGCATCTGGCGCTGCATTTTTATGTTATGTCACTCCGGCTGAACACTTACGTCTTCCAAATGCTGCTGATGTAAAGGAAGGTATCGTAGCTGCAAAAATCGCAGCACACGCAGCTGATATAGCAAAAGGAATTCCTGGCGCAACAGATTGGGATTATCAGATGAGTGAAGCAAGAAAACGCCTTGACTGGGAAGCAATGTTCAAGCTTAGCATGGATCCTGAAAAAGCACGTCGTTATCGTGAAGAAGCAAAACCAGAAAAAGAAGACACCTGTAGTATGTGTGGAAACTTCTGCGCAGTAAAAAATACGAATCGAATCCTGGATGGAGAAATTGTAAGTATTTTTGACGAGTAAATGGGAATTTAGATGAGTTAGTTGGTAATGGGTGTGTACGGCGAGAGGATGGATGGGATGGTTGCCATTGCGGAGTCCTTCGCTAAGAATCCATAACAGGAAAAGAAGCAGATATTTTGTGACCAGGCTGATTCACCCCGAAATCTTGATGATTT
>NZ_JAFBIX010000058.1 GCF_021531895.1 Faecalicatena contorta | reverse complement strand
ATCCATTACCTATCACCTTGCTTGGTCATGCCCTCGACCGATTAGTAGCAGTCAGCTCCATACATTACTGTACTTCCACCTCTGCCCTATCTACCTCGTCGTCTTCAAGGGGTCTTACTACTTTCGTAGGGATATCTCATCTTGAGGGGGGCTTCACGCTTAGATGCCTTCAGCGTTTATCCCGTCCCGGCTTGGCTACTCTGCCATGAACCTGGTGGTTCAACAGATACACCAGCGGCCAGTCCATCCCGGTCCTCTCGTACTAAGGACAGCTCCTCTCAAATATCCTACGCCCACGCCGGATAGGGACCGAACTGTCTCACGACGTTCTGAACCCAGCTCGCGTACCGCTTTAATGGGCGAACAGCCCAACCCTTGGGACCTACTTCAGCCCCAGGATGCGATGAGCCGACATCGAGGTGCCAAACCACTCCGTCGATGTGAACTCTTGGGAGTGATAAGCCTGTTATCCCCAGGGTAGCTTTTATCCGTTGAGCGATGGCAATCCCACTTTATACCACCGGATCACTAAGTCCTACTTTCGTACCTGCTCCACCCGTCGGTGTCGCAGTCAAGCTCCCTTCTGCCTTTGCACTCTTCGAATGGTTTCCAACCATTCTGAGGGAACCTTTGAGCGCCTCCGATACCCTTTCGGAGGCGACCGCCCCAGTCAAACTCCCCACCTGACATTGTCCCCCAGCCGGTTCACGGCTGCTGGTTAGAAATCCAATACTGCAAGGGTGGTATCCCAACAGCGGCTCTGTGGCAACTGGCGTCACCACTTCTTTGCCTCCCACCTATCCTGTACATGCAATACCGAATCCCAGTATCAAGCTGGAGTAAAGCTCCATGGGGTCTTTCCGTCCTGGCGCAGGTAACCAGCATCTTCACTGGTATTTCAATTTCACCGGGTGCATTGTCGAGACAGTGCCCAAATCATTACGCCTTTCGTGCGGGTCGGAACTTACCCGACAAGGAATTTCGCTACCTTAGGACCGTTATAGTTACGGCCGCCGTTTACTGGGGCTTAAATTCAAGGCTTCGCTTGCGCTAACCTCTCCTCTTAACCTTCCAGCACCGGGCAGGCGTCAGCCCATATACTTCACCTTTCGGTTTTGCATAGACCTGTGTTTTTGCTAAACAGTTGCTTGGGCCAATTCTCTGCGGCCAGATCTCTCTGGCACTCCTTCTCCCGAAGTTACGGAGTCATTTTGCCGAGTTCCTTAACAATGCTTCTCCCGTCGGCCTTAGGATTCTCTCCTCATCCACCTGTGTCGGTTTACGGTACGGGCACAATATAAACTATAGCGGCTTTTCTTGACGCATGGCTCATATGCTTCCCTACTTCTGTTCGGTCCGCTTAACGTCTTCGGATTGCATGGCGGATTTGCCTGCCATACTCCTACCTCGCTTGCACCGGTCTCTCCAATCCCGGCTCATACTCTCCACACGTGTCCCCACAGTTCTGTTATATTGTGGTACAGGAATTTCAACCTGTTATCCATCGACTACGTCTTTCGACCTCGCCTTAGGCCCCGACTTACCCAGAGCAGATCAGCTTTACTCTGGAAACCTTAGATATTCGGCCGGAAGGATTCTCACCTTCCTCTCGCTACTCATTCCGGCATTCTCTCTTCAATACAGTCCACAGCTCCTTATCGGTACTGCTTCTTCCCGTATTCAATGCTCCTCTACCAATGTATCTCTACATTCCTGAGCTTCGGTAGTGTGTTTCAGCCCCGGACATTTTCGGCGCAGGACCTCTCGACTAGTGAGCTATTACGCACTCTTTGAATGTATGGCTGCTTCTAAGCCAACATCCTAGTTGTCTTCGAAATCCCACATCCTTTTCCACTTAACACACATTTTGGGACCTTAGCTGCAGGTCTGGGCTCTTTCCCTTTTGACTACCCAACTTATCTCGTGCAGTCTGACTCCCATACACCATCTACGCGGCATTCGGAGTTTGATATTCTTCGGTAAGCTTTGACGCCCCCTAGGAAATTCAGTGCTCTACCTCCGCAAGACTTGTATGAGGCTAGCCCTAAAGCTATTTCGAGGAGAACCAGCTATCTCCGGGTTCGATTGGAATTTCTCCCCTATCCACACCTCATCCCCACCCTTTTCAACGGATGTGGGTTCGGACCTCCATTGCCTTTTACGGCAACTTCATCCTGGACATGGATAGGTCACCCGGTTTCGGGTCTGCTCTGACTGACTTTACGCCCTATTAAGACTTGGTTTCCCTTCGGCTCCGTCCCTTCAGGACTTAACCTCGCCAGCCAGCGCAACTCGCCGGACCGTTCTACAAAAAGTACGCGGTTCCGCTAATAATGCGGTTCCACAGCTTGTAAACATATGGTTTCAGGTTCTGTTTCACTCCCCTCCCGGGGTCCTTTTCACCTTTCCTTCACAGTACTATGCGCTATCGGTCACTAAGGAGTATTTAGCCTTACGGGGTGGTCCCCGCTTGTTCCCACAAGGTTTCACGTGTCTCGTGGTACTCTGGATACCGCCTTGTCCTTCTCGTTTTCGCTTACAGGGCTTTCACCTTCTCTGGCTGGCTTTCCCAAAACCATTCTGCTAACAATCTGGAATCAATTCTGCGGTCCGAACCCCGTTGTGCACGCACAACGGTTTGGGCTCTTCCGTTTTCGCTCGCCGCTACTCACAGAATCACTGTTGTTTTCTCTTCCTCCGGCTACTTAGATGTTTCAGTTCACCGGGTTCCCTTCCTGACGTTATGGATTGGCGTCAGGATAACTGAGGTCTGCTCAGTTGGGTTTCCCCATTCAGATATCTCCGGATCGTAGGATATTTGCTCCTCCCCGAAGCTTTTCGCAGCTTATCACGTCTTTCATCGGCTCTTAGTGCCAAGGCATCCACCATACGCTCTTTCTAGCATGACCAACTAGTTTCGAAAGCGGGTGACAGTTTGTCATAGACCATGGAAAGCTTGCTTTCCTATGGGCTTTTGACAAATCCGGCAGACATTTGCGAAGCAAATGACATCGATAAGACTGAAAGTCTTAGAGATGACCGCTTCGAAGCGTCGCCTCTGCTTTGTTCTTTCTCCACTTACACATATCTAGCGTGATATGCGTTGGTTCTAGGTCAATTTTTTTCATTCGTTTTCTTCGAATTGTGTTGTAATCATTATCTCATTACTCTGTTTATAACAATTACCTCGGATGTCTTGATTAAGATATTTATCTTATCATTTCTATTTCTTATATGCAATTTTCAAGGTACATATTGACTGAATTTTTATCAGTCATTAGAAACCTGAA
>NZ_JAFBIX010000057.1 GCF_021531895.1 Faecalicatena contorta | reverse complement strand
TTAATTGCTTACTTATTTTAAATGAAATTTCATTATTTTCTATATTACTAACACAACTATATTTTTCAGACAAGACAGAATTATTATTATTTTGGTAATATAGTTGCATTTCTCCTATATCAGTGTTTATTTCTCCCAATTCAAATGTAATAGTTATACATTGACCCAAATACACACTTATTAATATTGCTAACATAAAACAAACAATTATACTCTTTTTTGTTAATTTTCTCTTTATCTCACCAAACACTTCCATACTCCTACATCACCCAATATCTAAGTAAAACAATAGTCGTTACATATATGATAGTTACTAATATAACACTATATAAAAAAACAGATGCTCTTTTTTCTTTTATTTGATAAACTTGTGGTAATGGAATAAAAAACAAAACTAAAAATGGCAAAAAATATCTTCCTTGCAGTCCACCTATATATGGTATCTGATATAAGGCTTCTCTGATTTCATATGTAACATCCAGATTTTCCGCTCCATACAATGTCATCATTATAGTATGGTTGACCATTGACATTAAAACAAACAATGCCATCACACCCGCAGTTCCCCAAATCACCACTCTATCTTTACCAGAAAATTTAATTTTAACATTCTCATCATCTATAATTATGGCCTCAATAATTAACACAAAATAAACAGCCAATGCAAACACAAAGGACACAGGAGTATCTAACCAGCCAAAATTTCCTATTGATGATATAACCAATGATTCATGCCAAGTATATATAGTTTGCTGAATGAGATATACTCCTCTCTGCCACTCAACAACCATGCCATAAATAATTTGAATCCATTTGTTCTGTCTAAATAAATAAATAAATAAAACGCCAAAAATTCCACCAAGTACACAAGCCACTAATCGCCATTTTTTTATAAAATCGCCGTCTATTTCAACCTTTCCAAGTTTCACACAGAATTTATCTAATGGTAAAATAAGAACCAAACATATTATAAAAACATAAGGTACTTTTATATATGTAATTACTACCCAACAAACCAATAAAAACAAAACATCTTTTAACACTATTCTATCTTTTACATATTTCAAATAAAAAATATATGAAATAAATAAATAGCTTAACGGCAAAACAACTGCATCATAACTGATACTTCCTGCTTGTTGCATTGCCATCGGTAATATCATAACTAGTGCAAACAATTCTCTTTTTATTGGCATAAGTTTTAATGAATAGTAGCATATACTAACATAAAAAATTAGAGAAAATAATTCTCCAAACTGCAATACCCAATATGCTGGAAGCTCAATTAAAATTGCAATTATCATTCCAAGTGTAGCTGGTAAATGCTTTATTATGTCAAGATTAATCCCTTTAGGCAACACTTCGCTTTTTGAATAATCTGGTTTCTCGAACATAGCAGCAATTTGTTCATTTATATTCATTTTTTGCGATGGATTAAATTCCATTCTTCCACTCTCAATAGCTATATTCTCTGTCAATAGCTTCGAAAAATTACTGTTATTTAAAGATTCACCTATAATTGATAGATGTGTACTTTCATCTGGGGTTTGCCATGTCGGAATCAAAAACATCAAAAGCACTCCCCATATGAACATAAGAATAATATATACTTTCTCTCTATTATTTTGTTTCACTAATTTATTACACATTATATCCTCCAAAAGCTTCACTAAAAAACAATATTTATTTCAGTATATCATTCTTCTTATTTTCATGTCAATTGTACACAAATTTTATCCACTGATATTTTGTATAGGTGTCAATGATTGGTAACACTTCACCCCTCATATAATGTCAAGGGAAAGGTGGAGATTCCTAAAAGGAATACTACCTGACCTTGACATTATCCTTCATGATATACTGGTTCACGGCGGCAGCACTCTATGCTGTCGCCCTTGGCTATTCTAAAACATAACATTTTGATACATTCTTACAACGGTATTCGGACTTCTCATTCCTAAACTGATGGTAGTATATAAATAGTACAAAATAAACATGACCATTTTCGATAAATATTATATGATAGTCATATGGTAAGGAGGAATGGTTATGGCTAAGCAATACTCACAACAATTTAAGGAGGATGCCGTTAGATACAGAAAAGATCATCCGGAATTATCTCTCCGTAATGCAGCTACAAATCTTGGGATCAGTGAATCTGCTTTGAAATGTTGGATGAAAGCAGCTCAGGATCATGAAGGAGTTGTTCCTACCAGAGGTTCAGGAAACTATTCCAGCGATGAGGCAAAAGAAATTGCCAGATTACAACGGGAGTTGCGGGATACTAAGGATGCACTTGAAGTGTTAAAAAAAGCAATCGGTATCCTGGGAAAATGACAAAAGCTCTCTACATGGCTACTTCTGAGTATGTAGAGGAAATCAAGGCCCTGCCTGAGAAACGCCAGGTTTCTGTCAGCGGGATACTGAAAAAATTAGGCGTTTCTCGGTCTGGGTATCGGGCATGGAAGCATCGTACCCCTTCCAATACTGAAGCACGTCGGGAAGTCCTGAAAGAGAAGATTCAGGATATCTATGATGCTTCTCACCAGAATTATGGCGCTCCTAAAATTACAGCAGAATTAAGGAAATCCGGAACAGAGATTGCTCAAAAAACAGTTGGCAATTACATGCGCCAAATGGGAATAAAAGCACAATGGGTAAAAAAATATATTCGGACAACAATCAATCCTGATTTTAGCAACAAATTAAAAAACATCTTAAACGAGCAGTTTAATCCTGAACAGCCAGATGCCGTATGGTGTTCCGACATTACCTATATTTGGACCTTTGAAGGATTTGTATATCTTACCAGTATTATGGACTTATATTCCCGAAAAATCATTGCATGGGTACTTAGTGATACTCTGGAAGCATCTCATGTAGTAAGATGTATTGAAGATGCAAAAGCAAAACGAAAGATTGATCATCCCTTGATTTTCCATTGCGATCGAGGATGCCAGTATGTTTCTGAAGCCTTTCAGAATGCAACGTCTGGAATGATTAACAGTTATTCCAAGAAAGCCTATCCCTGGGACAATGCATGTATTGAATCATTTCATGCACTGTTAAAACGGGAGTGGATTAATCGTTTCAAAATATTTAACTATACACATGCGTATAAGCTTATATTTGAGTACATAGAAACTTTTTATAACACAGTTCGAATTCATAGCCATTGTGGATATCTGTCTCCCAATCAATATGAAGAAGAATATCTTAAGAACATGGAGCAGAACGCAATGAAAATGGCAAGTTGAATTCTACACAACAAATGGAAAAAATGGTTATATTTAATTTGTACTTTTTCTTGACAGACGGTGTGAAATTTTTTCTGTAAATTGAGATCTTCTATGATAATTAAGCGGCTTAATGGCAGTTTTCTGCGGTTAAGCCGTTGTCTATTTAATAGCAAAAATGAACGAACATGTCAAGAGCACCCA
>NZ_JAFBIX010000056.1 GCF_021531895.1 Faecalicatena contorta | reverse complement strand
ATGTATCAAATGGAGAGATGTCTGGAACCGAAGGGGAAAATAAAAAAATAGAAGCGATATCGATAAAATTAACAGGAGAAATGCAAGAAAGATATGACATCTATTATCGAGTACATACAAGTGATATTGGCTGGCAAGGTTGGACTAAAAATGGAGATAAGGCTGGAACAGAAGGATATGGAAAAAAAGTAGAAGCAGTGCAAATTAAACTTGTAAAAAAAGGAGAAGTGGCACCAGGAAGCGTAATTAATTCTTTTTTGCAAAAATGATGTGAGGGATAACAATGAAAAGGGATTTTTTTGGGAAAAAAGTTATAGCATTTCTTTTAGTCTTAATTTTTTTAAATTTATCGATATTTTCAGTACATGCAGAGGATGTAGAGAATATTGAATATGGTGCATTGGAAGAAAATGTTGGGAATGTTGAAAACGAAATATTGGAAGAAAATGTTCTTGAGGAAAATAGTGAAATAGAAAAAGAAGAAAAAACAGTAAAAGAAAGTGGAGAAGAAACACAAGAAAAACCAACAGTTAGATATAGTGTTCATGTACAAAATATAGGCTGGCAAAATGAAGTGGTAGATGGAATGACTGCAGGGACAGTAGGAAAAGCGCTGGCTGTAGAAGGAATTAAAATTGAATTAAATGATTTGAATAGTCTGGATGGAAAAATTGAATACGAGGCACATGTGCAAGATATTGGTTGGCAAGAGTCTGTAAATGATGGACAATTGGCAGGAACAGTAGGAAAAGCAAAGGCTATTGAAGCAATTAAAATTAGATTGAAAGGTACAATTTCTGAACAATATGATATATATTATCGGGTGCATTCGGCAAAATATGGTTGGTTTGATTGGGCGAAAAATGGAGAACTTGCAGGAACTGTTGGATTTGCATGTGCAATGGAAGCTGTTGAAATAGTATTGTATGAAAAGAATGATGTTAATGCACCTGTTGTTACTGGTAAAACGTATCTTACAGAACGGAATATGGGAAATGTAATGTATACAGCACATGTTCAAAATATTGGTTGGCAATCAAAAGTAAAAGACGGATCAACAGCAGGAACAACAGGAAAATCGCTCGGAATAGAAGCGATAAAAATTGAAGTGGGAGAGCAACTAGGAGGATCAGTTATATACAAAGCACATGTGTCTGGAATCGGTTGGCAAGATTCAAAATCGGATGGAGAATTGGCAGGAACAACAGGGCAAAGTAAGTCTATAGAAGCAATATGTATTGAATTAGATGAAAAATTAAATAGTCAATATGATGTCTATTATAGGGTACATGCTGCAAGATACGGATGGTTAGGCTGGGCAAAGAATGGAGAAATAGCAGGATCAGTAGGATATGCATCAGCCGTAGAAGCTATTCAAATTCAATTAGTTGAAAAAGAAAGTGAGAACAAGCCAAATCAAACAGAAAGAAGCTATTTGTCGAGAGAATGTATAGCTAAAATTGAGTGTCAAGCACATGTGTCTGGAATTGGTTGGCAGGATACTCGATATATAGGTGATATTATTGGAACGACTGGTGAAAATAGAAGTATAGAAGCAATGGCGATGTCCATAAAAAATGATGATAAAGGTTCTTTATATACAGGGGGAATTACATATCGACTTCATGTTTCAGATATCGGTTGGCAAGATTGGAGGAGTGACGGAGATATTTCGGGAACTGTTGGTCAGGGAAAAAGGGCCGAAGCTGTGCAAATTAAATTAACGGGAGAAATGGAAAAATATTGTGATATTTATTATCGAGCTCACGTTTCAAATTTTGGTTGGTTAGGTTGGGCAAAGAATGGGGAAGAGGCCGGAAGTTCAGGGTATGCCTATAAATTAGAGGCTATTCAAATTATTGTTTTACCCAAAGATATAGGCGCGCCGGGAAATACAAGTGGGCATTATAAAAAGGCGCCTGTAGTAGGACAAGAAATGTTATTAAGAGCGAATCTTTATTCAAGTACAACGCCATATCTCATATTAGTAAATCGAAGTACACATAAGGTTGGTATATTCCAAGGAGCACGAGGATTTTGGAATAACATCGTTATGTGGGATTGTGCAGATGGAGCTCCAAGTACTCCAACTGTAGAAGGTGTCTTTAATGTAGGAAGTAGAGGATATTATTTTGATTCGGGAGCTTCAAGATGCTTTTGGTGGACACAGTTTAAAGGAAATTATTTGTTTCATTCAGTTTTGTATAATAAAAATGGAACTTTGCAAGATGGAAGGGTAGGGATTGCGTTGTCACATGGATGTGTAAGATTAAAGATTGAAAATGCTAAATGGATATATGATAATATACCATCTGGAACAACTGTAGTAGTTTATCATTAAATGGATATTTTGATGATTTGTTGTAATTGTTAAAACAGAGGAGAAGCCTCAATGAGGGTTCTTCTTTGTTTTTGTTAGTTTTTATAATTAAGTGTTACTGATCTCATGAGCTGTCACCAGACTGCTCACACGAATTGTCATTAGATTGCTTAAGTTCTTGTCATTGGTAACAGCAGGTTCACCGCCTGTTTCCGGGCGGCAGACTCTTACTTGGTTGCAATCGTGAGCATTTCATGCTCTACTACAAACTTGATCATATAGTCATCGACCAGACGTCTCTGCTGTTGGAAGGCATACATCAGTGCCTTTTCGCAGATCCGGTTGATCATACGGGAAATTCCGGCAGATGCCTTGTGGATCTCATCCACCGCTTTTTCGGTAAAAACCTCCTGAGGACATCCGGAATACGCCATATGATTTCCGATGTATTGTTCTGTTTCTGATCTGTCCAGATGCGGAAGCGTACAGTACATATTGATTCTCTGGCGAATAGCAGCGTAGCGCTGTAACTTCAGTTTGTTTTCCCAAAGTTCTGTCTGACCGACAAGGACTACTGCCATGGGACTGACAGAATCAAACTTGTAATTCAAAAGAAATCGAAATTCTTCCAGTGTTTCTTTTTCCAATAGATGAGCTTCATCAAGGATGCAGACAACCTTCTTGTGCTGTACTCCGCGGATGATTTCAATTTCCTGCTGGAGCTGGCGCTTGGAATCCCCTCGATAAAACCTTGTTCCAGACCGAGCTGATCCAGCAGCCCCTTATAAAACCATCTTGGAGTCAGCTTTGAGTCTGAAAGATAAAGAACGATGTAATCCTCCTTGGGCAGTTCTGAGTAAAATCGGCGGATCAGCGTTGATTTTCCGCATCCGGAATCAGCAGTTACAACCGCAAACATCTGACGGTCTGCCACATAGGACAAACGGCCTAACGTCTCGCGAAAAGCAGATGATTCGTACAGTTTTTCAGGCGGAACATCACGGACAAAGGGTGTGTGTTCCATACAGAAGAATGCCTCATACATTGTCATTAGCCTACTTCCGATAGGATGCAAATGAGATCGCGTCAGCCATCTGACGCTGTATCTGTGCATGGCGGTTTTCTAAAGCATCAAGAAAACGGGACGTGCTCGGTTTCTGTTTCTGCATGGATGCCGGCAGTACCGGGCGTTTGTCACAGTATTCGCCGATTCTTACCGGCTGTGCGGTAAAAGGCTCATAGCCGGGATAAGAAACAGTAATCGTTTCAGGCGCGGCAGGATCATAAGATATTTCAACCTTATGTCCGATTAGCGACGGTTTTGTCTCGTATCTCATTCCGCGGAAGCTGATACATCCGCCTTTGTCAACTTTGCGTTCTTCATGATGAAGGAAGGCTTCCGCCACGACTGAAACATCCAGGAAAGTGAGCGGGCGGCTGTCGCGGTTCTATTCCTGAAGAGGTGTGATCCCTTCTTTCGGAACCGCAGCTCCAAGGCTTTCGTAGTATTCACTGATTCCTTCATGAGGTTTCTTGTGATAATACTCGTCCGCGAAGATCTCCCAGAGGCGGTTTAATTCATTCAGGCTTTTGATATCCTTCAGCTTCGATTCACGGATAAAATCATCCACGACCTGGTGGAACTTCTCGATTTTACCTTTGCTTTGTTGGGATACAATAGATAGGTAACAAATAAAAAACAAGGATTCACTTCGATATGATATATTGGAGTTGACGAAAAACCAATGATCTTAACGAAAGGAGAATCCTTGTATGTCAATCTTATCACAAC
>NZ_JAFBIX010000055.1 GCF_021531895.1 Faecalicatena contorta | reverse complement strand
TCATCGGTTTTGGTTTGTAAACTTCTTTTTTTCTGTTTGCCATAATAAAAGGCCTCCTATGATTTAATATATTTTATCATAGAAGACCTTTATAGTGTTTAATTTACAGAGTTTTTTTCACAGGCTCTTTTTATGTAAACTTTTTGACAGTAATTAGTTTTCAGATTCAAGTTCACGGATAATTATTTCAGCAACTTTTTTTACTGTAAAGGAAACAAAATCTGTACATTGAGCCTTTCTTTCAGGAGAATTTTTTTCTTTTCCTTTCGTAAGAACTCTGCAGCATGTACCTCCGCAGTAATCTTTGAATGCGTCATGCATTTCGTTTGTTAATGCAAAACATTTTGTGATTTTCGGATCTCCAGGAGTTCTTCGTCCAAAGAAATAACCAATACACATTGTTGCGCCTGCTAACGCACCGCAGATACATCCGCCTCCACCAAGTCCCCACGGAAAACCTGAGCTCATAGCGATGGCATCATCAGAAAGATCTATCTCAAAATGCTTTCTGATAGCGTAGATCACAGATTCTGAACAGGCAAAGCCAGCATTAAAAATATCTACGGCATCCTTCTGTAATTGCTCTATGTTGATATTTGTAGTCATAATAATCCCCCTTTTTGGATTTTATCTTGTTCTTAATTAGTATTTTATACCAATAGAGGTTGTTTTAAAAGAAATATTTGCGAGTCAATTATAGATATAATCATAATATTTCCACAAATATATAAAATGGAAATATTATGGATATAATAAAATACAAATGGTTGATTTATAGTGATATATAAAATATAATATGCTTACAGATTCACATTTTATTATGGAAGTGATTAAAATGACAATTCAGGAAATGTTAAAACGAAAGACAGAGCTTGGCTATACTTATGCACAACTTTCGGAGCTTTCCGGTGTACCTGTAGGTACAATCCAGAAGATTTTTTCAGGAGTAACAAGTTCACCAAGATATGAGACACTTCGTGCATTGGAGCAGGTGTTAAAGAAACCTGAGAATTCTTATAAGGTGAAGAAGCAAGGGGAATATACTTTAGAAGATTATTATAAGATACCGGATGAGAGGCGTGTCGAGTTAATTGATGGAGTGATATACGATATGTCATCTCCTACCTCTGCACATCAGCTAATAGCAGGACTTATATACAGTAAGATGATTTCTCATGTGTTAGATAAAAAAGGAAAGTGTCTTCCGATGATATCACCGATTGATGTACAGCTTGATTGTGATAATAAGACGATGGTACAGCCGGATGTAGTTATTGTGTGTGACAGGGATAAAATCATTAATCGCTGTATTTATGGAGCTCCGGATTTTATTATTGAAGTCATATCCCGTTCATCGACCAAACGAGACTCTGTGATCAAGCTTAATAAATATTTAAATGCCGGGGTAAGAGAATACTGGATGATAGATCCGAACAGAAAAAAGGTTATTGTATATAATTTTGAAACAGAAAATTATCCGGTAATTTATGGATTTGATGCAAAGATTCCAGTTGGTATATGGGATAATGAATTGGAGATTGATTTTCAGGAAGTGTATGATCATATAAGCTTTTTATATAAGAGAGATAAAGATACAGAGTATTCAGAATATTAACTTGTATATTCAGTGGGGACAGGGTAAAATTAATTTGGGACGGAGTATTTTTGAAAAACCCCCGTCCCAAATGAAGGAGGAAGTAGATGAGAACAATCGATGTAAGTGAAATTACAAAGAATATTAAAGAAATGTGTATAGAAGCGAATCATTTTCTGTCAAAGGACATGGATGTAGCTTTGAAGAACGCTGTAAAAACAGAAGAATCACTTCTTGGCAGACAGATTTTAAATCAACTTCAGGAGAATCTTCAGATTGCAGCAAAAGATATGATTCCCATATGCCAGGATACTGGAATGGCAGTAATATTTATGGAAATTGGACAAGAAGTTCATTTTGAAGGTGGAAGTCTTGAAGATGCTATAAATGAAGGAGTACGCCAGGGATATACAGAAGGTTTTTTGAGAAAGTCAGTAGTAGGTGATCCGATCCTTCGTGAAAATACTAAGGATAATACACCTGCAATCATTCATTATAGTATTGTAGAAGGCAATAAAGTAAAGATAAAAGTTGCTCCAAAGGGATTTGGAAGTGAAAATATGAGCCGTGTATTCATGTTGAAGCCGGCAGATGGAATTGAAGGTGTAAAAAATGCAATTTTAACTGCAGTAAAAGATGCTGGTCCGAATGCATGTCCTCCGATGATTGTAGGCGTTGGAGTAGGAGGAACTTTTGAAAAATGCGCACTTATGGCAAAAGAAGCACTTACTCGAGAGGTTGGATCACATTCAGATATTCCATGGGTAAAAGAATTAGAAGAAGAGATGCTTGATAAAATTAACAGATTAGGTATTGGCCCAGGTGGATTGGGAGGAACAACAACTGCACTTGCAGTAAATGTAAATACTTATCCTACTCATATCGCAGGACTTCCGGTTGGAATTAACATTTGCTGTCACATAAATAGACACATTATCAGGGAGGTATAAGATGGATAAGCACATAAAAGCACCAATAACAAAAGAAGTATCTCGTTCGCTACATGCCGGTGATTACGTATATATCACAGGGACAATCTATACTGCAAGAGATGCTGCGCATAAACGGATGGATGAAGCCTTATCAAATGGAGAAAATCTTCCGATTAATATAGAAAATCAGGTCATATATTACATGGGACCATCTCCTGCAAGAGAAGGACGTCCAATTGGTTCTGCCGGACCAACAACAGCAAGCCGTATGGATAAATATGCGCCCAGACTTCTTGATCTTGGTTTATCAGCAATGATAGGAAAAGGAAAAAGGAGCAAAGAAGTACTGGATGCAGTTGTTAGAAATGAAAGTGTCTATTTTGCTGCTGTAGGTGGAGCAGGCGCATTATTGTCAAAATGTATCAAATCATCAGAAGTTGTTGCTTATGATGACTTAGGCACAGAAGCAATTCGGAAATTAGAAGTTGAGAATTTTCCAGTAATTGTTGTTGCGGACTGTGAAGGAAATAATTTATATGAAACTGCGATTAAGGAGTATCAAAGATAATGAAGAGAATATTATTAATGGTATTTCGAAATATTTTCCTTGTACCGTTTATGTGGATAAAATTGTGTTATCATGCACATTATGTTGATAAATATGAAGAAAAAGAACATTATAAGATGTTACAATTTATCTGTCATAGGGCAAATAAAGGTGGAAATGTTACAATAGATGCACATGGCCTTGAAAATATACCAAAAGAACAAGGATTTATGTTTTTCCCGAACCATCAGGGATTATACGATGTTCTTGCGATTGTAGATGTGTGTCCATATCCATTTTCCGTTGTTGCAAAAAAAGAAGTTTCTAATATTCAATTTTTAAAACAAGTATTTGCATGTATGCAAGCCTATATGCTGGATCGTGAAGATGTTCGTCAGGCGATGCAAGTAATTATTGATGTGGCAAATGAAGTAAAAAAGGGAAGAAATTATCTTATATTTGCAGAGGGAACACGATCTAAAAATGGAAATCATCCAGGTGATTTTAAGGGTGGTAGTTTTAAAGCTGCGACAAAGGCTCAATGTCCAATCATACCAGTTGCATTAATAGATTCATTTAAACCATTTGATACAAACAGTATTAGCCCTGTAACGGTTCAGGTTCATTTTCTGGAACCATTATATTATGAAGATTATAAAGATATGAAAACAAAAGAAATAGCAGCATTGGTAAAACAACGTATTGAGCAAACGATTAATGCAAATACATTGTAAATGAAGTATTTTGTAAATACTGAAAAAAATGATTGACAATAGGCAGAAGGTCTAGTATAATAACTTCTGCTGGAGAAATACTCAAGAGGCTGAAGAGGCGCCCCTGCTAAGGGTGTAGGTCGGGTGACCGGCGCGAGGGTTCAAATCCCTCTTTCTCCGTTTTAGTCAGTATTGACTGTCTGGAACAAAAAGTTTCAGACAGTTTTTTATGGCTAATGTAGACCCCATATATAGAAGAAAAAAGGGTAAATATATACAGAATATTGTGTTAAAAAAAGATGTTGAAAAAAATCGAAAAAAGATTAAAAAACATCTTGACATATAAAAGAACACATGGTATTATGTATAGGCTGACTCGTGAGAGACAGACAAAGATAAAAAGAACCTTGATAATTAAACAATAGACAACAACCCTGAAGATTTCTTTAAGAGAAAAATTCAGAACGAGACATTTAAATGTCGACCTTAAAACAGTAAAAGGGATAAGAAAGCTAGTAGTTTTCTTGACCTGGAATGAACTTGATTCTAAAGTCTGTGTAAAAACGGATTTCAGATTTTTTAACGAGAGTTTGATCCTGGCTCAGGATGAACGCTGGCGGCGTGCTTAACACATGCAAGTCGAGCGAAGCACTTAAGTATGATTCTTCGGATGAAGACTTAATTGACTGAGCGGCGGACGGGTGAGTAA
>NZ_JAFBIX010000054.1 GCF_021531895.1 Faecalicatena contorta | reverse complement strand
GTGTATAAAGAAGTAAAAGGAAAGAAGAGGTATTTCAAATGAATGAAAAGATGAAGGTTGCGGTTATGCTTGGAATTGGTAAAATGGGATTTGAAGAGCGAGAGATTCCAACTCCTAAAGATGATGAAGTGTTAGTAAAGTTAGAATATGTAGGAATCTGTGGAAGTGACTTGCATTATTATGAGACAGGAGCAATTGGAGATTATGTCGTTGAACCACCGTTTGTGCTTGGGCATGAACCGGGCGGAACTGTCGTAAGTGTTGGAAAGAGTGTAAAGCATCTGAAAGTCGGAGATCGGGTAGCGCTGGAACCAGGAAAGACTTGTGGACATTGTGAATTTTGTAAGACGGGTCGTTATAATCTGTGCCCGGACGTTGTGTTTTTTGCAACTCCTCCGGTGGATGGAGTTTTCCAGGAATATGTGGCGCATGAGGCTGATCTGTGTTTCAAACTGCCAGATAATGTAAGTACGCTTGAAGGCGCTCTGATTGAACCGCTGGCTGTAGGATTTCATGCTGCAATGCAGGGTGGCGCGAGAACAGGACAGACAGCAGTAGTGATGGGAGCAGGATGTATTGGCCTTGTAACGATGATGGCGTTAAAAGCTATGGGTGTGTCAAAAGTATATGTAGTTGATATTATGGAAAAACGTCTCGAAAAAGCAATGGAATTAGGTGCAGATGGTGTGATTAACGGAAAAGAAAAAGATGCTGTAGAAGAAGTTAGAAGATTGACAGATGGAAAAGGATGTGATCTGGCAATTGAAACAGCAGGAACACAGTTGACAACTGTACAGACCATCCACATGACCAAAAAAGGCGCTACGATCGTATTGGTGGGATATAGTAAGAGTGGAGAGATGACTCTGCCAATGAGCCTTGCATTAGACAAGGAATTGACTTTTAAGACAGTCTTCCGTTATCGTCATATTTATCCAATGGCAATTGATGCAGTTGCTTCTGGAAAAGTCAATCTGAAAGGAATTGTAACAGATGTATTTGGATTAGACGATGTACAGAAAGCAATGGATTACAGCGTGAATAACAAAGCGGATATTGTAAAAGCAGTGATTCGTATATCAGAAGAAAGACAGGGTAAATAGGAGGTTCATATGGAGCAGAAAGATACGAATGTAAAGGTCCCTTTAATCAGCAAAATTGCTTATGGAATGGGCGATGTAGGATGTAATTTTAGCTAGATGTTTGTGGGAAACTTTTTAATGATTTTTTATACGGATGTATTTGGTATCAGTATGACAGCAGTGGCAGGATTGATGTTATTTTCCCGTTTTTGGGATGCAATTAATGATCCGGTTATTGGAGGGTTAAGCGATAAGACGCATACCAGATGGGGAAGGTATCGTCCTTGGCTATTGATAGGTGCACCTTTGACTGCTATTGTATTAATGCTGACATTCTGGGCACATCCAAACTGGTCACCTACAGCAAAGATTATCTATATGGCAATTACATATTGTATTCTTGTCTTAGGGTATACATGTGTGAATATTCCTTATGGTACCTTATGTGGAGCTATGACACAGAATATTGAAGAACGTGCAAAAATCAATACTTTTCGTTCAGTAAGTGCTATGGTTGCGATTGGAATTATTAATATTGTAACGGTTCCACTGATTACAGCACTGGGAAATGGAAACGATAAAAGAGGCTATCTTTTGATTGCCATTTTATATGGATGCATTTTTGCAATCTGTCATATCTTTTGCTTTGCCAAAACAAAAGAAGTGGTGGAAGTGCCGGAAAAGAAAAAAATATCTTTAAACGTACAGTTATCCGCGGTAGCAAAGAATAAGCCATATATGATTGCCGTAGCAGGACAGTTTTTATTTGGAGTAACTTTGTATGGAAGAAATGCAGATGCATTGTATTATTTTACTTATGTAGAAGGAAATAAGGCATTATTTAGTACATACTCGTTGTTTATTATCATTCCTTCCATTATTGGGGCTGCCTGTTTTCCACTTGTGTTTAAATGGACAAATAACAAAGGCCGTTCCGCTTCTATCTTTGCGTTGCTGACTGGAATTAGTATAATCAGCATGTACTTTTTTACGGCTGGAGAGTCTCCGGTTCCGTTTTATCTGTTTTCTTGTTTGGCACAGTTTTTCTTCTCTGGTTTCAATACCGCTATTTATGCGATTGTTCCGGATTGTGTAGAATATGGGGAATGGAAAACAGGACTTCGTAATGATGGTTTTCAGTATGCATTTATTTCTTTGGGAAATAAAGTTGGAATGGCAATAGGAACTTCTGTACTGGCAGGAATTCTTGGAGTTTTTGGATACGTAGCGAATCAGCAGCAGAATGCAGCTGTATTAGCTGTAATCAAACACGCTTTTACGACAGTACCTGGAGTATTATGGATTATTACAGCACTTGTATTATATTTCTATCGCCTGAATAAAAAAGTATATAACAAAATTATAAAGGAAATTCAGGAACGGAATAATATTTGAGAAAACAGCAGAGATAGGCTATAATAGCTATGAATGTTAGTTGTTATGGTCGGAGGAATGTTATGGATTATGAAGCTTTGCTGAATGAGGTCTTGGATATAGGAAAAGAAATGGTGAAATGTGGTGCGGAGACGAATCGTGCAGAGGACAGTATCTATCGTATGATGGAAAGTTATGATGTCGAACAGTGCAATGTGTTCGTGATTCAGAGTAATATCCAGGCAACAATCAAACCAGTAGGAGGATCGTATATCACACAGATTCGAAGGGTACATAAGACGGGATTCAATTATGACCGACTGGATTATCTGAATAATCTGTCCCGTTATATCTGTAAAAATCGTCCTTCAGTGGAAGAGATTCATGAGAAATACGAGGAAGTCATGAACCGAAAGCCACAGCCGGTCTATTTTCGCTATCTGGCGGCAATCTTGGGTGGTGTCGGATTCGGTGTCTACTTTGGCTGTGATTTTGTGGACAGTTGTGTCGGTATTGTAATCTGTACACTGGTGGAAGTTTATCTGGGAGATATTCTTGATAAAAAGGAGAATAACCTTGTAGTATACAATATTATCATTGCATTCCTGTCATCGGCGGCAGTTTTTCTGGCAGCAGAATTCGGCTTGGGTCATCATCCGGATCGGATTATATTAGGATTGAATATGGTTCTGATCAGTGGACTGGGTGTGGCAAATGGAATCCGGGATGTTCTGGACCGTGCATATATTTCAGGGATCCTGAATATTATTCATGCCTGTCTGGGTGCGGTTGCAATTGCATGTGGGACAGGTCTTGCCATGTTATTATTTGAGGGTAACATCTATGAGATGTATATTGCGCCAAGTGTGGTGGTGCAGCTGATATCCTGCGGTGTGGCCAGTATGGGATTTGCATTGGTATTCCGGGCTGCACCCAGACAATCCTTTTGGGCAGGCGTGGGAGGATTGGTTAACTGTGGCTGTTATCTGCTGGTGATTCATTTCTATGGAAATAATCTGCCAGCCATCATGGCAGGAGCGACTTTTGTGGCGGCATATGCCTATGCAATGTCCAGAATACATAAGGCTCCGGCTACCATTTTTCTTACAACATCTATTATGCCCGTGATACCGGGAGCAACGTTATTCTATATGATGCATGGAATCGTGCAGTCAGATTATGTGATGGCAAGAGAACAGACGATATTACTGGGACAGACCTGCATGGCGATTGCATTTGGATTCCTGATTGTAGAGATTGCGACACGTTATGTGTTTGAGAAAAAACGTTAACCAGAAAAGTTTCCTGTTGGTTGATTTAATTTCATAAAGTATCGTATGGCTCCATTGAAGCGTCATTCGTCCTCTGATACTATATATAGTAAGGAGGGCGAATTTTTTATGTATGGATTTCATTTATCAGACAATATAGTCCGGCTGCGGCGTGAGCGGAAAATGACGCAGGAAGAGGTGGCGGATTTTATAGGAGTTACAAAAGCTTCGGTGTCAAAATGGGAGAATCAGCAGAGTACACCGGATATCATGTTGCTGCCGCAGCTGGCAGCGCTGTTCGATGTGACGGTAGATGAACTGATGGGGTACGAAGCGCAGATGTCTAAGGAGCAGATCCGCCGTTGTTATCTGGAGCTTACGAACAATTTTACAAAAATGCCGTTTCAGGAAGCGATGGATAAAGTCCGGGAACTGACTCATCGATATTATTCCTGTTATCCGTTCCTTATGCAGGTATGTGTCTTGCATCTGAATCACTTCATGCTGGCAGAGACGGAAGAAGAAAGACAGCAGATCCTGCGGGAAACAGTGGTAATCTGTGACCGGATTCTGGAACGGTGCAGTGATGTCGGTATCTGTAACGATGCCATATCTATGAAGGCAGTAATAAAACTTCAGATGGGTAATATGGCAGAAGTTATTGAAATGCTGGAACCTGTGGCAGATTCGTTTCAGATATCGGAACAAAATGATATGCTTCTGATACAGGCATACCAGATGGCAGGAGAACTGGAAAAAGCGAAAAGTTATACGCAGATCCGACAGTATCTTTCTATGTTAAAGCTGGTGAATACAGCAATGTCAGACCTATCCCTGTACATGCAGGATATGAAACGATGTGAAGAGACGATACGGCGTATGAAAGGAATGATGAAGCTGTATCAGTTAGAACAGCTTCACCCGAATCAGGCGGCCCAATGTTATTATCAGATGGCAGTTGTCTATGCGGTTCAAGATAAGAGAGAAGAAGCATTGGAGGAACTGAAGCATTTTGAGCAATGTGTATGTTCACTTCTGGAGAGTGAGCAGGTGTTTCTTCATGGGGATGCTTACTTTGATCGATTGGAGGAGTGGATTGAGCAGCTTCCACTTGGAGACCAGACGCCAAGGGACAGAGCATTTGTCAGACAGAATGTAGTGCAGGCATTGTCGCATTCTGCGTTTACAGTACTAAAAGACATGGAAGAATATCAAAATATGATTCACCATATATAACTTCTCGGAATCTCAATGAATGAGATTCCAAGCGAAAATTGACAACTGAATATCGTGCAGGAAAAGAAATTTGCGAGAAATGGACATAAACATTGGACATAGAGGATACTATGCCTTGAAAAA
>NZ_JAFBIX010000053.1 GCF_021531895.1 Faecalicatena contorta | reverse complement strand
ATGTAGCTTAGCATATATTGGATCTGGGGAGTGCTCCACTGTTCTCTCCATGTTCCTTGTAACTTGTTCACCATATCAGTTCATTATAAAAATCTTAGATTTTTGTCTTGACAACTGAGCCACTATATATTGACCACAAAGAGGGAATATATTTTTCCATTTGTCATGAAAAGACAGAAGAAAAAGACTATGAATATATAGATGCCCAGAACCTGGCAAATATTCTATATTTTATCTATTCGCTTAAAAATGCTGGTTTTGATATTATGGTTGGATATACCTTTTTAAATTCCATATTATTCGCCATGCTTGACTGTGAGTATGTGGCAAGCGGCTGGTTCAATAATATCCGAAAATTCAGCAGAGACCGTTTTGAGGAAATCGAAAGCACAGGACGAAGGAAGAAACGATACGCCAGTCTTCCACTTCTCACTTATATTACTTTCGATAACCTTAATATAATTAGCGAAACGATTGATATCGAAGAATTACTTTCAGATTGTGACATTGACGAATACATGGTTGAAGACCAAGATACTATATCTTTCGTAGATCTCGAACAGCAATACTGGCAAGCTCTTTCCATCTTCATCGACAAGGTAAATCTCTGCCATAGCTTACCACAAAAAATATCATTTGTATTATCCGAGATCGCTTATGCCAAAGAATTGTACAATGAGATTCTCGATTCACTATCTGATGACCGAGAGACTTATAATCGAATCAAAGCAGGATCCAAACATCTAGACTCCTGGATCATGGCCATTGAGACCTTCAAAAAACGAATCTCCTTAATCTAAGAAGAAGCCGCTACGATGCGGCTTCTTCATTATAAGCTTCACTTGATATCACAAGATTCATCAGACGAATATATGGCTTCATAGATTCATTCTTTCGTGGTCTGATATACACCTTTACCTTCTCCTGTGAGACTCCGATCAATCCCAGGTTAAAGGAAACTAACGTCTCACCATGCTTCTTTGCAATGTTCTCAGCAACATCCATCGGAAAAACCATATAACTATAATCTACATACTCTTTATTCATTCTCGCCTGGTACAGCGCTTTGCTATAGTCTGTCAGTTTTGCTTCGTATCCTGTAATAATAACCTTCGGAAATACAAAATTAACATTCCTACGATAATTATTACCCTCCCGAATGACCAGCTTCTCCCTTATCATCTCCGACATTGCTTTATGAAAAGTAGATTCACTCACACCCAGACCGACAAATAACTTCTCCTTTGACAGCAATCTCTTATTCTTAAGACGCATAAATATCTTAGCACAAGACGGTTTACTAAGAACTTGACACTGTTCCTTCGAAAATGGCAATGCGGTGTTATTTATCTCAACTAAATCAATATTACCCCAGCGGATCTTCATCTCATCAATCAGTAAGGTGCTCCTTCTAGATGCGTGTATTTTCCGAAATGTATCCACAAGGTCCTTTTCATAGCGGAATATCTTATTCATGGGAACACCTCCTTCTATGTGTCCTTAGTTACCTCTACTATAAATCATTCTTCTCTCTATTAATCCTAATAGTCCAGTAATACTCTTTATAATATATGACATCCCTACACATATAGCAAACATGAAAATGTAAATAAGCGGTGGATATACCATACGATATACTAAATTGTTAAAAATATACGCATAAAAGAACATATGTATTAGCCAGATATTCAAAGAATGCTCTCCCATAAACACAAAAAACCGGGATATCTTTCCATTCAATGTATCTAATCCAACCGCCGCACAACCTACCGTAACCATCGCAAATATTGGTGCTAGAATTAACGATTCTTCTATTGCGTGGACAGCGATGCAGCCTACGAGAATTATAACAACCCCTACTCTCCTTTGTGTGACTGTACATTTTTCCGCTAAACTGCGCAAAATAGTAATAACCTTGAGTCGGTAACACAACATTCCTATAATATATGGCAATAGAGAAGTTCCGAATAATGCAACCTTTGAAATCATCCATATACCTACAGCATTATTACATGTAATATTTAATTTCTCAAATCGAATCATATATGCTACTAAATAGAAAAAACCTGCACCAAAAATAATTAACAATGGATTCCATTTCTTACATATATGATACAATACTCCTGATTTATCGCAACCATCCAACCTGTCCATAATTAATCTCCCAATCGATGCGTTTTCGATTTTTATTATACCTAAACGTCTTTTTTATAACACATATTTTTCTTTTTATATTTTTCCGTGTCAAAACACTTCATAAGAATTCTTTTTATCCGATAATACAGAACAAGCTCTGGTTTCCCTAATATATAATAATCATAATGCTTTAGAAAGTTGAGAATTCTCTCTTCCTGAGCAAGATGTAAAACCTCTCTATATTGCTTTTCGAATACTTCACCTCTGTCCACATCAAATATTTCTCGTTTTTCACGACATGCTATAAGCGTCCATTGCCCGGAGTCCAAAAAAAACAATAAAGCTTTATGATATATCTCTTTCAAATTCTTCTCCTTATAAAAAAGAATTCTCTTCCACTGTGCATCGTACTCATCAAAATATTTTTGTAATGTTAAATTTTTAGTAATTCCACCATCATTCACATAATAGTAATATAATACTATTTCCATTGTAGAGACTCTCTCGGCCTTATAATATAAAAGATACGTTGTGAACTCATCCTCGAATAGCCGTCCTTCTGGAAAACGGACGTCCACAAATAGCGAACGCTGAATCAATTTTCCACATGCAGATACATAACGAGAAGCATTGTTTTTGTCATATAATTTTCCTAACACATGTACACCTGAGTATGTATTTACAACATCTTCTTTAATCGTCTCAAACCGAACTTCTTTATCATCACAAAATCTACAAAAATTTCCTATCGAAATCTGAGCATTACTATCTTTCAAAATAGAGTACAAAATTTCCAATGTTTCTGGATGAATCACGTCATCCCCATCAACAAAAAAAAGATATTCGCCTTTTGCTGCATCTATTCCCGCATTTCTTGCAGAAGATAACCCGCCATTTTCTTTGTGAATCACAGAAATGCGTTCATCACTCTTTGCATATTCATCACATATATAAGCACTATTATCTGGGCTTCCATCCTCCACTAGAATCAATTCATAATTAACAAATGTCTGATTTAATATACTATCTATACAGCGGCAGATATATCTTTCTACATTATAAACTGGCACAATTATACTTACAGGAATCATTTACTTCATCCCCTTTATAAAATTCTTCCATTTTTCATACTTCTCTTTTCCCAATAGTTGCATAGCTAACCTATTCGGCAAATGGAGCCAAAAATCTCGTCTTTCATTCTCCTTTCGAATCTTCTTTCTTTTTTCCTGTTCTTTTTTTTGATTTTCGTCCATCCAACTAGATGAAAACCAATGAATTGATATTGTCTTCAGTGAATGTCGATATTTTCCAGTATTATAATCAATAGGACACATATAAATTGACGGTAAAATTTTTATTCCATTCTCTAAAATCTGTATTTTATCATTTTGCTGCAATCCATGTTTTAAAAATACTTTTGTGTTTCGACTTGGACAAGTCTCCGCATCATAGGAACCATCCTCTAAAATAAACGGAATCTCTTTATAATCATCCATCAATTCTTTCAAAATCTTACATTCCCTTACTGCCCCAAACCCAAGTCCTGTATTAATATGTAGCCCATCCTCAAAACAAAAAAAAGCTACATTCTTTAACAATTTATCCAGATTCTTCTTTAATTCAACATCCGTATCCAAATATATGCCACCATTTTCATATACTATTTTTAACCGTGCATAATCCGTCACAAAGGCCCATTTTTTTTCTTCGTAAGCCTGTCTAACATATAATGGACATTTATCAATATCAAAATTTTCTTCATTCCATTCTATTATTTCATATGTTGGACAAAATTTCTTCCAACTGGCAATACACTTCAACATACTCTGCGGTTTAGGATTATTTCCAAACCAACAATAATGTATACATTTAGGGATACTCATACTTCGCTCTCCGTTAACTAAAAATTCTATAGTAATTCCCACCGTTCCAATATATAACAATATGCTTTATAACTTCTTTTTTTCAATGCTTGATCTAACATTTTAAATTTATTAGATCCCTTTATATATGTATCTTTCCAATGCCCATTTAACATGTCCGCTGTTAAAATAAATAAAGACTCTTGCAATTCTTCTGAAAGGTATCTTGTACGAAGATAATTTATATAACATTGCTTAAGATATTCTTTATAAGTATACTTGTCTAAAGAATAACCTCTTTTTACACTTTCTTCTAAACAATATTTTGTAATCCAAAAAGTATCGATACATTTTACATCATGCGTACTACTAATGCTTCCACTTCTTATACGATATCCATATATTATTTCCGGCACGACATAAACATTTTTACAATTATAATAAAGCAATTTAGATATAACTGTATCTTCATACAAAAAATTTTCAGGAAAACAAAATTCATCAACTAATTCCGCACGAAAAATTTTCATACAAGCAAAACCTGGAATTTCAAATGGTTCCTTTTTTAACACACAATCAGACATAGAAATTTTATTCAACACCTGTTTCTCAGAGAATTCTTCATATCCACCTGCAACCATATCTGCATTCTTATTTTTTGCAACGTTCATTAAACTCTCAATCGCATCTGGTAATAATTTATCATCCGAATCTAAAAACATGATATATCGACCATTAATTTCTTTGAGCGCACTGTTTCTGGCACTTGATAGTCCAGAATTTTGTTGGTGAATTATTTTAATATTTTCCCTATCACTATACGTTTGTAAAATTTTACTAGAATTATCAGTTGATCCATCATTTACTATTGTTATGCCAAAAGAATATCTGGTTGCTTGAGTTAAAACAGATTCAATACATTCTTCAAGATATTGCTCCGTATTATATACTGGAATTATGATTTCGAGATCATACTTTACTTTTATTTCATTCTTTTGAGTAAATTTAGGACAATCCTTATTTCTTTCACTTTCTATTTTTACTATTGCTTCTTCATAATTCATTTTAGAACTAATATTTGATTTCATAAAATATTGTAATTTACGATATACGTC
>NZ_JAFBIX010000052.1 GCF_021531895.1 Faecalicatena contorta | reverse complement strand
TAACTTAACTGCCTGTACTTTGTATTCATGGTCATATTTACGTGCCATTTTGAGTACCTCCTTATTCTCTTGATTCTATCATGAAATCCTTGAGAATAAGATGTCAACTTTTTTTATACCACACCAGACAATGATCATTGCAATATCCCACTTATCAGGCCTTGCTTTTCCAAAGCTTGGGAACCCTTCCGAAACCTTTCCAAACAGATGATTTAACAAAGTCAGAATTCCAAGGGAAGATACAATGGAAATAGCATATATAAGGAGCTTCGAATTGGAGCCCATCTTTTCCTGGTCATCTGCAAAAGGCAGATCATCGTTTTCAACAGCAGAGAAAAATCCGAAAAGAAGCGAAGAGAAGAGAATCGACAAAGAAACTGCCATGCCGACTTTTGAATATAAATTCGCGCTCTTATCTGCAAACTTAAGGTTTTCATTTACCCAACATCCAAGGGCAACGATGACTCCAACCATTCCGGCTTCCGGACCTACGCTGCTGCCCAAAATGAGTGGAAGAATGGCAGCCGTCAGAAGAACAATAATCTTACGGTACGGATAAGTTCCTGCCTGCTTTACCGTTCCGATTACCGTTTTCATCGTCTGGGGATAATCTCCGAAGTGTTTTCTTCATAAGATCATACGTCCACCTTGTTATTCTTATTGTCGTGTAAAGAATTGCTACGGTTTCTAAGATTATACAATAAACTGTTAATTTTGTCACTAGAACAAAAAGGTATGCTATAATGATTACATGAACAGAGGCTGAATGAATAATGGAGGTATAAGTATGCGAAACCATGAGGTAACAAAAGTGCAGCCTTTATTGAAATCGGATGGCAGTCTTACCGAGCTTGGATGGGCGAAGCAGCAATTCTGGCAGTATGACCGGACCAAAATCAAGGCGCCTCGGTTCCGAATCAAGGAATGGGATTATTATCTGGTGTTAAATGAAGATTTTGCAGGGGCGTTTACGATATCAGATGACGGATATATAGGTCTTCAGTCGGTCTCTCTTTTAAATTTCAAAGAGGGATGGGAGCATACACAGACGATTCTGAATCCATTTCCGATGGGCAAGTTTCATCTGCCACAGTCATCCGATGCCGGGGATACGGTATACAAGGATAAACGGCTCCATATGGAATTTCAGGTGAGGGATGGAAAACGGCGAATCGGATGTCAGTTTAAGAATTTTTATCAGGGCAAACCGTTTTCATGCAGTATCGTATTGGAACAGCCGAAGATGGATACCATGGTCATTGCAACTCCGTGGAAAGAGAAGAAGACGGCGTTTTATTATAATCAGAAGATAAATTGTATGCCTGCGAGTGGCACGATGACCTTTGATGGGAAGACTTACACTTTTTCGAAGGAAACAGATTTTGGAACGCTTGACTGGGGACGTGGTGTCTGGACGTATGATAACCGATGGTACTGGGGATCCGGGAACACCGTGTTAAATGGAAAGCCGTTTGGATTCAATATAGGGTATGGCTTCGGGGATACTACTGCGGCATCAGAAAATATGCTGTTCTACGATGGCACTGCACATAAGTTGGACGATGTGACGTTCCACATTCCAGAAGACAGTTATATGAAGCCGTGGACATTTTCATCCAGTGATGGGCGGTTTGAGATGGACTTTGTGCCAGTGCTTGACCGTGCGGCAAGGACTGCGGCAGTCATTATAGAGACGGATCAGCATCAGGTGTTTGGAAGAATGAGCGGTAAGGCGGTGCTGGATGACGGAACGGTGCTGGAGATAAAAGACGTCATGTGCTTTGCAGAAAATGTACATAACAGGTATTAGATGGATCATCGACAAAATCATTGTATTTATTTCAAAGGTATGCTATACTAACATATAGATAATTACTAGGAGAAAATGAGCGAAGTGATTATATAGTTTTCTATATATAGCTTTGCTCTTTTTTATTGCATGAAAGATAGATGCTATAGATAAAAACATATTCAGGAAGAAGGTTGTATATGATGTATACGCATGAAGAGATATTGGAAGCAATTGAAGATAATCCGATCATTACAGCGGTCAAAGATCAGGAAGGACTGGAGACATGTCTTAAGACAGAATCAAAGATCGTATTTATATTATATGGAGATATCTGCAATATTGGAAAGATTGTAAAGAAGGTAAAAGATGCACACAAGATTGCAATTGTACATATGGATTTGCTGGGCGGGATTGGAAGTAAAGAAATCGCAGTAGATTTTATGAAAGAACAGACCCGGGTAGATGGCATTATCTCCACAAGACTTACGTTGTTAAAAAGAGCAAAGGAATTAGGAATGTTTACCGTATTTCGTGTGTTTATACTGGATTCGATGGCCTTGAAAAATATATCAAAACAAGCAGAACAGGCAAAGCCAGACATTATGGAGATATTACCGGGAATCATGCCAAAGATTACACAGCAGATTGTTCAAAAAATATCAGTACCGATTATCTGCGGTGGCCTGATTTCTGATAAGGAAGATATTATAGGAGCTATTTCCGCAGGGGCAGCAGCAATTTCATCTACAAATCCAAATGTTTGGAAGTTATAGAAAGGGGAAGAGCAAGTATGAAAGATGTAATCATTATCGGAGCTGGAGTGTCAGGATGTGCGATAGCGAGAGAGTTGTCCAGATATCAGCTGGATATCTGTGTGCTGGAACGGGAGAGCGATATATGTGAAGGGACGAGCAAGGCAAATAGTGGGATCGTGCATGGAGGATTTGATGCAAAGCCTGGAACCTTGAAGGCAAAACTGAATGTACTGGGCAATTCTATGATGGATGAGATGTCGAAAAAGCTGGATTTTGAGTTTAAAAGAAATGGTTCCATGGTTGTGTGTCAGAATGAAATGGGAATTCCTGCGTTGGAGAAATTGTTGGAGCAGGGAAAAGAAAACGGTGTGAAAGGAATGAAAATCCTAAAACGTGAGCAGGCACTTGAACTGGAACCTAATCTGGCGGATGGAGTGTATGCAGTGTTGTATATCCCGTCTGGAGGAATTGTATGTCCGTTTGGCATGAATATTGCTTATGCAGAAAATGCCGCACAAAATGGTGTGGAATTCAAGCTGGGAACAGAAGTTCAGTTAATTGAAAGAGTGGGACAAGACTATCGAATCCAGACAAATCAAGGTGTATTTGATACGAAATATGTAATTAATGCGGCGGGGGTATATGCGGATGTATTTCACAATATGGTTAGTGAACTGAAGATACATATTATGCCTCGCAGAGGAGATTACTGTCTTCTGGATAAGACAGCAGGTGACTTGGTCAGACACACGATCTTCCAGCTCCCGACTGAAAAGGGAAAGGGAGTGTTGGTAACGCCGACGATTCATGGTAATCTGCTGCTTGGTCCGACTGCAATTGATATAGAGGATAAAGAAGCCACAGCAACAACGGCCAAAGGACTTCAGGAGGTTTTGGAGAAATGTACAAAGTCTGTTAAAAATATCCCGTTTAAGCAGGTGATTACGTCTTTTGCCGGACTTAGAGCACATGAAGAACATGGGGAATTTATTATCGGTGAAGTTGAAGATGCAAAAGGATTTATTGATGTGGCGGGAATCGAATCTCCAGGCTTAACCAGTGCTCCGGCGATTGGTATTTATGTCCGGGATATTCTGGCTGAAAAGATGGAACTGAAAGAAAAAGAGATTTTTGTAGAAGAGAGAAAAGGAATTGTACGATTCCTGGATCTTCCGAAAGAGGAACAGAATCGGTTGCTTCAGAAGAATCAGGCATATGGTCAGATTGTGTGCAGATGTGAGCAGATTACAGAAGGAGAGATTCTGGATGCGATTCACAGACCTTTGGGAGCAACAACGCTGGATGGAGTTAAACGACGTACCAGAGCGGGTATGGGACGTTGTCAGGCTGGATTCTGTACTCCGAAAGTAATGGAAATTCTTGCAAGGGAATTGCATTTGGAATTAAAGGATATTCGGAAGAATGGAAGGAGGGATGCAAGATGAGGAATTGTGATCTGGTAATCGTAGGAGGCGGTCCGGCAGGTCTTGCGGCTGCAATCGCGGCAAAAGAAAAAGGAATTGATGATATTCTGATTATTGAGCGGGATGAGAGATTAGGAGGTATTCTGAACCAGTGTATTCACAATGGTTTCGGATTGCATACGTTTCAGGAAGAGCTTACCGGACCGGAATATGCCCATCGTTTTATCTGTCAGGTTCAGAAACTGGGGATTTCTTATCTGACCGGAACGATGGTTCTGGATATTTCGCCGGGTAAAGTGGTAATGATGATGAACCGAACGGATGGAATCGTGCAGATACAGGCAAAAGCAATTGTTCTTGCCATGGGATGCCGGGAACGCCCGAGAGGAGCCTTGAATATTCCGGGATATCGTCCGATGGGAATCTATTCAGCTGGAACGGCACAGCGTCTGGTCAATGTAGATGGATTTCTTCCGGGAAAAGAAGTCGTAATTCTTGGCTCTGGAGATATCGGTCTTATCATGGCGAGAAGAATGACTCTGGAAGGAGCCAGGGTGAAGGTTGTTGCAGAATTAATGCCGTATTCCGGCGGCTTGAAGAGGAATATCGTCCAGTGTCTGGATGACTTTGGAATCCCGTTAAAGTTACGGCATACGGTTGTTGATATCAAAGGAAAGCAACAGTTGGAAGGGGTTATTCTTGCAGAAGTGGATGAGAAAGGAAAACCAATTCCGGGAACTGAGGAAGAATATGTCTGTGATACGCTTCTTCTTTCTTGTGGATTGATACCGGAAAATGAACTGAGCAGATCGATGGGAATCTGTATGAACCCAGTTACGAATGGACCCGTTGTTGATGAAAGCCTTGAAAGTAATCTGCCAGGAGTATTTGCCTGTGGCAATGTTCTTCATGTACATGATCTGGTGGATTATGTTTCAGAAGAAGCAAAATGTGCAGGAGAAAACGCAGCGGCGTATATTCGTGGAGAATTGAAAGAAAGAGAAGAACAAGCGATTAAGATAGAACCGCAAGACGGTGTACGATATACAGTTCCGGCTACTATAGAACCGAAGCGAATGCGTGATAAAGTGAAGATTCGTTTCAGAGTGGGTAATGTCTATCGAAATTGCTATATCAGTGTTTATCTGGGAGAAAAGAGAATCATACACAGGAAAAAACAGATTGTGACTCCCGGAGAGATGGAAGAAGTAATCATTGAGAAAGCAAAGTTAGAAGAGTGCGGCAATATTGATAAGATCATAGTTGCTTTGGAAACCATGTGATAGATGTGGGAGGTGAGATTATGGGACAAAGAGTATTGACCTGCATTGGCTGCCCGATGGGTTGTACGTTGTATGTGAAAATAGAAGATAATCAAGTGAAAGGTGTGACTGGAAATACATGTGTGCGTGGAGATGTATATGCCAGAAAAGAAGTGACTGATCCAACCAGGATTGTGACAACAACTGTGCATGTAAAGGGAGGGGGAGTGGTCCCGGTAAAAACAAAAGAGGATATTCCCAAAGGAAAGGTTATGGACTGTGTCAAAGAGTTAAAACAACTGGAAATTGAGCCGCCGGTTTTGAACGGTCAGATAATAGTTGAAGATGTGGCAGATACAGGAATTCCTGTGATAACGACGTCAAGTATTAATTAAATAATAAAGAAATACATAACTTCTCGGAATCTCAATGAATGAGATTCCAAGCGAAAATTGACAACTGAATATCGTGCAGGAAAAGAAATTTGCGAGAAATGGACATAAACATTGGACATAGAGGATACTATGCCTTGAAAAA
>NZ_JAFBIX010000051.1 GCF_021531895.1 Faecalicatena contorta | reverse complement strand
GATATAATAGAACAAACTTAAATGGTATATATTAACAGAAAATAGAAAGGTATTATTATGCGTCACAATAGATCTTCTGAAGATTATCTGGAAACTATATTGTTATTAAGCAAAAAGTTACCAGTTGTTCGTTCCATTGACATAGCGGTTGAGTTGAATTTTTCAAAACCAAGCGTCAGTGTTGCTATGAAACATCTGCGTGAAAATGGCTGTATAGAAGTAAACCAGGCTGGTTTTATTACTCTGACAGATAAGGGTATGCAGATTGCCACCAGTGTATATGAGCGTCATCAGGTACTCTCTGACTGGCTGATCTCTCTTGGTGTAGATCCCCAGACAGCTTCTGAAGATGCCTGTGAGATGGAACATCAGATCAGCGATGAAAGTTTCCAGGCTATGAAAAAGTTTATAAAAGAACACTCAGCAGTGTTAAAATAAAGTTTATCTATTCTGTCTGGGTGCAGCTCCACCTTTCATCTGTCCACCCATGCCTCCGTTTCCATATATAAGGCTATCCATGATAATTTTCTGTGTGCTGTTTCCTGCCGTCAGTGTATAGGCTTCTCCTTCTGTGATCTCCGGACAGCTTACAATCACAGAAGTATATTCCTTATCTGTCGTCCAAGAAACCAGTTCGTTTTCACTGCTGTCCGTAAGAGAAATGATGCTTCCCGCCGCTTGTGTATCTACCGTCACCATCATAATTCCCTGCGTGGAAGAATCACTGAAATTCTGCGTCATTCCTGAAGAACCCGCTGCTAAGAAGATTCCGCCTGTTATCACACCTTTCCCATTATAATCCAGCGAACCATTTCCATTATTTGTAGGTTCAGACACATAAGTCTCTCCACCTGATATGGTCAGATCACCATTCGAATCAATTCCGTCACCAGAAGCACTGACATGAATTGTCCCGCCTGATATGTGGATATATGAGCCTTCCTCTACAGCAAAGATATCCTCGCCGCCACCTTTAAATCCACTACTGTCATTGCCACCGGCTGCATTCAATCCATCATCGCTTGACGTTACGTCGATATCTCCACCTGTAATGTCAATAGTCAGACCTTCTAGCCCCTCATAGCTTTCTGATACTTGAATCGTTCCATCTGCAATCAATAGTGCAGAATCTGCATGCATTCCGTCATCCTTTGCTGTAATGTCAATGTTGCCTCCTGCAATGTATATGAATCCCAGGCTGGTATCATCTGTATTTGACGCGTGGATTCCATCCTTTCCAGTTGTGATATGGTAAGTTCCGTCTGCGATCCGTACACTGTCCTTTCCAGAAAGTCCATGCTTCTCAGCCGATATGTTATAAGTTCCGCTTGTTAATACCAAGTCATCTTTTGACACCACCGCGTGACCCGCCGCTGCATTGATCGTCAATATACCTTCTCCATTTAAAGTCAGATCGTCTTTTGAAAATATCACCGCGTCAATATTATTGTCGTCAATCGCTGTGTAGATTCCCCCGTTCGTCAGGACATTGGAAGAACCGGATACAGTCGTAATAAACACCTTATCCGCAGAACGCACATAGATTGCTGCCGACTCTTTGCTTGTGATCTCCACGCCTTCCAGCACAAGCTGTACTTTATCCGTATCTTCTGCATCCACAATAACCATTCCGTTTGCCAGCTCACCAGACAGGATATAAGTTCCTTCATCCGTAATCGTAATGGTATCTTCGTTGATCTGAACAGCATCTGATTCGCAGGAGCTTTTGTTATCCGAAAGAGTTATGCGTGTGCTGTCATCTTCATCATAACCAATCTCTTTATCCCGATCTGTAAACATATCCGATGTATCAATCCCACTTTCGTTGGACGTTATTTCTGTCTTCTCCTCTTCTGCGGTCACTGCATTTTCTCCAGCAGAGTCAGAATTTCCCTCGCTACAGCCTGTTAAAAACATTGCTCCTGTTAATAAAAGCACTGCTATCAAAAAAGCATATCCGATATAACCCATTCCAACTACAAGTCCGGTTCCCATGGCAAGAAAAATTGCACCGATTTCCTTTGCAGAACCCGGAACCGAACGGAAACGAACCAGACTGAATGCTCCTGCTACAGCCACACCGGCACCTACATTTCCATTGACCATCATAATCACTACACATACAATAGCCGGAAGCATTGCCAGTGTTGCAACAAAGCTCTTCGTATAACGTGTTTTCCACATATAGCTTCCTGTCAGAATAAGGCCAATAATCAGTGCACTGCCTACACATAGTAAGAAATCAGACAGTCCAATCACGCTTGTCATATCTGTATCAAAAACTCCCCGAAATATTGTATCAAGCATATTGAATTCCTCCCTTCATCTGCTGATAGGCTGTTCCATATTTTGAAAATGATATTTTATACAAATGGTTTCTGGTCAACGCCTCACTCATCCACAGCGGGATTCCCCCAGATGTCTTAATCTCCATCAAAATCTGCCCCTGTTCCAAAATCGAAGTTCCATAAATATCACTTCCAAGAGACAGATCATCTTCCCGGTATAAAATATTTTCATCAAACGTTACCCGAAAATCACTTCCATCAAGTGCATAATAGGCCTCTCTTTCATAGGATAAAAAAACCGTCGGGTGAAGAGTTTTATAATATTCCCAAAAATATCGGATCTCATTGCCAATCTGTGAATGGTCGGGAAGTGGATTTCCGTTACATAAGCACTTCATTACTTCTGCTTCCGGACAAACCAGCCTTCGCTTATACACCACATGCTTGTATTTTTTCTTAAGTTCTACAAATACCGGAGTATCTTCACTTGCCGGACAGTAACTTCTCACCCGAAGCTTTTCTTTGTAAGTCGGTTTTTCCAGTGAATGACGAGCCAGCCGGTATGTCTCTGTGTCAAAATAAATGTTCCGTATTGTTGTCCTTTTGTACTGATCTAGCTTCATATAAGTTTCCATACTTTGCAACATATTTTCTTTCTGCTGCCGGTTTATCATATACTTCAATTCATAGCGTTTAAAAGTCATCTGATATGTCATGTCATTTGCTCCTTTGATTATTTACAGATATTACTATAACGAAACTTCCTTAAATTAACTTAAAAGTCTCTATAAAAAATGCCCAGATGGGAAATCCACCCGAAGCATTGTTTTTCAATAATCTGGAATTTTAACTTATGGGAAATATCACCGTAATCATCAACGATCTCTCATCCTCTGTCGATGCAACAATCTTCCCTTTATGTGCCTCTACTGTCGCTGCAGCGATGGAAAGCCCCAATCCGTATCCTCCTGTCTGAGAATTTCTGGAACTGTCTGCACGATAAAATCTATCAAACAAATGATCCAGTTGTTCCCGCGAAATAGATTCTGTCGTATTGTAAACAGACAGGCGAATCCTCTTCCTCTCTTTTTCCAGGCATACCTTAATCCGTCCTCCATCTCCTGAATACTTCACCGCATTATCTAAAAGAATTGTTACAAGACGACTCAGCGCCTTCTCATCACCACATATGGAAATCATCGGTGTGATCTCACTTGTCAATATTTTATTCTGTGTCTTTGCCAGGGATTGATATGTATTCACGGTTTCTTCTACCATATCCGAAAATGGAAAATCCACCATGGTCATTGCTGTTCTGCTTTCTTCCATCAAAAACTGCATCCACGGAATAATTGTTACGCTCCAAAATTGTCGTAAGCGCCTTTGATAATGCTTTTTCATCTTCTGCAAATAATATACGCATACATTTACCTCTATTTCTATATAATCATAATCTATTTCTTATTTTCCAATCTACCAGATAAAAATTTATCAACACCCATTATTAATGATACTATCAAAATATCCTTAACTACACTTAAAATTTTGCTATATAAAATAAAAAAGCGGTTCATGATCTAGCAATTCCTGCTAATCATTACCGCTTTTTTGAACGTTCCCTGCGAGAATCGAACTCACAACTAGTGCTTAGGAGAGCTCTGTGGTTCTGTCAATCCCTGTCAAGAACTGATATGTTTAGCCTTTTATTATCAAGGACTTTTTTTATTTTCGAATCAAATTCTGGTAATCTGAATACCCTTTCTGTCAAGACCAGATAAGACCTGAAAATTAGCAGATTCTTTGCAGCTGCTAACATCCGGGGAAAGCTCTGTTGTTACTGACAGATATCATCTTCCGGCTACCATCCCCTTACAAGCGGGAATGATAAACAATATTCAATTGACCAGATTTCTATTATTACTATACACCGTTATTGAAAATTTGTCTATGGTGTTTCGACCACGACAGCCGATTTAAATACGAACATATCCAGTTGCCGGCCCGGCACCTACTTTTGCGATATATCCACTTTTAACCAGTTCCGTCAGGGTCCTTTCTACAGTTACCTTGCTTATATCCGGACATAACTCCATGATTTCTTTTTTGGTAATTTTTCCCACCTTATTATCAATCACTGCTTTTATACGATCCGGCTTTGAAAGGCTTCTGTTTTTCAGGTGCTCTACACGCCCCTCAAACTCACTGTATGCTTTCAGTATAATTCCCAGATAATATTTTACAAATGACTCATAACTGTTTTCATTTTCGTGCCATCCATTGGAACTTTCCTGTAATGCCTCAAAATAAGTTTCTTTTGTCTTTTCAATCAGCATTTCAACACTGACATACTTTCCGACAATATAGCCGGCTTTGTAAAACAAAAGAAGTGTTAACAGGCGGCTCATTCGCCCATTTCCATCATTAAATGGATGGATACACAGAAAGTCAAGAATAAACATAGGGATAAGAATCAACTTATCTATTCGATCTGCTTCCCATGCTTCCAGAAAATTTGTACAAAGTTCATTCATAGCTTCTGGAGTCTGAAATGCCGGCACCGGGATAAAACGCGCTTTCTGATGACCTTCTGCATCTGTTTCTGCAATTACATTATCCGAATTTTTATAATTTCCACCAGCATTTCCTCCGGAATATGAGTATAAATCCCGATGCAATTGTAAAATAACATTGGGTCTCGGATTAATATACTCATAACTTTCATGGATAGTGGCAAGAACTTCCCGGTATCCGGATATTTCCTGTTCAGACCGGTTACGTGGTTCGGCTTTCTGTCTTACTAATTCTTCCAAACGTTTGTCGGTAGTATAAATACCTTCAATCCTGTTAGAAGCCCCTGTACTTTGAATCAAAGCAACTTCCAGCAGAGTTTTCAATTCGTCTATATTGGCTTCAAGAAACAATTCCTGCTTACCTTTATGCTCATGAATGCTTCCGACCATCTGAACAATTTCAGGTTTTAGCAATTGCTCCGGAGTTTTTATATAATCAAAACTTCTCATCGAAATCTCCTTCATTTTAATATTATCTCCATCATTTTACCATCAAATGACGGTGATATCAATTAGCATGATGGAGATATATTTTTAACATTCCTTTTAACGAAACCCATTTTTTCACTTCATTGTCTTCGCCAGTGACGCAAGCAGTGCCGCCATCTCAGGATTATTAAGAACCTTTGCAAGCAGTTCTGCATCCACGCCTTCCGGAACCGCTACCGTGTTTTGTGCTGTATTCGGATGCATCTGGGGATCCAAATCTTTTTTCTCATAAAATGCTTCTTCAAACAGCTCTGCATTTTTCTTCCGGTCATCATCCAGGATGTGGGAATATACATCCGTAACCATGCTGACCTGGGCATGTCCGGAATCTCCCTGGACAGCCTTAATATCTCCACCATTCAGTTTCAACTTATAGGTAACACTGCTGTGTCTGAGACTGTGTGATATTGTCAATATTGGTTGACACATTTATCTCAAAGATATCACTGACTATGCAGCCAGGTCCAAAGATTGATAGTATCTCTGGCGCTTGATGATCGGAGGAAGCCCACCGTTAGCAGAGCTGATA
>NZ_JAFBIX010000050.1 GCF_021531895.1 Faecalicatena contorta | reverse complement strand
ACTGTTTTAAGGTCGACATCTAAATGTCTCGTTCTGAATTTTTCTCTTAAAGAAATCTTCAGGGTTGTTGTCTATTGTTTAATTATCAAGGTTCTTTGTTTTGTTGTCTCATTCGCGACAGCCATATCAATATATCATATGTTTTCTCGCTTGTCAACAACTTTTTTAAATTTATTTTTCGTCGTTCTTTCATTGCGAATCATCGCTCAACCGACAGCTTATTTAGATTACCATACTTGTCGACAAATGTCAACAAGTATTTTAATCTTTTTTGCTAACGCTTCTTTTCTAGCAATCTCTCAGATGTCTCTTTCGTCAGCTTTGTTAGGATAACACATAGAATCTGGAATTGTCAATATTATTTTTATTTTTTATTTTATTTATACAATTCGCACAATTTGTTCGAGATATTCTCTACTTTTCTCACCACAATTACTCTTTACTAATTATGTCAAAAGATTCATTGCCTGATTCACGGATTTAATTCCAATTACTTCTATTCCAGCCACTTTTCCGATGTTCTTTACAGAAACCTCTGGAACAATACATGTTTTAAATCCAAGTTTTTTTGCCTCTGCCACTCTCTGTTCTGGCATAGTTACTGCCCGGACTTCTCCACTTAAACCTACTTCTCCAAATACAATTGCATCTTCAGGTACAGGTTTATTTTTATAACTAGACGCAATCGCCATCACGATTCCTAAGTCTACCGCCGGTTCATTCATTTTCATGCCCCCAGCAATATTTACATATGCATCATAATTTGACAAAGGAAGTCCCACTCTCTTTTCCAATACTGCCATCAATAGGTTCACTCTATTATAATCAAGTCCCGCCGCCGTCCTTCTCGGCATTCCAAAATTACTCCTGCATACAAGCGCCTGAATTTCCAAAAGCATTGGTCTTGTTCCTTCCATTGCACAGGCAACGACTGATCCAGATGCATTTTCAGGCTTTCCACTTAGCATGAATTCTGATGGATTCTCCACTTCTGCCAGACCGCTTTTTTGCATCTCAAACACACCTATTTCGTTCGTTGATCCAAAACGATTCTTAACTCCTCGCAAGATGCGATACGAAGCATGCCTGTCTCCCTCAAAATAAAGCACTGTGTCCACCATATGCTCCAGCACACGTGGTCCAGCCACTGTTCCTTCTTTTGTTACATGTCCGACAATAAATATAGAAATATTCAATCCTTTTGCCAACTGCATAAATATATTCGTAGATTCTCTTACCTGCGACACACTTCCCGGTGCGGATTCCACTTCTTCATTATACATCGTCTGGATAGAATCAATCACGACCATATCTGGCTTCTGCTGTTCAATAACATTTTTTATGATATCCAGGCTCGTTTCGCACAAAAGATATAAGGTCTCTGCAAATGTCCCCATTCGATTTGCTCTCAGTTTGATCTGCTTCAGAGACTCTTCTCCTGATATATATAATATTTTTTTATTCATTGCGGACAGTCTTTGACACACCTGAAGAAGCAGAGTTGATTTCCCGATTCCCGGATCGCCTCCTACCAATACCAAAGATCCCGGTACAATTCCTCCTCCCAGAACACGATCCAGTTCATCAATTCCTGTTTTCATCCTTTCATCTTCATCTGTAGTAATACTTGTCAAAGTAACTACTTTCGTCTCTTTACGTTCTTTTACTGCCACCTGCTTTATTGAAGTCACTTTTTCTTCTACGAATGTATTCCACTCCTTACATGCAGGGCATTGCCCCAGCCATTTACTCTCTTCATGTCCACAATTCTGACAGAAAAAAATACTTTTCTTTGCTTTTGCCATATCTCTCTCCTGATGTTTCAATGATACTTATATATTTTGTCAGCTAACAACATCTCTCTTTATTCAGAAAAAGGGCTGCAATCAGCAGCCCTTTTATGGTACTATCATTATTTTTTTACTACTTTTACTTCAACAGATTTATCAGGCTCTAATTCAGCACTTACACTCAACTTACCACTTAAATTAGTCCTCATATCTCCCACATTTACATCATCCATGTATACAACGTATTCGCTATCCGCCTCTAATTCCAAAGTAAACTGTGCATCTTTGGTTCCTGACACTTTAAACGACACAATATCTTCACTTGCCTTAAAGTTCTCAACAGATGTTCCCGGTACAGATTCGTATACAAACATACCGTTTTTCTCTAACTTTGTAATCTCAGCAAATGTCTTTACCTTATATAAGTCCCCCTGAAATTCGAATCCATCCAGTTTTGTTTTGCTGCCTAATGTATAATCTCCAAAACTAAGTGTTCCATCTGCTTCGGCTTTCAAAAGTTCTTTCACTGCTGCCATTTGTTTCTCCTCCTAAGGTTCTTCTTTTGTACCCCTTATTATATATCAAAAATATATTAATTTGTAGTCTTAGGGACAAATTTTATTTCTTTTTTAGACATTCCAACTATCACTTCGGAACCCCGTTTAATCTCCCCACTAAGAATAGCTTCTGCCAATTTATCTTCTAGTTGATTTTGAACAGCTCTCCGTAACGGACGCGCCCCATATTTTTGATCAGTTCCCGTTTCTACAATATGCTTTTTCACAGAATCTCTGATAATAAGCTGAATTCCCAGTTGTTCTTTGGCTCGAGATATCAATTCTCTACACATTAATCCCACGATCTTTTTCATCTGATCTTTATTCAGCGGATGGAATACAAGAATCTCATCAATACGGTTCAAAAATTCTGGTCGGAAGATTAATTTTATTTCATTCATTACATTATTCTTCATCCTCTTGTAATCTCCAGCCTCATCTTCTTTCACATTAAAGCCCAGTTTTTTCGGATCAATAATTGCCTGTGCTCCCGCATTTGATGTCATAATGATCACTGTATTGCGAAAATCTACTTTTCTTCCCTGAGAATCTGTAATATGACCATCATCGAGAACCTGCAAAAGAATATTAAATACATCTGGATGCGCTTTTTCAATCTCATCAAACAGAATCACTGAATATGGATGTCGTCTAACCTGTTCGCTAAGCTGGCCGCCATCATCATGTCCCACGTATCCCGGCGGAGAACCAATCATTTTTGCAACGCTGTGCTTTTCCATGTATTCCGACATGTCAACTCGTATCATGGATTCTTCATTTCCAAAAAGTGCTTCTGCCAACGCTTTAGACAATTCTGTCTTGCCTACACCCGTTGGTCCCAGGAACAGGAATGAACCGATTGGACGTGTCGGATCTTTAAGTCCCACTCTTCCCCTTTTGATTGATTTTGCTACCGCAGTAACGGCTTCATCCTGGCCGATCACACGTTTATGAAGTGTCTGTTCCAGTTTATTCAGTCTTGCGCTTTCAGATTCCGCAAGTCTTTGTACAGGTATCTTTGTCCATTGTGACACAACATCTGCAATATCATTTTCTGTCACTATAACCTTTTTCCCGGCGTTCCTTTTTTCAAAACGTTTCTTCATCTGCTCCAGCCTCTGCATTATCTCTTCCTGCTCTTTATGAAGCAAAGAAGCCTCCTGCATATTTCCATTGCGAATTGCTTCTTCCAACTCATTTGACAATTCACACACAGTCTCTTCCAAACGATATATATTTTCAGGAACTTTAAATCCTCGCAGGCTGACTTTTGAGCAAGCTTCATCCAAGACATCTATCGCTTTATCCGGAAGAAACCTGTCATTAATATATCGACTCGACAATCTAACAGCTGCACATAATGCTTCTTCTTCTATCATCACATGATGATGCTCTTCATATTTTGCACATAGACCTTTTAAAATATCCAGGCAGTGTTCTTCTGTTGGCTCTTCTACAGTTATTGGTTGAAACCGCCTCTCTAAAGCCGCATCTTTTTCAATATATTTACGATATTCGGCTATCGTGGTCGCACCAATCAATTGCAACTCCCCGCGTGCCAGTGAAGGTTTTAATATATTGGATGCATCCATCGCACCTTCTGCCCCTCCTGCACCGATAATCGTATGCACTTCATCAAGGAACAGAATCACATTACCAGCTGCTTTCACTTCCTGGATCAGCCGCTTCATTCTTTCTTCAAATTCTCCACGATACTTTGAGCCTGCTACCATCGCCGCCAGATCCATCATAAGAATTCTCTTATCCTTCATTCCTTCCGGCACAACACCAGATGCAATCCGCGACGCAAGGCCTTCAATTACTGCCGTCTTTCCCACTCCCGGTTCTCCTACCAGGCAAGGATTGTTTTTCGTTCTTCTACTCAACACTTGCATCAGACGACTGATTTCTTCTTCTCTTCCAATTACAGGGTCGAGTTTTCCCTCTTCGGCCCGTACCGTCAAATCGGTCCCAAATCGCTCTAGAACCCCCTCTTTTTTCGATGCACCCTCCTGCATCATATCTTCCTGATATTCCTTCGGATCCAATCCAAGTACCATCAAGATGTCCTGGTACATCTTTTGTATATTAATATTTAAAGTAAGTAATATACGTGTAGCAACACAATCCGCATCATGCATTAGCGCCAGCAACATATGCTCTGTCCCAATCTTATCCGAACGGGAATGTATTGCTTCTGTTTTACTTTCCTCTAAAATATATTCCAATCTAGGACTAAATTCCGGCTGATATTTTACCGATACGTCTCCCGTCTGAGATACCAGTTCATCTACAATTTTTAAAATCTTCTCTTCATCCACACCATTCGTGGCCAAAATCTGTCCCGCAACTCCACTATAAACTTTTCGCAATCCAAGAAGCAGATGTTCCGTTCCAACATAGGGATGGTTTAAATCTTTTGCAGTCTTCTTTGCAATCTGCAAAACACTATTCGCCTGTTCTGTATAATTCATTCTGTCTTTCCCTTTCCATATTCGTCAAATATCTCATCTACCAATGCATGCACTTCTTCCCTCGAAATGTTCTTGCATCTTCCTTTTGCCAATAAAATCCGCATTCGTTCCTTCATTTCGAGAAGCGCTCTTGCTTTATCAACATCAATCGCAATTACTGCGCCTTTCCTCCTGTCAAGCTGAATAAATCCTTCTTGCTTCAGAATTGCATATGCTTTATTCACCGTGTGCATATTAATGCCTACAGTCTCAGCCAGCTGTCTGACCGAAGGAAGACTGTCTCCCTCTTGTATCATATCTGTCGCAATTCCCAAAATAATCTGATTTTGCAGCTGAACGTATATCGCTTCATCACTATTAAAGTCAATCTCTATCAGCATAGTATCACCTTTTTCTAAACCTTGTGTCTTTTGTTATATATATAATATAACATAAGTAAAGGGAGCTTACAACCTAAATTGTAAGCCCCCTTTGCAACTTTGAAGGAATTAAGTTTGGAAATTTTAATATTAATTAGCAAAGTGTCTTGATATCTACATATTCATAGCAATCGAAGCTGTCTGCAACGTTCTTGCAGGTCAGTTTTCCATCATATGTATTGATTGCAGAGTAGATAACTTCGTTATCTTTACAAGCCTGCTCTAAGCCTTTGTTTGCAATCTGCAGACCATAGCTTAATGTAGCATTTGTAAGAGCAATTGTTGATGTTCTTGGAACTGCTCCTGGCATATTTCCTACACAGTAGTGAACAACGCCATCTTCTACGAAGATTGGGTCATCATGATATGTAACCTTTGTTGTCTCGCCACATCCACCCTGGTCAACTGCAACGTCTACGAATACAGCACCTGGTTTCATCTCTTTCAGATATTTCTTCTTAAAGATCTTCGGTGCAGATTTTCCTGGAATCAATACACAACCGATAACAAGATCAGCCTCTTTTACTGCTTTTTCAATATTAGCATCTGTAGAAACTAATGTCTGAACACGTGCTCCGAAAAGGTCATCCAGATAAGCTAATCTTGGAAGGCTAATATCCATAATTGTTACATTAGCGCCCATTCCAACTGCAATCTTACAAGCGTTTGTTCCTACATTACCACCACCAAGGATTACGATGTTAGCCTTTGGAGTTCCTGGAACACCTGCAAGAAGAACACCTTCTCCACCAAATCTCTTTTCAAGATATTTAGCACCTTCCTGGATACTGAGACGTCCGGCAATCTGGCTCATTGGTGCAAGAAGTGGAAGGCCTCCATTTCTTGGGTCAAATAATGTCTCATAAGCAACACCTTTTACCTTGCCATTCAAAAGCGCATCTGTCTGCGGTTTGTCAGCTGCAAGATGAAGATACGTATAAAGGATAAGCCCTTCATGGAATAATGGATACTCTTCTGGCAATGGCTCTTTAACCTTAACCATCATCTCAGAAATATCCCATACCTCTTTTGCTGTATCTAATAACTTTGCTCCAGCTGCTGCATATTCTTCATCTGAAAATCCAGAACCAATTCCAGCACCTTTCTCAATATAAACTTCATGACCTGCATTTACATAACTTTTTGCATTATCTGGTGTCATACCTACGCGAAATTCATTGTTCTTAATTTCTTTTACGCATCCTACTTTCATTTCAATCTACCTCCTACTCTTACACTAAGTTAATAGTCTGTCGCTCGTTCCGACATTGACATTTTTTGAACAATATTTTTCACTCCCAATTTTTTGTGAAGAATATTATTCATTTGTCTCTAAAATTAGACTAACACATGCATCTATATTATTCAACAAAAGTTATTTTTTTCACAAAACTTTTAATTGTATTGATAAAAT
>NZ_JAFBIX010000004.1 GCF_021531895.1 Faecalicatena contorta | reverse complement strand
TTTGAAAGTGATTCGATGATTCGTCCTGAACTGTACTTGTTTTCGAGTTTCATTTCCAGGATTCTCATGAGCGTAAGTGCAACAAAGCAGGTTAAGAAGTGGGCTTCGATATGTTCTTTCGTCCATACGTATACTGGTCTCGCTTCCAGTTCGCTTTTTGTAAGTTTAAAAGAGTCTTCGATTTTCCAAAGTCCGCGATACATATCGATGATCTTGTCATCAGATTCTTCCATTTCACTTGTTACCAGTACATAGTAACCGTCCAGCGCTTCTTCTTCAAGAATTCTGTCTTCATCGATATCCAGGATAGAGGAGGCTGTAAGGATTTCGCCAGTTTTATTGTCGTATTCTACTTTTTTCACATACTTAGCTGCGCCATAAGAAGTAGCACGAGTATAGTTTCCGGGATGTGCTGCAAGATCTCTGGCTTTTGCAAGTGCCGCTTCACGTTCGGCTTTTGCTTTTTTTGCATATTTTTCACTCCAGAATACGACCTGTTTTTCATCTACTTGTTTTTCTAATTTTTTGCCACTAACACCAGTGACTTTAATGGTACGTGGGTAGTATCTGGATTTTCTCTTGTATTCGTTCCCGAGCCATATATAATCGGATTCATCTAATACAAAGTCCTTTAATTCCTGAGTGGCTCCGCGGATGGACATACTGAACACATAACCATCTTTGGTTGGTGTGTTGATGGTATACCAGATGTTATCACCTGTTGTCATGGCTTTATCGGCAACTGTGATGACACGTCCAAGGTCGAACTGCTTTTTGATTCGTCCAAAGTTCGGACGATAAGTGAGACAGTCGTTCGTGTTTCCTGGAAAAAGTTCGTAAGTAATCGGGAGTGCATTGTTATCCATGAAAAGTCCCATCTGTACGATTGGATTTGGACGATGCTCCTTGCATACTCCTTTACGAAGGAAGTCAGTCTGGTTATCTGTTTCAAAGTAATAATTCGTCACATCATAGTAGATAAGGCTGGTATCTCTTCCATAGTTTTTCTTGATTCTGTCGTTCATCCACACTTGAAGGCTTTCCTTGTGTTTGTGAAAGAAATCCAAGCATCTGTAAACGTCATCAAGGGAGTAATTACTTTTTTCGAAGAACCATTCACGGTTGTCAAAAGAAGCTTTTTTTGAAGCAGGAGCAAGGATTCTGGAATAAACCAGCATCTTCATGATCGTGTTGGCATCGTATTTTTCCTTGGTATAGCGTTGACGGTGAATGAGGAACTTATCAATTTCAAGTTCATGATAAATCTTACTAAGAGCAGCGTAACCAAAGTTTTTTCGTAAGCTGTCACCGACGCACAAGCGGTCAGAATCATAGAAAGTGAAGTTGATAGGAGCTTGTTTTGCTCTTTTCTCCTCATTTAATTGATCGACTCTTTTCTGAAAATGGGCAATCGGATCCTCATAGATTTTTTGGAGTTCGTCGAGAAAACCAATCGATTCAATCGTCTTCTGTCTAGAACATTTCTTGACTTTATCATAGTAATTATCAACGATAGAAAGTCTAATGCGTCCGTGGGTGTTTGGTGTTTTTTTTAAGTACATAATTCAGCTCCTTCGATATAATACTTATTATATCACGAAACGTTATAAAACGCTATATATAAAAGTTAAAAATATAAAATAAAAAATGCTCGGAAGCCTTATTCTATAAAGCTTTCGAGCTATATCAGTTCATAACTAACTGCAAAAGTGTGGAAAATCAACCTTTTCTTGCCATCTATGGCACAGTGTGCTATATTAAATAATTGGATATCATGGGTGTATTATATAAAAAAATAATACACAGATTGGAGGTATTAATATGGTTTATACATGGGACATTACTATTCCGGAACTGACAGCTGACGACCCCCGCAAAGCCTATGTCTACCTACCGGAATCTTGTCATACAGATTCAGATCAACGTTATCCAGTTTTATACATGTTTGATGGACACAATGTGTTTTTTGATTCACATGCTACCTATGGCAAGAGCTGGGGAATGAAAGAATATATGGATGCCACATCCACTCCTCTGATCATTGCTGCGGTAGAATGTAATCATAGTCCGAACAATGGACGGCTGGAAGAATATTCACCATATTCTTTCAACGATTCCCGTTTTGGAAAAGTTATTGGCCGTGGCAGAACGACAATGGAATGGCTGATTCATACATTTAAAGAAGAAATTGACGAACGCTTTCCTACCCAGCCAGATCGTGAGCATACTTTTATCGCGGGAAGTTCTATGGGTGGTCTGATGAGCCTGTACGCTGTATTAGAATATAATCGCTACTTCTCTCGTGCAGCCTGTCTCTCCCCATCCCTCTGGGTAGATATTCAAAGAATCGAGCAATTGACCAAACGGTCAAAGATCCAACCAGATACGGTTGTTTACATGGATTATGGTTCCAGAGAGATTCATTTCCATCCAAACATGTTACAACAATTTGGAAAAGTGGCATCTCTGCTTTTAAAACGTCATGTGATGCTTGACTGTCGGATTGTTCCCGGCGGAGATCACTGCGAAGCGAGCTGGGAAAAGCAGATTCCATTTTTCATGAATACTCTGCTATACCAGAAATAACAGGAGGAAACTTATGAAAGTACAATATTTTAAGCAATTCAGCCCAGCGCTTAATAAAGATATGGAATGTAAGGTCTATGGACATGCCGGTCGTCCGGTGCTCTTCATTCCTTGTCAGAACGGCCGATTCTTTGATTTTGAGAATTTTCATATGACTGACATATGGGCACCATGGATTGATTCTGGAGAAGTCATGGTATTTTCCATTGATACGATCGATCAGGAAACATGGTCTAATGAAGAAGGGGATCCTCGATGGAGAATCTGCCGCTACGAGGACTGGATACGCTATATCACGGATGAGATGGTTCCATTTATGCGTGATATGGTGAATGAATGCAATGGCTGGACCGGCTATCCGGGTGTATTGGTCTTCGGCTGTAGTCTTGGGGCAACTCACGCCGCTAACCTGTATTTCCGACGTCCGGATCTCTTTGACAGACTATTAGCATTAAGCGGAATCTATACTGCAGAATATGGATTCGGTTCTTACATGGATGATCTTGTCTATAACAATTCACCAATTCATTATCTGGCAAATATGCCATTAGATCATCCTTACATTTCTATGTATAATGAACAAAAGTCAGCCATCTGTGTTGGGCAGGGAGCATGGGAACTTCCGGATTCTACCAGACAGTTGGATGGTATTCTGAAAAACAAGGGTATCCATACATGGGTAGATTATTGGGGAATGGACTGCTACCATGACTGGATCTGGTGGTACAAACAAGTCACTTATTTTGTACCATATTTGTTAGATTAGAGGGGTTTCTTTTTCTATGTAACGTTATAGTTCAACAAAAGAAAGCGAGTAAACACAAATGACAAAGAATTTTATATTTATTTCTCCAAACTTTCCTACAAACTACTGGCAGTTTTGTGCGGAATTAAAGAAAAATGGTCTTAATGTTCTGGGTATTGGCGATCAGCCTTACGATGAATTATCTCAGGAATTAAAAAACAGTTTGAATGAGTATTACAAAGTAAACAGTCTGGAAAATTATGATGAAGTATACCGTGCCGTTGCATTTTTTACTTATAAATACGGACGGATCGACTGGCTGGAGTCTAACAATGAATACTGGCTGGAACGTGATGCAATGTTGCGTACAGATTTTAATATCTCCAGCGGTTTCCACACAGAAGACATGCCTCGTATTAAATACAAATCAAAGATGAAAGAATTCTACACGAAGGCTGGAATCCCGGTAGCCCGCTATCATCTGGTTGACAATGTCGAAAATTGTCAGGATTTTATTAAGCTCGTTGGTTATCCAGTCATTGTAAAACCAGACAATGGTGTTGGCGCATCCCATACCTTTAAGCTTTCATCTGACCAAGATCTTCTTCGGTTCTTTAATGAGAAAGTAGCTGATACACAATACATCATGGAGGAGTTTATCGACGCAGAAGTTAATTCTTACGATGCTGTCATCGATTCTAATGGCGATCCAATGTTCGAGACGGGTAACGTAACTCCAGATTCAATCATGGATATCGTCAATAATTCTGATAACTCTATCTATCATATTGTGAAAAATCTTTCTGAGGATGTACGTACTGCCGGACGTGCTACTGTAAAAAGCTTCGGTGTAAAAAGCCGTTTCGTTCATTTTGAATTCTTCCGTCTTCTAAAGGATCACGACGGAATGGGCAAGAAAGGCGATGTTGTGGCTCTGGAAGTTAACATGCGTCCTTGCGGCGGATTTTCTCCTGATATGATGAATTACGCTAACAGTACCAATGTATACAAGATCTGGGCGGATATGATCGCCTTTGATCACTCCACTCTGCCAGACGGCAAACATGCTTACTGTGCTTATGCCGGGCGTCGAGATGGAAAAGATTTCGTGCTGAGTCATGAAGAAATTCTTGAAAAATATGGTGATAACCTGAAGATGGTCGACCGGATTCCTGATGTATTGTCCGGTGCGATGGGTAATCAGATGTATGTTGCGGTATTCAATACTAAGAAAGAAATGGATAGCTTCTATAAGAATGTCTTGAAATGTAATTAATCGACAAATACATTTAAATTATTCTAAGCCTGTCATGCTACAAAAAGCTGACAGGCTTATACATTTAAAAATCATCATATCTTATTCTTTACTATCCAACTTAAGGCTCAATGGGTTTATTTCACCAGTATCTGGATTATACCACCAAAACTCATTCTTATCATTTACAAAATAGTATTTTCCTTTTACAAGTTTATGATAATTGGACGGATCAATACTTTCAAGAAATCGCTGATAATTCCATTAGAACAATTACGTCAGCATGAGCTTACTGCTTTTCTGTTTATGACATGAGGGTGAAAGATATCAGGGCCAGACACATAAAGGGATGCATGGCGGGAGGATATAGAATTGAAACCAAAGGAAAGAAAAAAGGTGAAAAGATTTTTCCTACCGCAGGGACGAAAGCTAGAATCAAGTCGCTTTTTAATCTTATGCTTGATTATGTACCCGGATACAAAATTGTAGACAAGAACTATGCTAGAACATTTGAAATTTCTAATGATATCAGTAAAGAGAAAGAAGAAGCAACAAGAACACATATTCCATTTACCGATGATGAGATGAACATTCTCTGGAAAAACGTAGGGAAAGTAAGATACGTAGATTAGATTATAATGCAATGTTATATGGGATGGAGACCGAAGAACTTGCTGCTTTAAGATTAGATGTAATCAATCTTGAAAAGTGGTACATGAAAGCCGGAATAAAAACGCCAGCTGGCAAACAACGCATAGTTCCAATTCATACCAAAATCATAGAACTCTTAAAGAATAATTATGATTTTGCCGCTTCTATAGGAAGCGAATATTTGCTAAATAACAAAGGGCAGACTCATGCCGGATCATAGAAACTTACTTACGACAAATATGCGAATAGATTTAAGAAAGTAACCGGCGAACTTCATCTCAACCCGGAACATCGTCCTCATGATCCGAGAAAAACATTTGTAACCAGATGTAAAAAAACGAATGTCGATGAATATGCACTAAAAGAAATGGCAAGACACTCAATAAAAGATATTACAGAATCAACTTACACAGTCCGTGATTTAGAATGGTTAAGATAAAATCTTGAAAAACTAAAGTAAGTGGGAGAAAATCCATCATCTCCCACTTTAAATATATTAACAAATATACGTTAACAAATAAATAACAAATGTATTAGCATTTATTGATTTTTTAAAATGTTAAAACATTCTAAAAATACTGATTTTACGCTATTAATTAGAATCTTCCAGCTTTAGCGGCTTCCTCTACGGAAACTGCAACTGCAACAGTCATACCAACCATCGGGTTGTTACCTGCTCCGATTAAGCCCATCATCTCAACATGGGCTGGAACGGATGAAGAACCTGCAAACTGTGCATCAGAGTGCATACGTCCTAAAGTATCTGTCATACCATAAGAAGCTGGACCTGCAGCCATGTTATCTGGATGAAGTGTACGTCCTGTACCACCGCCGGATGCTACTGAGAAGTACTTCTTGCCCTGCTCGATACATTCTTTCTTGTATGTACCTGCAACTGGATGCTGGAAACGTGTTGGGTTGGTAGAGTTACCTGTGATAGATACGTCTACGCCTTCTTTGTGCATGATGGCAACACCTTCACGTACATCATTCGCCCCATAGCAGTTAACTTTAGAACGAAGTCCGTCAGAGTAAGCGATTCTCTGAACTTCTTTCAGTTCTCCTGTATAGTAATCATATTCTGTCTGAACATATGTAAATCCGTTAATTCTGGAAATGATCTTTGCAGCATCCTTTCCAAGTCCGTTCAAGATAACACGAAGTGGTTTCTTACGAACTTTGTTTGCCTTCTCTGCAATACCGATTGCACCTTCAGCTGCTGCGAATGACTCGTGACCAGCTAAGAATGCGAAACAATCTGTGTCTTCTTCCAGAAGCATCTTTCCTAAGTTACCATGTCCAAGACCAACTTTACGCTGATCTGCTACAGAACCTGGGATACAGAAAGCCTGCAGGCCTTCTCCGATTGCTGCTGCTGCATCAGCTGCTGTCTTACATCCCTTTTTAATTGCAATTGCTGCACCTACTGTATATGCCCAACATGCATTTTCGAAACAGATTGGCTGAATACCTTTTACCTGATTGTATACATCAAGGCCGGCATCCTTTGTAATCTTCTCTGCTTCTTCGATGGAAGCAATACCATAGCTTCCTAATACTTCATTGATTTTATCAATTCTTCTTTCATATGATTCAAATAAAGCCATTTACTTGTCCTCCTGATTTTTTTGTTACCTTTTGAATCTTCCCACGAACACACATGAACCTCGTTCATGTGGCGCGTTGCGCCTTCAAAGCCTGTCCCGGTCTACCGATTTCATACAAGCATGAATCATCTGACCAGGTCATCCTTCTCTGTCCGCTTATCGCGTCTATTCTTTTCTAGGATCAATAATCTTTACTGCGTCTGCAACACGTCCATACTGTCCTTTTGCCTTTTCCCAAGCATCGTTAGGTGTATCACCAGCTTTGATGAAGTCAGTGAATTTTCCAAGGCTTACGAACTGATATCCGATAATCTCATCGTTCTCATCCAAAGCAATACCTGTTACATAACCTTCAGCCATTTCAAGATAACGAGGACCTTTTGCTAATGTTCCGTACATTGTACCAACCTGAGAACGAAGTCCTTTTCCAAGGTCTTCCAAACCAGCACCAATTGCAAGTCCATCTTCTGAAAATGCACTCTGAGTTCTTCCATATACAATCTGAAGGAACAATTCTCTCATTGCTGTATTAATAGCATCACAGACAAGGTCTGTATTCAATGCCTCTAAAATAGTTTTTCCTGGAAGGATTTCAGATGCCATGGCTGCTGAGTGAGTCATTCCTGAACATCCGATTGTCTCAACAAGAGCTTCCTGAATAATACCATCTTTAACATTTAAAGTAAGTTTACATGCACCCTGCTGAGGAGCACACCAGCCAATACCGTGTGTAAAACCAGAAATATCTTTTACTTCTTTAGCCTGTACCCATTTTGCTTCTTCCGGAATCGGAGCTGGTCCGTGATTCGCACCCTGAGCCACCGGACACATCATTTCTACTTCATGTGAATAAATCATTTTAAAACTCCTTTCAACTATGTATGATTTTTCTGTCGTAGGGCTTGTTATATCTTTAACACCATACTTATTTATATTTTCTCACATTATTCTACATTCGTCAATTGTTTTTCATTTGGGTACACCACATTTTTCAAAAGGGGACGTAGTAAAACCAAAAAATACTACGTCCCCTTTTTTTACATTTTTGCTGTCACCCACGAAAATCCCAAATCATGGGAATCATCTTTTTTATAATTTAAATCGTATCCTACCTGAACTCCTTCTTCATCCATGTAATAATTGACAATGTAAACGCCATCAAGGCTGTCGCCTTCCAGGGTTTTTTTGATTTCTTCTTTGCTTAATTCTGACAGGAAGCTGTCGTTTTTTGTTTCGTCACGCATATTTTGAAGCCATTGATCAATCACTTCATCGTTGATATCTACCAGATCTTTTAATTGGTATGTTTCTCCAGTTTTGGGATTGATATTGCATGTTCTGAGATGCTGGGAATAATATTGGCTTCCGCCTTCGTAATTATAATCTTCATAGGCGATACTTATTAGGTCATCTGACGCATAACATACTTTATATTTTGCATAGCTTATCAGCATAGGATTTTTTTCGCTGATCACTCTTTCTTTTATCGTATTAGAAGGATTATTATAGATTTCATTTACTGTCTGCATTGCACAATTCTTCAATGCTTTATTTACTTTTTCTTCTATGTCGGCATCTGGTAATCCATGAACGACCGGATATGTTACATTGAATTCAATCAACATAGATTCCTTTTCTCGATCAGAAAATGAGTATGTATCTTCCGTTATTTCATACGACAAATTTTCTTCGATTTTTTCTGGAATTGATTCAATTCCTTGTAGATTTTCTTCATCTGTTGAATCTTCTTTTTCTTCATTTGGAAGATCATATTCGTGATTTGGCTCTTCTGCAAATTCTTCATAAATGTCTGGAACATCATAGATATTCTTCTGTATACTTTTTAGCAGTTTGACTTCACCAACAAACAGTCCGATAACTATGACCATACATATAATACTTACAATAATAATCGGTTTTTTAGATTTCTTTTTTACAGGTCTTACCAACCCAGGAATCACATACATTTCTAATGGAACAGAACGAATACCATTTACTACTTGTTCTTCCGCAGTCACATGCATTCCCAGATGTATATATTTTTGCACTGCCTGTGGCGCTGAATTTACAGTAATTGTTTTGACACAAAGCTGCTGAGCACAATAATTATAAACACACTGAAACAGCATCCGACCAATGCCTTTTCCTCGATACTGTTTTCTTACAAAGAACAGACTGATATGTCCATCGTTTTTGACTGCGATTGTACCGCATAATTCTGTACCTTGAAATGCACCAAAGAAGAATATTTCTCTTCTTTGGCACATTGTATAAATGTTGTCATATTTGATGAACTTCTGGAACTCAGCAACACCTTCCGGAGTATAAGAAGGTGCAATTTCATCTGCAAATACATCCCATACAAGATGAAGTGCCGGCAGCAGCTCGTATTGTTGCAGCATTCTTATTTCCATGATTCAACCTCCTTAGGCATGATACTTCAATAATTCCTCACGAAGTAATGTCAAAGCCCTTGCGACCGCATATTCACGATTCTTGTCGCGATTGCCAGTAAAATAAAATTCTTCTACCCTGACATGCCCTTTTACATAACATCCTACGTATACAAGTCCAACTGGCTTTTCTTTGGTTCCGCCACCAGGTCCTGCGATACCGGTCACACTTAGAGCTGCATCTGCCCCTGTAGCTTCCGCGACGCCACGCACCATCTCACAGGCTGTCTGTGGACTGACTGCTCCATATTGCATCAAAGTCTCTCTTTTTACCTTCAGCAGACGTTCTTTTGCATCATTAGAATAAGTAATATAACCTTCCTTATATACATTCGATGCTCCTGCTACATTCAAGATCCTGCCTGCAAGAAGCCCTCCGGTACAAGACTCAGCAGTTGTGACCGATAGTTTCTTCTCTTCAAGTATTCTCACAATTGCCTCTTCCAGAGAGATATTTTCTTCCGTGGTATAGATCTTATCGCCAAACCGATGGAATAATTCTTCCATTACAGGAGCAATTAATGCGTTAGCAGCTTCCTCATCTGCTGCTTTGGCAGTTACCCTGAGATGTACTTCTCCAGTCTTAGCATAGGGTGCGATCGTTGGATTCGTCTGTGTATCCATCAGATCGGCAATCATCGTTTCCACTTTGCTCTCTCCGATGGAACATATTTTTATCATTTTCGAATAGATTCCTTCAGGCTGCAGACGATTCAAGTAAGGTGCAATGTCTCTTTCAAACATCGGCTTAATCTCATTTGGCGGTCCAGGAAGAAGAATTGCAATCTTGCCATTCTCTTCTAATATGAGTCCTGGTGCTGTTCCGTTATGATTGTCAACCACGATTGCACCGTCAGGGACCAATGCCTGCTTCCAATTGTTTGGAGTTACTTGGTTACTGTGTACCTGGCGAAAATATTCTTGGATTCTTTCTTTTGTATGTGTATCTTCACGTAGCTCTTTTCCAAATACCTTTGCTGTTACTTCTTTTGTCAGATCATCCTTTGTTGGACCAAGACCTCCGCTTAGAATAACGATATCTGCCCTGGAAAGTGCTAGACGGACCGTATCTTCCAAACGTTCTTCGTTATCTCCTACTACACTCTGATGAAAACAAGATAACCCCAACATTGCACATTTTTCCGCAAGATAGGCTGCATTCGTATTGATAATATTACCTAATAGAATCTCTGTCCCTACGGAAATCAGTTCTACTGTCATTTTTACATGCCTCCCTGTGTCAATACCTGTACGTTCTTTGCAATATAATCAACCAAAGATATGATTGTCAATATTAAGGATGCCCATATCAACACAGTTCCAATCACGTCAAATACACCTCCGAGATCCATGATCAATACAATAATCATAAACATCTGAGAAACGGTCTTAAATTTCCCCCAGTAACTGGCAGCGATCACAATTCCGTTATCTGATGCCACAAGGCGGAATCCACTGATAATAAATTCTCTGGCAATTATGATAATTACAAACCAGGCCTGAAGTTTCCCTGATGGAATCATACAGATCATTGCAGAACATACCAACAGCTTATCTGCCAATGGATCCATAAACTTCCCAAAATTTGTCACCAGATTTCTTGCACGGGCAATCTTTCCATCCAACATATCTGTAAGGCTTGCCACACAGAAAATCACCAGGGCGATCCACTTATTCGCAGATCCACCTACATCTGTCAGCATAAAAAACACAAAAAAAGGTACCATAATTATTCTTAATACAGTTAATTTATTTGGTAAATTCATTACATCAACTCTCCTATCAAATCATATTCTAATGCTCCAGTTACTTTTACCTTAGCAAAATCACCGGACATCAGTTCTTCATCAGTATTTATAAAGATCAGCCCATCTACATTTGGTGCATCCTTGTAGGTCCGTCCTACATAAGCATTTTCATCAGCAACTTTTCCTTCTATCATGACAAGAACTTCTTGTCCAATCATATCTTCTGCCTGATCAAATACAATATCCTGCTGCAATTCCATCAGTTCTGCCTGACGTTCTTGCTTCACTTCTTCTGATATCTGATCCGACATCTCCGCTGCCGGTGTATCTTCTTCCGGCGAATAAGTAAACACTCCCAGACGGTCAAATTCCATCTCATCTACAAACTCCATCAATTCCTCATGCTGTTCCTGTGTCTCACCGGGGAATCCGGTAATCAGAGTAGTACGAAGAGCAATATCCGGAATCTCCTGGCGAAGTTTTCTTACAATCTTCTTCAGCTGCTGTTTCGAAGTTCTTCTTCCCATTCGTTTTAAGATAGTGTCATTCGCATGTTGAATCGGAAGATCAAGATAATGACAGATTTTCTTTTCTTCTTTCATTACTTGAATTAATGCATCATCAATTTCTTCTGGGTAACAATACAAAATCCGAATCCATCGGATACCATTTATTTTACATAATTCACGCAACAACTTACTCAGAGACTTTTCCCCATAAAGATCCTTTCCATATAAAGTCGTCTCCTGTGCTACCAAGATCAGTTCCTTTACTCCCTGTTCAGCCAATTCTTCTGCTTCTTTTAAAAGCCTTTCCATTGGTACACTTCGGTAATTGCCGCGAATCTTTGGAATGATACAATAAGTACAATGCTTATCACATCCTTCTGCAATCTTTAAATATGCATAATGGCCGCCCGTTGTTACCAATCTCTTTACATCTACTAAAGGCAATGCATCAACATCTGCCAATTCCAAATGTCCATTACCTGCAAGGGCTTCCTCCACTGTCTCTACAATTTTATCATAAGATGTTGTTCCAAGCACAGCATCTACTTCTGGTATCTCTTCCAGAATTTCTTTCTGATACCTCTGAGCAAGACATCCAGTCACAATCAATGCCTTCAATCTTCCCTTCGTCTTATACTGCGCCATTTCCAGAATCGTCTGTATACTCTCTTCCTTTGCATCATGGATAAAACAACAAGTATTGACCACAATAACATCTGCCAATGTCTCATCATCTACCATCTGATATCCTTTTGCATCTAAAAGTCCAAGCATTACTTCCGAATCCACAAGATTCTTATCGCAGCCAAGAGATATAAATAATATATTCATTCTTTCCTCCTCCCAATTATTGTGAAGAAAGGCAGATACCTCACGGCATCTGCCTTATATTCACGTCAAACCGTATATGATTCTCTTACTCTTCTTCTCCAACCACTTTAATCTTGGCCTGATTCAGTTCATCAATAGCGATAGATAACGGTTTTTCGCTGTCCTTCACAGGCACAAGCGGCATAGCTCCGTCAATAATCTCTCTTGCTCTCTTGGCAGTAGCCATAACAATAGAATAACGGCTGTTAACAACTTTTGTTTCGCCTTCTTCTACATCCTTATTTACTACCTTCATTAAATCTGTGTAAGATGGGTGTAACATACACTATTCTCCTTTCAATTCTGCTTTCATATTCTCTATAAATTCTATATTACGAAAACTTCTTCTGTGTTCTCCCTGGATAATCCGATGCATCTGTTCAACACAATCCTGAAGTACATCATTAATGATCAGATAATCATACTGATCCATGCCCTCAGCCTCTTCTTTGGCACGGTTCATACGGAAATCAATCACATCCATGGTCTCCGTTCCTCGTCCTACCAGACGATTGCGTAATTCCTTTGCAGTCGGTGGTGTCACGAACAATAACAACGTCTCCGGAAACTTCTCTTTCACTTTCAAGGCCCCTTGAATCTCTATCTCAAGGATAACATCCTTCCCAGCATCTAACTGTTCTTCTACATATGCTCGCGGCGTCCCATAATAATTATCCACGTATCTAGCATACTCTATCAATTCATCTTTCGCAATCATTTTTTCAAATTCTTCCACTGTTTTGAAAAAATATTCACGACCATCTTCTTCACCCGGACGCGGATTTCTTGTAGTGGCAGATATGGACAACGCATAATTATCGTACTGACGCATCATTTCTTTCATAATGGTCCCTTTACCGGAACCAGAAAATCCAGATACAACAATAAGAATTCCTTTTTCCCTCATGAATTTATCCCCTCTTTTCACTACTCAATATTCTGAATCTGTTCTCTGACCTTTTCAATCTCTGTTTTTAAATCAATTCCAATATTGGAGATTTCCAGATCATTCGCTTTTGACAGAATCGTATTCGCCTCTCGATTCATCTCCTGCGCAATAAAATCAAGCTTACGTCCAATTCCACTTTCCTCAGACTGGAGTGTCTCTTTCATATGTAAGATATGGCTGCGGAGTCTGACCACTTCCTCATCTGTACATATCTTATCCGCAAATATCACTACTTCTGCAGCAATCCTCCCCTCTTCAATCTGAGTATCCTCTAACAATTCATGTACCTTCGTCTCAAGCTTTTCTCGGTACTCAGCCACAATCTGCGGAGAACGTTCCTCAATAACGTCCACCAGTTTCAACATACCGTCTAGCTTATTGATAATATCCGTCTTCAGGTTCTCACCCTCCAACGCTCTGGTCTCAACAAACTGCTTGATCGCACCATCCAGAGCCTTTTTCAGTCCATTCCACAATTCTTCTTCATCCATCAGCTGCTCTTCCATTGTCAACACTTCCGGATATCGTGACAGTGTAGAAACACGAATATCATTTTCCAGAGAAAACGATTCCTCCATCTTCTTAAAATAGGTCAGATATTCCTCTGCAAGCTTCTCATTATACTTCAAAGAAACCTGACTTTCAGACAAATCCTCATAGGTAATAAAAATGTCAACCTTACCTCGCTGAACACTTTTCTTTAATAAATTACGAATTGCACTTTCAAAAAAATTCAGTTTCTTTGGCATACGAATATTGGCATCAAGATAACGATGGTTTACCCCCTTCATCTCCACAGTAAACTTCCGCTCCCCATCAGACACCTCACAGCGTCCAAATCCTGTCATACTTTTTATCATATTATGGACCTCTTCTAATTCTAATATATTTGTAACAATCGGCACTTACGCCATTGTTTATTATAAGTCATTTGGCAAATCCCGTCAACTATGTTATGATATAGCAATGAACAGTGCAAAAACACTTAGGAACATAAAATCCTGCCAGCAGGATTTTATGAGACTATGTGTTTTTATAGGGCGAATGCCCTCAGCGAAAGAACTTTGTTCTTGAGCTGGCACTGTGGGCCCTATCTGGTCTGCATAGGGCGAATGCCCTCAGCGAAAGAACTTTGTTCTTGAGCTGGCACTGTGGGCCCTATCTGGTCTGCATAGGGCAAATGCACTACGGACTTTATCTTAGTAGAAAGGAACCATATTATGGCATTTGACGGAATAACTGTTGCTGCAATCGTTCAGGAATTACAATCGAACCTTGTCGATGGGCGAATTGCCAAGATTGCCCAGCCGGAACCTGACGAATTGCTGCTTACAATCAAGACACCACAAGGACAAAAGCGCCTCTATATCTCGGCCAGCGCTTCCCTTCCTTTGATATATTTAACCGACGAGAACAAACCAAGTCCTATGACTGCGCCTAATTTTTGTATGCTTCTTCGGAAACATATTGGTAACGGGCGCATCACTTGTATTTCTCAACCTAAATTAGAACGAATTATTCATCTGGATATTGAACACTTGGATGAACTTGGTGATCTGTGCAAGAAAAAACTTATTATAGAAATCATGGGAAAGCACAGTAATATCATCTTTTGTGATGATAATGGAATGATTATTGATAGCATTAAGCATGTATCGGCTCAAATGAGTTCCATTCGTGAAGTATTGCCGGGACGCCAATACTTCATTCCTGATACAATGTCAAAACAAGATCCCTTAACTGTAGATCTCGAAGCTTTTATCACGATTCTACAAAATAAACCAATGCCTCTCAGTAAGACAATCTATACCAGCTTTACTGGTATAAGTCCTGTTGTTGCAGAGGAAATCTGTTATCTGGGTGCTTTAGACTCAGGAATAAGCGCTAATAATCTTTCCAAAGATGTACTGACTCATTTATATCGACAATTTATCTATTATATAGAAGATGTTAAATCCGGCAATTTCCATCCAACAATCTATTATAATAGAAATGAACCGAAAGAATTCAGTGCTCTCCCCCTTTCTCATTATCAAGAGTACACAGAAAAAGAATATGATTCTATCTCAAAAGTGCTTGCTACGTATTATTCTACTAAGAACACATTGACCCGCATTCACCAGAAAAGCGCTGATTTACGTCACGTAGTTCAGACTTCGCTGGAACGGAATCGTAAAAAATACGATCTTCAGACAAAACAGTTAAAAGATACGGAAAACCGTGAAAAATATAAAGTATATGGTGAATTAATCAACACTTATGGTTACAATCTTCCCTCTGGCTCAAAGGAATTAACTGCGCTAAATTATTACACGAACCAGGAGATTACCATCCCTTTGGATCCTACCAAAACACCACAAGAAAATTCACAGAAATATTTTGGGAAATATAACAAACAAAAGAGAACTTACGAAGCACTGACAGGACTGATTCAAGAAACCGCAGATGATATTCAATATCTGGAATCTATTAGCAACTCTCTTGATATTGCCAGGAGCGAGGCAGATCTCGCACAGATTAAAGAAGAACTCATACAAACCGGCTATATCCGCAGGAAATATTCTAAAAAGAAGGTTAAGCTTACCAGTAGGCCAATGCATTATATCTCCAGCGATGGCTATCATATGTATGTAGGAAAGAATAATCTCCAGAATGACGAACTGACCTTTTCTTTTGCCTCTGGAAACGACTGGTGGTTCCATGCGAAAGGTGCTCCGGGATCTCACGTGATCGTAAAAACCAACGGTGATGAACTTCCGGATCGTACATTTGAAGAAGCAGGGCGATTAGCTGCATACTACTCTAAGAACCGTGGCAGTGATAAAGTAGAGATTGACTACGTAGAGAAAAAACATGTCAAAAAACCTAACGGTGCCAAACCTGGCTTTGTGGTATACTATACGAACTATTCTCTAATGATTGATTCTGATATATCCAATATAAAAGCTGTGCAAGATTAACTGCACAGCTTTTTCAGATTATCTGATACGTACGGATCTTTTTATCTTTCTCATTACTATGAATCCTGTCACATCTGCCAACAGCCATCCGATTGGAATTGCCCACCAGATTCCCCATACTCCAATCTCTGGAACAGGAGCCAGTATATATGCCAATACGACTCGTGTGCCCAGAGATATCACCGTCAAGACTACTGACATCTCCGGCTTTCCGATAGAACGATAATATCCATATAGAAGGAACAGGATTCCAATGCCACAGTAGAAACTTCCCTCTACCCGAAGATATCCTACACCGACCTGAATAATCTCCTTCTCCTGCGGACTGATGAATATCATCATCAGATAAGCCGCAAAAATAAATACCATTACAGACACGATGATACAAAAAAGCACAGATATCATAACTGCTGAACGGACGCCCTTTTTTACTCTGTCCTCTTTTCCCGCGCCATGGTTTTGCGAAATGAAGATAGAGAAAGCATTACTGAATTCCTGTGCCGGCATGTATGCAAAAGAATCTATTTTTACTGCCGCTGCAAAAGCCGCCATAACAATCGTTCCAAAACTGTTCACCAGACCCTGAATCAGCAAAATTCCGAAATTCATCACAGATTGCTGGATACTGGATGCAAAAGAATATCTCGCCATTTCCGGCATCCGTCCCATAGACTGGCGTGCCCTTCGAATGCTGATTCGAATCCCAGGCTCTTTCCACCATGTATATATGGCAATTCCGATTCCTGCAGCTATCTGTGAAAATACAGTGGCAAATGCTGCTCCTTCAATTCCCCAATGCAATTTCATGACAAATATCACATCCAGAAGAACATTCAATACAGAGGAAATTCCCAGAAACCAAAGTGGTGTCACAGAATCACCCACTGCACGGAGTAAAAACGCATAATAATTATATAAGAACACAAAGAAGATTCCCCAGAAGATGCTCCAGACGTAATCATGCATCATACCCATTAAAGAATCTGGAATATTTAAGAATCTAAAGATAAAATCTATCTTTACAAAGACCAGGATATTCATCAGTACAGATATTCCACCGACTAAAAGGAAAGATGCCACTATTCCATCCTTCAGCCGCTCATAATCCCTTTTTCCATAATAAAACGAAAATAACGTTCCACTTCCCATACACATTCCTATTAATATAGAAGTCAAAAACGTCATCAAAGTATAGGCAGCTCCTACAGCTGCCAATGCCTCAGCGCCAAGGACCTGCCCTACGATTATCGTATCCACGATATTATAACACTGTTGTAACAGATTTCCCAATATCATCGGTCCCGAGAACAACAGCATTGTTTTCGAGACATTTCCTTCTGTCAGATTCTTCCCCATAACTCTATCTTGACTCTCATCTTATACCTTTTGTTTTTTACTGAGTTCCTGCCAGATAGTCAATGAACTGCTGTGCAGTTCTTCCAGACAATCCACCGTGGCTTAATTCCCACTTATTAGCCTCCAACAGAAGCTTTTCCTCTGGCATCTCAATACCATTCTTTGCTGCCAGCTGGCGTACGATTTCCTGGAATTCCTTCTTGTCCGGTTTTCCAAAATAAATAGTCACACCAAATCTTGCAACCAACGACAGTTTCTCTTGCACGGTATCATTGGTGTGAAGTTCCTCATCCCGATCTTCCTTATCCTTAAAGGTCTCACGAATCAGATGTCTTCTATTAGAAGTTGCATAGATCAGAACATTCTCTGGCTTTCTTTCCAGACCTCCCTCAATTACTGCTTTCAGATATTTGTACTCAATTTCAAACTCTTCAAAAGAGAGATCGTCCATATAGATAATGAACTTATAATTACGGTTTTTGATCTGTGCGATCACATCATTCAGATCCTGAAACTGATGCTTATACACTTCAATCATTCGAAGTCCCTGATCATAATACTGATTCAAAATAGCCTTAATGGATGAAGATTTACCAGTCCCCGCATCACCGAACAACAGGCAGTTATTCGCCTTTCTTCCTTCTACAAATGCCTTGGTATTGTCTATCAATTTCTTTTTTGCAAGTTCATAACCAATCAAATCGTCCAAATGTACATGTGCAATATTTGTAATTGGAACGATCTGTGCACCTTCTTCTGTATGTTCAACACGAAATGCCTTATGAAGTCCAAGCTTACCTACCCCAAATTCTTTATAAAACTGTGTAAGAGTTGCCTTAAATTCCTCTACATCTTTTGTCTTTGCAAGGCTTCTGCTAAGATCACAGATTCTGTCACGGACTCTTCGATTAAATACCTTACCATACCCACTAGTTCCCTGATATTCCATCAGAATTGACAGACATTTGGCATCCAGTGCCTCTTCCAACTCCTTAAAATTATAATCAAATAATTCTTTAAAAATGGCAAAATCATGTAAAGCTACCTGATTAATGCTTCCTTCCACTTCTCCAACAATTTCACAAGAAGTACTGTAAGCATTTTCATGGCTTGCCAACAGATAGGTCAGATAATTGTGCCACAGATTTCCTTCAAATCCATGACTCACTGCCATTTCCAATATCTCATTGACAGACTCGAATAATAATCCTTTCAAGTCTTCCTGATTGTAATAATCGTTGTCATAATTTTCCATAAGAAACGTCATATCCTGAAGAATCTGTCCGTCTTCCATATGTTTGTATAGCATCAATTCATTTGTTCTCATCTTCGTCACTCCCTGGTATTTCTCTATATGTCATCTTCCGCTTAGTAATTTCCTAAGATTTTAAGACTGCGACTCTCTTCTCTCAGTCCGCGGATTGCATTTTTCACAGCCGCATCAGCAAGGTTACCTTCAAAATCAACGAAGAAACGGTATTCCCAGTTTCTTCCCTCAATTGGTCTGGACTCAATCTTGCTCATGTTCAGATCATTATAGATAAAATGCGAAAGTAAATGGTACAAAGATCCGCTTTCGTGAGGCACTTCAAAGCAGATACTGATCTTCTTCGCATCTTTCAAAAATATCTTCTGATTTGTAACAACGATAAATCTTGTAAAATTATTTGGATTATCATTGATATTATCTTCGAGGAGCTCCAGTCCATGTACCTTTGCAGCATATGCACTGCAGACCGCCGCCTGAGTCATATCCTGTTCATCAAGGATCTTCTTTGCGGCAATCGCGGTGTTTGCAACACTGATCTGCTGCCAATCACTATGTTCATCCAGATATCTGGATGCCTGCATCAATGCAACACCTTTCGAATATACCCGTTCAATATCTGACAATTTCGTTCCTGGGAGTCCGGACAACGTGTGCGTGATCGGAATAATGGTTTCTGCTACGATATAATTTTCAAATTCTACCAGCAGATCATACATCTCATCTACAGCTCCGGCTGTTGTATTTTCAATTGGAAGCACTGCAAAGTCAGCTGCCCCCTCTTCGATAGACTCCATGGCATCTCGAAATGTCCGCACATAAAAGCTATTGCAGTTTTCTCCAAAATAATCTTGCATTGCAGCCTGACTATAAGCTCCTTCTGTACCCGGGAAAACAATTCTTGCATGTTCTGCATTCAGGCTGTCTACCTCAATAAATGGAAGACGGCCAAGTGCTCCGGCTTCCACCAGCTGCTGATATTGTTTCTTACGACTGATAGACATCAACTGTTCAAATATTTCCCGAATCCCTTTTTTATTAAAATCCGTAGTTGCTTTTGCTGCTACATTCTGTAATTTATCATGTTCCCGCTGACGGTCAAATACCTTAATCCCGTTACGAATCTTATATTCTCCCACCTCTTCGGTAAGTTTTGATCTTTGCTCATATAACTCTACGATCTGATCATCTACCTGATCTAATTTCTCTCTTAATTCCTCTAATGTCGACATCTGGCAATCTCCTTTACACAAACTAATCTGTATTATAATACATTTTTCGCATAAAATCCACCTTCCATTGGCATACTTATTGTTATGAGACACAATTTTTTAACTTGTGGAACTGCTGGCTGGTGCATGGAAATCCTTTTTACCGGCCTTCGTTCTCTTCGTGAAGACAATCCGAAACTTACTGGGAATACTTCTATCTGGATGTTCCCCATCTACGGAATGGCTAGCTTTCTATCTCCAATCTGCAGGCGATTAAAAGGAAAGAGTATATGGTTAAGAGGAGGGGTCTATACATGTTGTATTTTTATTGGAGAATATGTCACAGGCTCTTTTCTGAAGAAACATAATGCCTGCCCATGGGATTATAGTAATGCTCCGTTAAATATTGATGGTCTGATACGACTGGACTATGCACCTCTATGGTTCGGCGCTGGACTGTTGTTCGAAAAAATTCTCAACAAACATTGAAAATCTTTCGCATTTATTATATGATGTATGAAAGATTTTCGATGTGGGAGGTTATTATGAGACACTTGATGAGTCCACTGGATTTTTCCGTGGAAGAACTAGACAAATTAATGGATCTGGCGGTTGATATTGAAGCCAATCCAACGAAATACGCGCATGCCTGTGAGGGGAAGAAATTAGCGACCCTCTTCTATGAACCAAGTACAAGAACAAGATTAAGTCATGAAGCTGCCATGTTGAATCTGGGCGGGAGCATTCTCGGATTTTCATCTGCAGATTCCAGTTCTGCCGCCAAGGGAGAAAGTGTATCCGATACCATCCGTATGATTTCCTGTTATGCAGATATCTGTGCAATGCGCCACCCAAAAGAAGGCGCACCTATGGTAGCCAGCAAGCATGCTACAATCCCTGTAATCAATGCAGGCGATGGCGGGCATCAGCATCCGACCCAGACACTGACCGATTTATTGACCATTCGTTGTCTAAAAGGTCATCTCGACAATATGACCATTGGTCTTTGTGGGGACTTGAAGTTTGGCCGTACGGTTCACTCTTTGATTCATGCATTAGTCAGATATCCGGGCATCAGATTTGTTTTGATTTCACCGGAAGAATTAAGACTTCCAAGCTATATCCGCTCCGATGTTCTGGACAAGAATCATATTCCATATGAAGAAGTTGTTCGTCTGGAGGATGCAATTCCGAATCTGGATCTACTCTATATGACTCGTGTACAGAAAGAACGTTTCTTCAACGAAGAAGACTATGTAAGAATGAAGGACTTCTATATTCTGGATGCCAAGAAAATGCAGCTGGCCAAAGAAGACATGTATGTTCTCCACCCACTGCCACGTGTCAATGAGATCTCTGTTGAAGTTGACGATGATCCAAGAGCAGCTTATTTTAGGCAGTCCCAGTATGGTGTATATATTCGTATGGCATTGATATTGACATTGTTAGAAATCGAAGTATAGGGGGATATGAACATGGTAAATAACACTTTGAATGTAGGACGTATTGAAGAGGGATTTGTATTAGATCATATTCAGGCCGGCAAAAGTATGGAAATCTATAAATACCTTCACTTAGATAAATTAGACTGCTGTGTTGCTATTATTAAAAACGCAAAAAGCAGTAAAATGGGCAAAAAAGACATTATGAAGATTGAATGCCCAATTGATTTTATTGACCTGGATGTATTAGGATTCATCGACCACAATATCACGATTAATATTATTAAGGATTCTGAGATTGTAGAGAAGAAATCCCTGCATCTTCCAAAAAAGATTACGAACATCATCCGATGCAAGAATCCAAGATGCATTACCTCTATTGAGCAGGAATTGGACCACGTATTCGTATTGACCGATCCTGAAAAAGAAATCTATCGATGCATGTACTGTGAAGAAAAATACGATGGCAATCGAAAATAAAAAGCAAGCAAGACGATAAGCCGGGTTATGTCGTTGAGTAATCATCTATCTAGACCCACCGTTGCCGATGGGTTCCAGCGACCTACCTAAGACGTGACGGGCCGCCACATTGTCTTTATCCGGTCTTGCTTCGGATGGGGTTTACATATGCCCCTGCTGTTACCAGCAAGGCGGTAGTCTCTTACACTGCCTTTCCACCCTTACCTGTGCAGAAGGAGTCTTCTGCACGGGCGGTTCATTTCTATTGCACTTTCCTTGGAGTCGCCTCCACCGGACGTTATCCGGCATCCTGCCCTGTGAAGCCCGGACTTTCCTCACCTGCTGCCTTTCGGCACTTACAGCTGCGATTACTTGTCTTACTTGCCTTGGTTACTATATCACATCTTATTTTAAAATACAATTCTTATTTTGCAATTCCCTCATCCACGATCAGATCATTCCCATCAGCCGCCGTTGTCGCCAATGTATCACATCGTTCATTCTGAGGATGTCCATCATGACCTTTTACCCAGATAAATGTAACATGATGAGGTTCCTTTGCTTTTAATAAACGTTTCCACAGATCGACATTCTTGACCGGTTCATTCTTTCCCCTCTTCCATCCCTTTTTCATCCATCCGTCAATCCAATGCTGATTAAATGCATCCACGACATATTTGGAATCTGAGTAAAGTTCTACCTCACATGACCGGTTCAAAGCTTCCAGCCCGGCTATCACTGCCATCAGTTCCATCCGGTTATTCGTGGTACGCTGATATCCCTGGGAGATTTCTTTTGTGTGCAGTTCTCCTCTTGAGTCTACATATTCCAGAACTGTTCCATATCCTCCTGGTCCATCCGGATTCCCCCGGGCAGCGCCATCTGTATATATTTTTACCTGCATTTACATACTCCTTTCAAACACCTGTTGTGGTCGGATCACATGCATCACTCGATTTTTGTATTCTTCCGCAGCCGGATTCTCCATCAAACGTTCATATATATCATAATCTTCCCACATATGCATAGGGAAGATACATCTTGTATCCGTATGCTTCATAAAATAATCAAGTCCCCAGTAATATTGTTCGCCCTGCCTCGGATCCAGCGGCACAAAAGCCACATCTATCCTCTCTCCCTCTATCTTCCCGATCTCATTCTGAAACATTCGCTTCATCATCAGATTATAAGTTTCACTTTCCTCTTCCCAGTGCCACCAGTTCAGATCTCCGGCATGATAGATCACTTTGTCACGAAAGCGTACAAAGAACGCTACACCCTCATCGGTAGAGCGAAGCGTTCTAATCTGTAACTCATCTACTTGTATTTCCTGACGAGGCCCTATATAAATAGTCTTGCCATCCGGTCCTTCCGCCATAATATCATCTGACAAAATATATTGTATATTCTTATACCTGTCTGCCCATTGGAAAATTTCTTTTTTAAAATGATCATAATGAACATGGCTGGCAAATACATAGATTTTCTTTTCTTCTGTAATTGGAGGAAGATATCCTTTATAATAATCAAAGATCAGGACAATATCTTTCTCTTCCACCACATATCCACTATGGTTCAAATAAGTAATACGCATTCTTTTAAGCCTCTCCCTGAATGACATCTACTGCATGCATGATCTCTGGAAGCAGATAACGGAGACTTTCCTTAACTGCCTGCGGCTTACCCGGCAGATTAACAATCAATACATCCTTACGGATACCAGCTGTACTTCTATTCAGCATAGAACGCTTTGTCAGCTGCATGGTATGGGCACGCATAGCTTCCGGAATGCCAAGCAGCGGTCTTTCTACCACATCCATGGTTGCTTCCGGTGTACAGTCTTCCGGACCGCATCCAGCTCCGCCTGTCGTCAGGACAAGGTCTGTCAGATGCCCATCTGCCAATCTCTCCATGACTGTTGATAACACTTCTCTATCTGTTGGAAGAGCTCTCATAAATACAATCTCAAGTCCTGCTTCTTCCACGATCTTCTTAATCACTTCTCCACTCTTATTTTCTTCATTTCCTCTGTATATATCAGTGTTCGCTGTGATAATCGCAACTCTCATATTGTACCTCCATCTAATTTTTCATCAGTGTTCATATATTTTATATATTATATCTTTTACAGAAATAATGCAATGATAACCGTGCAAATTCCAGCAACCCCCATTGCGACTCCGCTGACTGCACCTTCTACTTCTCCAATCTCGAGTGCTTTCGCCGTTCCTATTGCATGACTTGCGGTCCCAAAAGCAACACCTGTTGCCACTGGATCTTTGAGACGAAATAATTTGATCAAAAACGGATGGATGATTGCACCGACAGTTCCACAGATGATCACTGCCATCATCGTGATGGATTTTAATCCGCCTAATTGCTCCGATACATCCAGGGCAATCGCCGTGGTCACAGACTTTGGAAGTAGCGAATATATCATCTCCTCATGCATTACCAGCATACGGCACAAGATTACTGTACTTCCCATCGACAAGATGCTTCCAAGCAGGCATCCGATTACAATTGGGAAAAATTGTTCTTTCAGAACCGCCCGCTGCCTGTAGATGGACAACCCAAGCATCGCAGTCACCGGTACAAGAAACATGGATACAAATTGTGCTCCTTCCATATAATCATCGTAAGAGATATGTAACACCTTCATCACAAGAACACAGATTACCATGGCAATCAAAAGCGGATTTGCAATCGGTGATTTTATTTTCTTCGACACCTGTCCGCCGATATAGAAGGAAAAGACAGTTAACAACACACCAAACAAAGGATTTGACCAGATTTCACTCATGATTCTTTTCTCCTTTTTCTCCTATTTTTTTCATACAGATCTGAACAGCCCTCACAGATGCATAGGTTCCAAGGAATGTCAGAACCAATGAGATCATCACAACCACAACAAACCCTACGATCTGCCCTTTTAAAAGTTCTAGATCCTCAATCATTCCTATTGACAACGGCACAAAGACTAACGCCATATTGGACAGCAGAAAATCTCCTGTCTCCTGAATCTGTTCTTCTTTTAGTGTCTTTGTTCCTAGTAACAATGCAAGTATCAATATCGCCATGACACTGCTTGGAAATGTAATCGGAAGCAGCGAAACGATAAACTCTGCTATAAGACAAAGACACAAAATAATACTTAATTGCTTTAATATTTTTCTATGCATATTCTTTCTCCCTGCTTTTATCATTTGCATCACATTAGATTGAACGCACTGTAACAGTATAACATAAAAACAGCGCCAAGTTCTACCCCTGGCGCCATTTCTGTATTCACTTTCTCGAAATCTGATCCATAGATTTCCAATGTTACATTGCTTTATGATACAGCATCTCAATATCTTTTAATGTAGACTGTCTTGGATTAGCAGCAATATTACCACTCTTCATTGCATCTGCCGCCATCTGTGGAATCTTATCTTCTGTCACACCAACCTCTGATAATGTCTTTGGAATTCCAAGATCCGCATTCAGCTTCTTAATCTCTTCTACCAGCATCTCCGGTCTGAAATCAGAAACAGGTTCCTTTTTCTCACGGATGTAATTGTAGATCTTTTCATACCGGCCGTGATCTGCAAGTGCATTATATTCTACAATGACTGGAAGAAGAATCGAATTCGCCACGCCATGTGGAACACCGAAGAACGCACTGACCGGATGGGACATAGCATGGACATTGCCAAGTCTTGCCCATGCAAATGCAATACCAGCGAACATACTTCCTGACATCATCGCGCAGGCAGCTTCTTCATCTTGACGGTTTGCGACGAATCGGCGGATATTTCCTCCTATCAGCTCCATAGCTTTTTCTGCCATCGCATCTGAGAATGGAGATGCTCCCAGAGAAGTATATGCTTCCCAGGCATGGATCAGCGCATCAATACCACAAGATGCTGCAATTGATGGTGGTACAGACATGATCATCTCTGGATCCAGCAATGCGTATTTTGGAAGCAACTCGTAACTGAATACTGTTAATTTATAATTTCTGGAGGTATCCGTAATAACAGAAAATGCAGTAACCTCGCTTCCGGTTCCTGCCGTAGTTGGAATCGCAATGATTGGTTCAATGGAACCTGGTACCAGATGTGCGCCTTCATATTCCACAATAGATCCACCATACCTTGCCAGTACACCAACTGCTTTCGCCACATCCATCGGACTTCCTCCACCTAATGCTACAATACTGGTCGCTCCAGACTCTTTATATATCTTCGTTGCCGCATCCACCATATCAACCGTTGGATTCGGTAAAATATCAAGGAATGTGCAAGTCTCAATTCCCGCATCTTCAACAATTTTCTGAATCTTCTCAACAACTCCTAATTTTTCCAGGCCATGGTCAGAAATAATCATCATTTTTTTAGAACCACATTTTTCCAGCAATTCTGGCAGTCTCTTTAATGAGCCCATTCCAAACACGATGTCCTGAGGTACTTTAAACGTATAATCCTTCATTTTCCAATCTCCTTTGTTCCTTCAATTTAACATAAAAAGGAGTCACATAGAAACATGTGACTCCTTTGTCATGACTATTATACTACTTTTCTCCTCAGATTCAAGTCCTTTTTCCACAGATGCATGCGAAAGTTCTGTGGCATACATCCTTACATTTTCTCTTAATTCCATGTTTCATTACACGGAAGATTCCCCACATACCGGATTCTACATCCCATTTCAGACTTCCGGACCGATATAGGTAATCTCCCGGACAGGAAGCACCCTCTTTCAATTCCAGATTGAATGTATTTCCGATGCTGACTGCTCCTTGTACAGAGATGATTCTGGAATGAGAATCCTCTGGCTGCTCCTTCCACTCATGTCCATGTATGCAAAATCCAACATTTCTAGGTTTATCAGCCGGCATCATCGTACGGAAGATGACTCGATCTCCTGCATAAGCTCTGAATAACGGGGTTGCCGGATCACCATGAACTTTACTGCTGAATATCTTCGCAATTCTTGAATCCCGTTTTAGTCTGTTTGCATATCTTTCCGAGCGATAATTGTATCCCTTTTCTCCTGTATCTTCTGCATCTACTTCTTCCCTTTCGCCTGCTGCTGTCTGAATCAGCTTATTCTCTTTATCCAGCAGACGAATTCCGTTTTGTACCAATACTACACACTCGCGGAAATGCTCTGCATCCGGCGGCGCAATGACAGCTTCTTCATCATAGATTGCTTTCTTAAGAGATGAATTCTGATACCACTTTGATCCTGCCGGTTCGATTAAAATTGTTCCGAATAATCCATGATATCTGTGATTTCTCATGTCGCCAAAAGACTGAATGATACATGCACCATATTCTCGGTCTGCATACCAGAGATACTTCTTACTTTCCCCAATTCCTACTGTCTGTTCTCGATTGTTATATCCTATATTGACACCAGAGTCATATAGCGGATCATATTGTAGGAACTGCGGATTCAGTGAAACGCGCATTGATGGCCTGTGGGCAATATCCAATGGTACTTTCGGATAATCATAATATGTAACTGGTTTTCTCGGATCAAACAGATTGTGAAGCGTTACTTCAATCCAGTCACCTGCGTTTGCCCTTAGAATCAAAGGTCTTGGTCTTTGCTTTCCAGTCAGAACTCGTTCTGCATCATCAATCGGAACAAAAAGTAGTCCATCGGGATCATGATCTCCGTATTCATTATATAGAATATTCTTTTGAATTGCTGCAACTTCATAACGGCGTATGACAGCATTTCTTCCAGGACATGGCGGAAGTGGAAGGATCTGATTTTTCTCCTTGCATAATGGCTTCAGACATTTTTCCTGATGCTGATACACACGGATAATTCCCCATAATCCTAACCAGACATCGTCAATTCCACCAAAATAATACAGATAATCCCCCGGACCATATGACTTTGTAATCCGAATATTGAATGCTTCTGATATCCCCAGTGTCTGAGAAGCTACATCTGGTGACACGATATCTGCAACTTCTTTTTTCCAAGACATCCCAGTAATATTAAGAGCATGCTGTTCTTCATGAGCCCCATCCAGCAGGCGGATCATCAATTCATCTCCCGGATACGTCTCCAAAACTGGCGTTACTGGATCCCCATGAACATAAGAACTAAAAATATAAGCTGGATCATTATTTCCAGAAAGTCTCTCCCGCATTGGTTCACAGCGGTAATTAATTCCCATCACTCCAGGATCATCATGAGATCCAGGAACTTCCGGTGGATTCAGCGCTTTTCCCTTCTTATCAAAAAGCAATGCAAAGTCATGGACAAATAAAGCATACTCTCGGAACGATGTTCCATCACGCCTGCGTATGACTGCTTTGGTACCATATGGCAATATTTCTCCTGTACGTATATCGTGAAATGTTGCACCTGCTTCTTCTATGACTAAAGCGCCAAACACTCCATGCTGCTGGTGTGAATTTGCGAATAGATGATCATGGAAGAATACCGTTCTTAACTCCGTATTAGCAAAGAAACGTTCTATCAATGTCTCATACTGTCTTGCTCCTGCAATATTATTCCATCCATTCGCTGCTCCATCAGATACAATCGTGTCGAATTTTACCAGATGAATATGGTATCCCACGATATCCGTTTTTGTCTCCATCTGGAATGGACTCGCATTTAAATATTCCGGCAGAAGATTTGTCAATCTCACTTCAATACAATCACCTGCATTTGCCCGGATGACAAGCGGTTCTACCTGAATCTGTTCTTTTTCTACTTTTCGAATATAGGATTCCAATCCTCCATGTTTTTCCAGTTCTTCCTTCATTACAAAGAATCTTCCCTGGGGATCATGCCATCCGTAACGATTGTATACTACCTTCGCCTGTACCAGCGCAATCTCAAAAATCTTCACCTTTTCATCCGTTTCTCCCCAACATTCACATCCATCATCTCCAGGGGAACGAGCATCTGTATAACATGGACAGGTATCTGTATAGAGCGCTCCAGGCTCAAAGTCTTCTACAAAATTCGCCCGTTCCAGTTCTGTTGGCTCAATCTGGTTATCACCTTCATTATCAACGATTCCCAACGGTGGTTGCAATGGTCTTTCTCCCGATTCACCTTGAATAAAATTCGGATATCCCGGATGTTCCTTTTCTTTCTTTGGCGGAAGAACTCTGTCTTTTAATGGCTGTAATGGCGGGATAACCGTTCCGTCTGGCAGGCATCCTGTTCCATCCTGCAGTCTGTCATAGATTCTCCACAAGGTCCACATTCCTTCATGGAAATGCGGATACAAATGGCAATGGAAAATGACATCCCCAATCGTTCTGTTCAGACTCCCTGCTCCGTGCAAGATATCCAACGTATAACATTCCTGAGGACTGATGGAAATAGAATCTATGATCGTAGAATTCGGATTTTGTCCTTCCAGTCTCCACTGATGATTGTGCAGATGGAATACATGCGTCTCTTTGATTCCTCCATGAACCAGACGGATCTTCGCCGGATCCCCTACATACGCCTTCAGGATCGGTGGCGCCGGATCTCCATAGACCCAGGAACTCATGGAAATATCTTCTCCCGTATCTGCATGTTCTTCTGTCAGCGGCATTCGGTTCCTCATGGGTTCTGCACGATAGCTGATTGCTGTTGTAGCAGAGGGAAGCCCTGTATGAGGATCTTTCGGCTGATTACCATCTTTGTCTTTGATTTCCAGTTCATCATGGAAAAATACCGCATATTCCCGAAAAGCAGGTTTCCAGGGATGATAGATATCTGCAAACAATCCACTTTCCAGCTCTTTTCCGCTCTCTGGGTCCAGCCATCTGGATTCTGCTTCTTCCACAATAATCGCACCAAATAATCCATGTACATTCGTACCATCTTCACTACTTCTGGTATCTCCCATATCCTGAAACAGATAGACTCCTTCTCGATCTGCATACCATGTATATAAAATCTGATTCTGCGTTGTTGTATCCTTATTATATCCTACACTGGCGCCATCCGAAGTCTGAACGTCATAAGCCAGTCCCTGTACATGTATAGACAATGGCCGATTCAACGAATGAGAGAAAATAATCTCTACTTTCTCTCCTACATTTGCCCGGATAACCAGCGGCTTCACTTCTTCATAAGGCTGTGGAATATCTTTCTGAAAATTCCGGATTGCATTTTTGCGTATTCGATCTGCATCCTTCTTTAACACATAGAGAAGACCATTTGGGTCATGATCTCCATATTTATTATATACAATCGGAATTTCTATCGCCTCTATCTCATAGCAGCGGACTTTTCTGCGCAATGAGTAATCACATAATTCCAACATCTTTTAGTAGGTCCTTTCCATTCCACATTCCAAGATTCGGATATAGTGATTGGCTTCCCGTAACACATGGTCCGCCAATAATGGTAATATGAGGGATGCAATCTCACAATTCAGAATACCTTCTGCTCCTGCCTCTTTGAATTTTCGATACTTTAATGTCTCTTCCAGAGATTTTCTCCGTATCCCATCCATCGCCTTACAATTCTGCGTCCTTGCCATTTCAAGTAATTCGCCATATTCCACTGCAAAATGATCTGCCGATTCGATTAATTCTGTCTCTGTCGGGTCGAGAAGTCCCCGGATAAACCATGCATGTTCCATCATGATCTGATTCCAGAACATCTCCTGATCTCTGATTTTTTTATAGGATACTCGCTGATCTTCAACCAAGTCAGTCAAAATTGACCGGTACAATTTTGCTTCCCTTAAAATGTGCTGGATTAACAATGGATAATTAAATGTAAATAAACATCCTTCCTCCACTTCTCTTAAGATACTTTCCTTAAATCCTATCAATTCATCCAACAAATGAATAGCCTTTCGATTCAACTGATCGATCGAACGTATCATTCTTTTGTGTCTATTGCCAGAACAATCTGCTTCAAGCTGTTGTTCTGCCATTGTAATTCTATGGTCAATCGAAATTCCCGTTAACTGACTAGTTCTTCTCTCTGCCTGAAGTGTGAACTGTGTGACCAGTTCTTGTGATTTCAATATCTCATGGTTCATCAGGCCACAATTAAACTGCATGACCTGACGCAACAGATTCTCGAACTCATTACGCAGTCGGTCTGCTCTTTGAATCCACTGTGTTTCTTTGCATGGGAATCCTGCCTCAAGAAACAATGCGTGTTCCTTCATGATTCTTGCAAAAAACAGGTGTGTTTCTATTGATAATGTTACATAATTTTCCATCATCTTGCATATTCCTGTTATTTATTTTTCTCTATAATATATGTAGGAATCTATAAAGTGTCAGATGATGATGCATACCAGTCCGCCATTACTGTCATTTACAATTTTCTGCATGGTATCCTGAAGTTTTTCCTGACTTTCATCATTGATCATTGCCATCTTATTCCTCATTCCATCCATTACCAGTTCTTCAATGGATTTTCCAAAGATATTCGTTCCCCAGATACCTCCTTCCCGCTCCTTTGTATCTTTAATATATCGTATCAAATCTTCTGCTTGCTGTTCACTTCCCACGATCGGTGCTATTTCTGTCTCAATATTAGCCCGGATCAGATGAATAGATGGAGCCTCTGAATGAATCTTAACTCCGTATTTGTTACCTTGTTTAATAATCGTCGGTTCTTCTAATGTAATCTCTTCTTTTTTCGGGCAGACCATCCCATACCCTTTCATCTTTACAGCAGAAAATGCATCTCGTACTCCTTCATATTCTGCTTTTAACTCCGACAGACTTTTCATTGTCGAAATCAATTCATATTGTCCGGCTATATGTGTCCCTGTCAATTCACTCAACATCTCATAATAAAACTTCTCTGCTACAGCAATCCGAACTTTAACACATCCCGTATCCATTTCGATACAATCTACTTTCATATCTTCTATATATGAACTGTCTGGTTTCTCAATTCCGGCCGCAGCATCTTTAATCTCGCAAAAATGACCCATAACATTTTTTATATGTACCAACATATCTTGCTTAATTTTATGATCTCTCGAGAGCATCTCTGTCCATTTCGGAATATAGAATTGAATTTCTGATATTGGGAATTCATAGAGCACAGCCTCCATAATCCGCATAATATCTTCTTCTTTTAACTGTTCACAATTCACCGGTAATGCACATACCCCCATCTGTTTTTCCCATTCTTCTACAGTCTGCTTTGCCTCATCCCCATATGGCTTCTTAGAATTAACCAGTACAATAAATGGCTTGCCAATACTCTGCAACTCCCGGATTGTTTTCTCGGTTCCGTCACGATAATTTTCTTTTGGAATATCTGTAATTGAGCCATCTGTTGTCACTACTATTCCTATCGTTGCATGATCATGAATCACCTTTCTGGTTCCGATGGCTGCTGCTTTTGTAAAGGGAATCTCATGATCGAACCAAGGCGTTTTTACCTGTCTTTCTTCATTCCCCTCAATATGTCCTGATGCTCCTTCTACCATATATCCCACACAATCAATCAAACGCACCTTCACTGTGACATCATCTGACACCTGAATTTCGGCCGCTTCCTTAGGAACGAATTTGGGTTCTGTTGTCATAATAGTACGTCCAGAAGCAGACTGCGGCAATTCATCCCTTGTCCGTTCTTTGCCATGCTCATCCTTCATATGTGGTAATACCAGAACATCCATAAATCGTTTGATAAATGTTGATTTTCCCGTCCGCACCGGTCCTACAACTCCTATGTATATCTCTCCGTTGGTCCTTGCCTGTATATCTTTGTATAAATGATACTGATCCATTGTCCTGACTCCTTTACGTCTATGCTGTTAGAATATATGCGGTCTATTTTTGATTTAGACTAAGAAAATCAGCTGGAAATATCTGGATAAACGCAAGATTTTCAATCAAAAATTATTACATTTATCAATACATTTTACCCAATTCTGGCATTAATAATAGAACTAATTGTTGGGGCAATAAAATTCGTGGATTTTATTTTAAGTTCATGTTAAGATATGCTCAAACAAATGACGAAAGGGGAAGTCTTATGAATCTATATCATTTAAGATATTTTGTAACACTGGCCCACTTAGAACATTACACGAAAGCAGCGGAGATATTATCAATCACTCAACCAAGTCTCAGTCATGCCATCTCTTCTCTCGAAAAAGAACTTGGGGTAAAATTATTCGAAAAAGATGGTCGCAATGTTGTTCTGACCAAATGCGGGCAGGCATTCCTAGATGATGTTGAACATTCGCTCTGTATACTGGATTCATGTATTAACAAGTTACAAATGACGGGAAGCGGTGAAGGACATATTGACATCGCCATGCTTCCTTCTCTCAGTACTATTGTTTCTCGCCATGCAAAAGATTTTCTAGATTCACAACCGGATAAAGGAATTGACTTCTATTTTCATACATCTACCGGATTGACTTCAGATATTCTTCATGGATTAAAAAAACGCCGCTATGATATCGCTTTCTGTACACTGCAGGAAAATGAACCTTTGATTGATTTTGTTCCAATTTCCAAACAAAAGCTGGTGCTCATTGTACCCAAAGGTCATCCCTTGGAAAATCGAGATTCTGTAGATCTTGCAGAAACTCTCCCTTATCCTCAGATTATGTTCTCAAAAGAAAGTGGACTAGAACCTGTGATAGACAAATTATTCGAAGATTGTGGCGGACGTCCCAAAGTTGCCTACTCCATAGGCGACGACCAGATTGTGGCAGATCTTGTAAGTGCTGGATTTGGAATCGCAATTATTCCACACATGCCAACATTAAATAATATGCCAGTTAAAATCATTGAGATTACAAATTCCACCTGGGAGCGTATTTTTTACATGGCAACTTTAAAAAATGTATATCAGGCACCTATTGTTCATGAATTCAAACAGTTCATAGAAAAAAAGAACGGAGGTCTTTAAAAACCTCCGTTCTTTTTATTCTTTCCAAGGTAAAGCAGTATGTTCAGCTTTACTATCTCGAAGCATAAGTTCGTTCACAGCTTCTCTTGGATCTTTATTTTCAAATAATACTTCATTTACTTTATTGATGATTGGAAGCGAAACATCATATTTTTCTCCTAATTTTACAGCTGCTTTCGTAGAATATACACCTTCAACCACCATCTTGACTTCATCCATTGCCTCCTGCATACTCATTCCCTGACCTATAAGGTAACCTGCCTTTCGGTTACGGCTATGCACACTGGCACATGTTACGATCAGATCACCGATACCTGTAAGTCCTGTAAAACTTTCAATTGCACCGCCCATCTTAACACCGAGTCTTGCAATCTCTGCAATTCCTCTGGTAATAAGAGCTGCTTTTGTGTTATCACCATATCCCAATCCATCTGCAATTCCAGCTGCCAGAGCAATAACATTCTTAAGTGAACCACCTAGTTCCATTCCCAGAATATCCGGGCTTGTATATACACGGAACACTTCACTCATAAACATTTCCTGAAGATAATCTGCCGTCTTCTTAGTTCTTGCCCCAATGACAACCGTTGTCGGAAGGCCTCTTCCTACTTCCTCTGCATGGCTCGGTCCTGACAATACTGCCACATCTGCCTGAGGTATCTCTTCCTCAATCTGCTGCGAAAGAGTCATTAATGTACTTTCTTCGATTCCTTTTGCCACATCCACGATGATCTGTCCTTCTGCAATAAAAGGACACATATTACGAGAAGTACTTCTTGTAAATGGAGACGGAACCGCAAGAACCACAAAATCTTTTCCCTTTACAGTGCTTTCGATATCCGTTGTGAACATCATATCTTCTGGAATCTTAACGCCAGGAAGTTTACTTTCATGTTCCCTCTTTTCCGAAAGCATCTTTACCTCATCTTCATTGATTGACCAGACCGTTACCTGATGACCATTTTTGTGGAGCAAAAGTGCCAAAGCAGTTCCCCAGCTTCCTGCTCCCATAATGCCTACATTTGCCATAATCGTATCCGTTCCTTTCTTTTATTACTTATTTATTTTTTCCGACGCTTAATTTATTCTCCGTGCCAGATAATAATCTTTGAATATTTGCTCTATGTTTAAAGAAGGCTGACAGCATCAAGAACGCAACAATCGCATACATCTCACAGAGATAATTCGCTGCCACTCCAAATCCTCCCATCTGTCCATATACCACAACTTCCACAAGATATATAATAACAACCGCAAGAGAACCTAATGAAACATATCTTGTTACGCCTACAATTGCTACAAATGCCACCAGACAAATCAGTACCATCCACACATTTGTTGTACTGACCAGAAGCCCTGCTGTTGCCGCAATTCCTTTTCCTCCTTTAAATTTGAGATAAAATGGGTAGTTATGCCCAAGAACTGCCCCCATACCTGCATACATTGCAAGAAGCGGTATCATATCGGCATGGGTCTTGCCATAAAGGAGGTGAACTATAACCACAGCAAACACGCATTTAAAACAATCGCCAAGGAAGGTAACCAAGCCTGCTTTCCAACCCATTGTGCGAAGCGCATTGGTTGTCCCGGCATTGCCGCTTCCCTGTTTACGAATATCAATATTATGCATCTTCCCATATATATATCCTGTCTGAAATAATCCAAACACATATCCGATCATTACACATATCAAACGTTCCATAACTAGTGATCCTTTTCCTTTCTTTCTCGAATAAAGAATTTCAGAGACGTTCCTCTGAATCCGAATGCCTCTCGAATCTTATTCTCAAGATATCTTGTATATGAGAAATGCATCAATTCTTTGTCATTTACAAATATAACGAATGTTGGCGGTTTAACTGACACCTGCGTAATATAATATAGTTTTAGTCTCTTTCCTTTGTCAGAAGGAGGCTGCTGCATCGCTACTGCCTCCGCCATGATTTCATTAAGGACACCCGTTGCTACACGCATGGTCTGATTTTCAATAATCATATCAATCATATCATACAATTTAGGCAGACGCTGCCCTGTCTGTGCAGAAACATACATGATTTCGGCATATGGCATAAAAGACAGCACACGCCGAATCTCATTCTCATATTCCCGCATGGTCTTATCATTCTTCTCAATAGCATCCCACTTATTGACAACTATGATAATCCCTTTTCCGCGTTCATGGGCAATTCCTGCAATCTTTGCATCCTGTTCTGTGACACCTTCTGTGGCATCAATGACCACCAGCACCACATCTGCCCGTTCTACAGCAGTTACCGTGCGGATAATGCTATAACGTTCAATTTCTTCTTTAATCTTATTCTTTCTTCGAAGACCTGCCGTATCGATAAAAACATATTCTTTTCCATCGTGAACAATCTCTGTATCAATTGCATCTCTGGTTGTTCCGGCTACATTGGATACAATGACTCTCTGTTCACCTAATAACTTATTAATGATCGATGACTTTCCAACATTGGGCTTACCTACGATTGCTACTCTCGGACGTTCATCCTCTTCTTCTTCCCCAGAATGTTCTGAAAAATACTTTGCCACCTCATCCAGCATATCTCCCATTCCAAGTCTGGATGCTGCTGATATTGGCATCGGGTCTCCAATCCCGAGATTATAAAATTCATAGACATCCGGCATAAACTTGTCAAAATTGTCGACTTTATTTACTGCCAGAACAATTGGTTTTCCAGATCTTCTTAACATATCTGCAACTTTAGAATCTGAATCCACAAGTCCCTGACGGACATCTGTCAAAAATATGATTACATCAGCAGTATCAATCGCAATCTGTGCCTGTTCTCTCATCTGTGATAAGATGATATCTTTACTCTCCGGTTCAATACCACCGGTATCAATCAAGGTAAATTCTTTATCCAGCCAGGAAACATCTGCATAAATTCGGTCTCTGGTCACACCAGGCGTATCTTTCACAATTGAGATCATCTCACCGGCTAAAACATTAAAAAGAGTTGATTTTCCGACATTCGGTCTCCCCACAATAGCCACAACTGGTTTACTCATGTTAAAACTCCTATTCTAATATCTCATTGACAATAACATCTATAAAATCTTGTCCGCTTGATTTTACAATATCTGCCCGCACTTGTAAAGCATCTTCCACCTGCGCAAGCGTAATATCATCCAAAAACACCTCTTCCTGACTGCGGAACATGTTACATGGCAACAATAATCTGTCCCCCAGCTTTTGATTCTGTAACTGATGAATCAAATCCTGACCTGTAATCAATCCGGACACTGTAATCAATTCTCCGAAAAAATCATTGCGAATCGGATAGACATGTATTTGGGTATTGGAATACTTCTCTTCTATCCTGGAAGCCATCTTTTGTATATATGGATATGCCAGAAACCCTGTTGCAATTGAAAGTTCCCTGTCGCGATCATCCCCATCTACTTTTTCATAAGCTTCTTCGAATTCATTTTCCAACAACCGCAACATTCCCACACCATTCTCCAGCTGCAGATATCCATCATACCGCTCTTCTTCTGGCATCTCTTCTCCTGCTAAAATATACCATTCATCTCCGGCATGAATAAAATGGATTCCATATTCTTCGTAGAACTTGTCCTGCCACCTATGGATCGTATCTAAGATCTTGACTGCATCCTCACGGGTAAATGGTTCCAAAGGATACAGACCCTCTCTGTATTTGGTAAGCCCTACCGGTACAACAGATACGCTTTGCAGGCACGGAACATATTTTGATAAATCTCGAATGCTTCTTTCTAACTCCTCGCCATCATTAATTCCTTTACATAATACAATCTGCCCATTCATCTGAATCCCGCTCTCATACAGTGTATCCACTTTTTTTAAAGCATCTCCGGCGAAACGGTTATGGAGCATCTTACAACGCAGCTCTGGATTTGTTGTCTGAAAAGAGATATTAATTGGCTCCAAATGATAACGAACAATACGTTCTATATCATGATCACTCATATTTGTCAGTGTCACATAATTCCCCTGTAAAAAAGAAAGTCTGGAGTCATCATCTTTAAAATATAAGGTATCTCGCATTCCCTCCGGCATCTGATCAATGAAACAGAACATGCATTTATTATGGCAAGAGCGATATTCATCCATCAACCCCTGTTCAAACTCAATTCCCAAATCTTCTTCGTAATCTTTCTCTATCTCAAGTTCCCATTCTTCACCATTTGGCTTTTCAATCAAAAGAACTAACTCTTCATCATTAACATAAAAATGATAATCGAACACATCTTCAATTTCATTATTATTTATAGAAATTAATTTATCTCCTGCCTCAATTCCTAATTCATCTGCAATGCTTCCCGGCAAGACATCTTTTATTATATGCTCATGCTTCATACATTTGCTCCTTATGAACTTTTGTCATTACTATAGCACACCTTCTTCAAATAGTCCAATCTGTAGTTGACCTTTTTATAGTAAAAGTGATATAAATAACTTAGAACATAATATAAAATTCTAAAATACAGGAGATTACTATGCCGAATATTAAATTAATGGAAAATGCGCTTCCGATAGCGCCATTAAAAATTGCTGCTCTTGATTCATGTAAAGACCTTGGACAAAAAGTCAATGATTATATCGTTCAATTTAGGCAGCAGACATTAAAAGAATCTTTGGATTCCCCTCTTTTTTCCAGTTATCAGTTAGATAACTATCTGGTCAAATGTAATTGTCCGCGTTTTGGTTCTGGAGAAGCCAAGGGACTAATTAGTGAATCCATTCGAGGAAAAGACCTGTTCATCATGGTTGATGTATGTAATTACAGCCTGACTTACAAGGTAAATGGACATCTTAATCACATGTCTCCGGACGATCATTATCAAGACTTAAAACGTATTATCTCGGCTGCTAACGGTAAAGCACATCGTCTAAATGTCATTATGCCATTCTTATATGAAAGCCGCCAACATAAACGTACCAAACGTGAATCTCTAGATTGTGCTCTGGCACTCCAGGAATTGATTGATATGGGCGTCGATAACATTCTTACATTCGATGCGCATGATCCTAGAGTGCAGAATTCCATCCCACTACATGGATTCGATAACTTTAATCCTCCGTATCAGTTCATGAAAGCCCTTCTGCGTGCAGAACCGGAGTTAATTGTAGATAAAGAACACTTAATGATCGTCAGCCCTGATGAGGGTGCAATGCATCGTGCGGTATATTTTTCTAACGTACTGGGTGTCAACATGGGTATGTTTTACAAGCGTCGTGACTACTCTACTATCATCAACGGCAAAAACCCAATCGTTGCACATGAATTTTTGGGAGATGATATTCATGGTAAAGATATCATTATAATTGACGACATGATATCTTCCGGTGAAAGTATGCTTGATGTTGCAAGACAGATCAAAGAACGCGGAGCAAGCCGTGTGTTTGTCTGCACCACTTTTGGATTATTCACAGAAGGTTTCGATATTTTCGACGATTATTATAACAATGGTTACATCGACCGTGTGATTACGACCAATCTCACATATCTGCCTCCGGTAGCTTATGAAAAACCATATTTTGTAGTTGCAGATATGAGCAAATTCATCGCATTAATCATTGATGCACTAAACCATGATATTTCCATTGGAGCTGTGTTGAACCCAACAGATAAGATTCATGCACTGTTAAAAAAGCATAATGAGTCATTGGGAATTTAGATGAGTTAGTTGGTGATTGGGTGTGTACGACGAGAGGATGGATGGGATGGTTGCCATTGCGGAGTCCTTCGCTAAGAATCCATAACAGGAAAAGAAGCAGATATTTTGTGATCAGGCTGATTCACCCCGAAATCTTGATGATTTCGAGGCTCAGCAGCCTTCTCAGATTTGGCTTGAAGCCAAATCTTCACACATAATATCTGCTTCTTTTCCTGTAACGGATTCTAGCGCTTGTCCAACGAATGGCAACCATCCCATCCATCTTCTCGCCTGACATCCCCCAAGTCCGCAACTTCCTCATCTGGGAGAATTCCTGCGCGTCATGCAGAGGGAAAGATCATAGTAAAGATATTATCAAAAAACTGGCAGAATAACTAACTGATTCTTCCATTGAAATAATGATGAATAGTATAAAAACATCGTTCCCCATTGCGCTTCGCGCCAGGAATTTCCCCAGATGAGTTCGTTCAGTAATTGGGAATGTCAGGCGCAAGGGAGCTGGATAGACTGTTCTGTATCCGTCTATCCAAGCGATAGAATCCGTTACATAAAAAAGAGTTGCAATTCCGTGTGAGAATTTGGCATCCAGCCAAATTCGAAAGGACTGCTGAATCGAGAAATTATCCAAATTTCTCGGTGAATCAGTCCGGTCACGAAATTGCAACTCTTTTTTATGTTATGGATTCTTGGCGAAGGATATCGGATACAGAACAGTCTATCCAACTCCCTTGCGCCGCACACACCCAATCACCAACTAACTCATCTAAATTCCTATCTTAAAACACGAACCCGCAATACTTCTCCTACTTTTTTCAGATCTTTTACAACTTTCTCCGGCACATCTGAATCAATATCAATCATCGTATATGCGTATCCACCTTTACTCTTGTTAGTCATATCTGCAATGTTCATGTTGTCGTCTGCAAGAATCTTGGTAAACTGTCCAATCATATTTGGAACGTTGTGATGAAGGAGAAGAATTCTTGTATTTTCTCCTCTGTATCCCATGTCACAATCCGGGTAATTTACAGAGTTTTTGATGTTGCCATGCTCAAGATAATTTCTCAGTTCTTTTACTGCCATCTTTGCGCAATTATCTTCTGATTCTTCTGTAGAAGCGCCAAGATGCGGTATCACAATTGCTCCTTTCACTCCTGCTGTAATAGGTGTCGGGAAATCAGATACATAATGTTTTACATGCCCGGATACCAGTGCATCTACCATTGCCTCTTCATCAACCAGAACATTTCTTGCAAAATTCAGAACAACAACACCCTTTTTCATAAGACCGATTGCATTTTTATCAATCATTCCTTTGGTACTGTCAAGTGCTGGCACATGAATTGTAATATAGTCACAATCCTTATACAATTCATCTACCGTCTTCGCATGATGGATGTTTCTGGATAATTTCCATGCCGATTCAACAGATACATATGGATCATATCCGTATACGTCCATTCCAAGATTCGTTGCTGCATTCGCTACCAATACACCGATAGCTCCCAGACCAATAACACCTAACTTCTTACCCTCGAGTTCGCATCCGGCAAATGCTTTCTTGGCTTTTTCGGCATCTTTGGCGATATTGCCATCTTCTTCATTTTCCTGCACCCAGTTGATTCCTCCAATGATATCCCTGGATGCCAGAAGCATTCCGGCAATAACCAACTCTTTTACCCCATTTGCATTGGCACCTGGAGTGTTAAATACAACAATTCCTTCCTCAGCACATTTATCCAGAGGAATATTATTAACTCCTGCCCCTGCTCTTGCAATTGCCTTTAACTCAGGTGCAAATTCCATTTCATGCATTCCTGCACTTCTTACCAAAATAGCATCTGCATCTTCTGCTGCGCTTACTGGTGCATAATTTTCTGTAAATTCTTCCAATCCTATGCCAGAAATTGGATTTAAGCAATGATATTTATACATGATTATAAATTCTCCTCCTCAAACTTCTTCATAAATGCTACTAATGTTTCTACACCTTCTACAGGCATTGCATTATAAATACTTGCACGCATTCCACCTACTGTACGATGGCCTTTCAGATTCTCTAATCCAGCTTCTTTAGCTTCTTTTACGAATTTTGCATCCAGGTCAGCGTCGCCAGTCACAAATGGTACATTCATGAGAGAACGATCTTTTGGCACAACTGTTCCCTTGAACAGTTTGCTTTGATCCAGAAAATCATAGAGAATCTTTGCCTTCTTTTCATTGTGCTCTTTCATTGCTTCAAGACCACCTTGTTTTTTTAGCCATTTAAATACCTTTCCGCAGATATAAATGCCATAAGCCGGCGGTGTATTGTATAAAGAACCTGCATCTGCATGTGTCTTATACTTCAACATTGTCGGTGTTCCTGGAAGAACATCATCTGTAATCAGATCTTCTCTGATAATCACGATAACAGTACCTGCAGGTCCTACGTTCTTCTGGACACCTCCATATACGACTCCGTATTTTGTAACATCTATTGGCTCTGATAGGAAGCATGAGGATACATCTGCTACCAGAATCTTACCTTTTGTATTTGGAAGTTCTTTGTACTTAGTTCCATAGATTGTATTATTCTCACAGATATATACGTAATCTGCATCTTCTGATATTGGCAGATCAGAGCAATCTGGGATATAACTGAATGTCTTATCTGCAGAAGATGCGACAATATTTACTTTTCCATATTTTTCTGCCTCGGCAGCGGCTTTTTTCGCCCACTGACCTGTTACGATATAATCTGCCACGCCATTTTTCATTAAATTCATTGGAATCATGGCAAACTGCTGAGATGCTCCGCCTTGCAGGAATAATACCTTATAATTATCCGGTATATTCATCAACTTGCGGATATCAGCCTCTGCAGTTTCAATAATCTCCTGAAACGCTTTCGAGCGGTGACTCATTTCCATCACGGACATTCCTGTTCCATTATAATCTAACATCTCTTCTGCTGCTTCTCTTAATACCTCTTCCGGTAAGACTGCCGGTCCTGCTGAAAAATTGTACACTCTGCTCATTTCAAGTTCCTCCATTTTCTTTATTAGTTATTTTTTTCCTTCAAGTCTTTTTCATCAAACGCTTCACTGATGGCTGCTCCCGGTGCGACCATTGGCCATACCTTTTCGTCACAGTCGATCTGACAGTCAATGACTACTGGTTTTCCAAGAGACAGGGCTTTTTTAAACGCTTCTTTAAATTCATCTCTCGTAGTCGCTCTTAATCCAACTGCACCCATAGCTTCAGCAAGTTTTACAAAATCTACAGCATCATTCAAAACTGTCGCCGAATATCTCTGTTCATAGAATAGATTCTGCCATTGACGTACCATTCCGAGTACATGGTTATTGATTACAACTTGAATAACCGGAATATTATGCCGTACAGCTGTTGCAATTTCATTCATGTTCATACGGAAACAACCATCTCCGGCGATATTCACTACTGTCTTGTCTGGCATTCCTGTCTTGGCACCCAAGGATGCTCCAAGACCATACCCCATTGTTCCAAGACCTCCGGAAGTCAACAATGTTCTCGGTTTTGTATATTTATAAAACTGTGCTGCCCACATCTGATGCTGTCCTACTTCTGTTACAATAATTGCATCTCCCTGAGTCTGACGATAGATTTCTTCCACAACATACGGTCCTGTTAACATATCTGGATGATAAGATAATGGATAACGCTTCTTATAATCCATGATCTTTTCTATCCATTCTGGGTGGCTCTGCTGTTCCAGACGTTCATTGAGAATACTGAGAACAACTTTGATATCTCCTACCACCCCATCTGTAATCAGAACATTCTTATTCATTTCTGCCGCATCTACATCAAACTGTAAGATTTTAGCATTTTTGGCAAATTTTTTTGCATTTCCTGTTACACGGTCACTGAATCTTGCACCGATTACTATCAATAAATCACATTCGCTAACTCCATAATTGGACGTCTTAGTTCCATGCATTCCCAACATTCCTGTATATAATGGATCTGTTCCCGGGAAGGCTCCTTTTCCCATCAAGGAATCTGTAACTGGTGCATCTACTTTTTTTACAAATGTATAAAGTTCTTCACTGGCACCAGATAATACAGCTCCGCCACCAACAAATATGTATGGTTTCTTTGCCTTGGATATCATTTTCAATGCAGATTGGATATCTTCTTCGCAAATATCAGTGGATGGTACTACCGGTTTAATCTCTGCTTTTTTATACTCAGCCTTGTTTGCAGTCACATCCTTTGGAATATCAATCAAAACTGGACCTGGTCTTCCTTTTTTGGCAATAACAAATGCCTTACGTATGGTATCTGCAAGATTTTTTACATCTTTGACAATGAAATTATGCTTTGTAATCGGCATAGTAATTCCAGCAATATCGATCTCTTGAAAACTATCTTTTCCAAGAAGTGATACTCCAACATTACAAGTAATAGCTACAATCGGAATAGAATCCATATATGCTGTAGCAATTCCTGTAACCAGGTTGGTAGCTCCCGGCCCACTGGTGGCAAAACATACACCAACTTTTCCGGTTGCTCTTGCATATCCATCTGCAGCATGAGCTGCTCCTTGCTCGTGTGAGGTCAGGATATGGGTGATCTCATCACTATGTTTATATAATTCATCGTATACATTCAAAATTGCTCCGCCTGGATATCCAAATACGGTATCCACGCCTTGTTCTTTCAAACATTCGATTACGATCTGTGATCCTGTCAATTGCATACCTTAAGCTCTCCTGTTCTATCTATAGTATCTTTTCTTAATTCTTTGGTATTTCCAGAATTGCCCCACGGTTTCCGGATGTCACCATAGATGCATATCTTGCCAGATAACCAGTTGTTACTTTTGGCTCTCTTGGTTTCCATGCTTCTTTTCTCTTTGCCAGCTCTTCATCAGAAACATCGATTTCTAACTTCAGGTTAGGAATGTCAATCTTGATAATATCGCCTTCTTCTACCAATGCGATTGGTCCACCGACTGCCGCTTCCGGTGACACATGACCGATAGATGCTCCTCTGGATGCTCCGCTAAATCGGCCGTCTGTAATTAATGCCACACTAGAACCAAGACCCATTCCTGCAATTGCAGAAGTCGGATTTAACATTTCTCTCATACCCGGTCCGCCTTTTGGCCCTTCATAGCGAATAACAACAACATCACCAGCGACAATCTTACCGCCTTTGATTGCATCAATTGCATCTTCTTCACAATCAAATACTCTTGCAGGTCCTTCGTGCACTAACATCTCTTCCACTACTGCAGAACGTTTTACAACGCTTCCATCCGGCGCAAGATTTCCTTTTAATACTGCAAGACCGCCAGTCTGAGAATAAGGGTTATCGATTGGACGAATAACTTCCGGGTTCTTATTGACTGCATCTTTGATATTTTCACCTACTGTCTTACCGGTAACGGTCATACATTCTGTATGAAGGAGACCTTTCTTGTTCAATTCATTCATAACGGCATAAACACCACCAGCTTCGTTAAGATCTTCCATATAAGTTGGGCCAGCCGGTGCGAGGTGACACAAATTTGGAGTCTTCTCACTGATTCCATTTGCAAAATCGATTTCAAAGTCCATGCCAATTTCATGTGCAATTGCTGGAAGATGCAACATACTATTTGTTGAACATCCCAATGCCATATCCACAGTTAACGCATTTAAAATTGCATCCTCTGTCATAATATCTCTCGGACAAATATTCTTCTCCCAAAGTTCCATAACCTTCATGCCTGCTTGTTTTGCAAGGCGGATTCTTTCTGAATATACCGCTGGAATAGTACCATTTCCACCAAGGCCCATACCCAACACTTCCGTCAGACAATTCATGCTGTTCGCAGTATACATACCGGAACAAGAACCACATGTCGGACAAACTTTATTTTCAAATTCACACAATCCCTCATCCGAAAGGGTACCCGCTGCATTTGCTCCAACTGCTTCAAACATACTGGAAAGGCTTCTCTTCTGTCCCATTACATGTCCAGCCAGCATTGGACCACCGCTCACAAAAATTGTCGGCACATTAATTCTGGCTGCAGCCATCAAAAGTCCTGGCACATTCTTATCACAATTCGGTACCATGACCAATGCATCAAACTGATGTGCCATTGCCATAGCTTCCGTAGAATCCGCGATAAGATCTCTGGTGACCAGAGAATACTTCATACCAATATGTCCCATCGCAATTCCATCACATACTGCAATTGCCGGAAATACAATTGGCGTTCCCCCTGCCATGGCAACTCCCTGCTTGACTGCATTCACGATTTTATCCAGGTTCATATGCCCCGGAACGATCTCATTATAAGAGCTGACAATACCTACTAACGGTCTCTCCATCTCCTCTTTTGTAAGCCCCAATGCGTTAAATAAAGAACGATGAGGCGCCTGCTGTTTCCCTTTTGTAACTGTATCACTTCTCATATCTATCCTCCTGGGGACGTAGTATTTTTAAAAAATACTACGTCCCTATATTAATTTTGTGGTGTACCTAAATGTTAAATGCCCTGTACCTAAATGTAACTTGCAATCAGATCTCCCATCTCGACTGTACCGATTTGTTTCTTTCCATCAGACATAATATCAATGGTCCGATATCCTTTTTTCAGCACTTTTTGGACTGCTGCTTCAATTGCATCTGCTTCCTGATCTAAATCAAAACTGAAGCGTAGCATCATAGCTGCAGATAGAATGGTTGCAATCGGATTGGCAATTCCTTTACCCGCAATATCTGGTGCAGATCCACCGCTTGGTTCGTAAAGACCGAATTTGGTCTCGTTAAGGCTTGCACTTGCAAGCATTCCGATGGATCCAGTAACCATACTTGCTTCGTCAGACAGAATATCGCCAAACATATTTTCTGTCAGTACTACGTCAAACTGTTTTGGATCTTTTACAAGCTGCATTGCACAGTTATCAACTAACATATGTTCCAATGTCACTTCTGGATATTCTGTGGCAACTTCTTCTACAATTTTTCTCCAGAGTCTGGAAGAATCTAACACATTTGCCTTATCAACACTGGTCACTTTTTTTCTTCTTTTCATCGCAATATCAAAACCACGTTTGGCAATACGACGAATCTCATTTTCATTATATGTAAGGGAATCGTACGCCGTCATAACGCCATTTTTTTCAACAGTCTTTCTTTCACCGAAATAGAGACCACCCGTCAATTCTCTCATGATCATCAGGTCAAAACCACCTTCTGTAATCTCTTCTTTTAACGGGCATGCACCTTTTAATTCATCGTACAAAATTGCAGGTCTTAAGTTAGCAAATAGATTCAGTTCCTTGCGAATTCTTAAAAGGCCTGCTTCAGGTCTTTTGGATGGTTCCAACTGATACCATGGTGAAGTCTTGGCATCTCCCCCAATGGATCCCATCAACACTGCATCACAGGATTTCGCCGTTGCTACTGTCTCATCTGTAAGCGGCTCCCCATGTACATCTATAGATGCTCCTCCCATTAAAAGTTGTGTGTAGTCACAGGTATGTCCGTATACTTCTGCAACTTTATCCAACACTTTCATGGCTTCCGCTACAATCTCCGGTCCGATTCCATCCCCTTTAATAACTCCAATTTTCAGATTCATAATTCTCATCCTTCCTAAGACAAAAAATCTTTACCACTTATATTATCTTATTTCTATTCATGTTTCAAGACTTTAATTGACTAAATTGTCGATTCAATGTCGATTCATGCAGTTTTTACATCTTAGAAATAGATATTTATCAGAAATTGTTTATAATTATAATGTAAGTCAAGTATATTTATGCAAATTCAATCAGTAAAATCCTTTTCATCTTTACATTACTCAATAGCAGGGTCTTTCATCTGATATAATCGCGTCCATTCTTTCGTCTCATCATTTCGTTGCACTTCTGACTGATGCTGATAAAGAAATCTGACCAATTCATAACAATTGATCCAGATCTCATTATCTCCTTCTCGCTGTGATTCATCAAATATTAATTGAAGACCAAAATGCAAATGATATTCATCAATGTTATTTACATTTTCTTCTGTACTGTATCCAGTCCTTCCAATATATCCAATGACATCTCCTGCCTGCACAATATCTCCTTTTTTTAATCCCTCCGCATAAGGACGGTTCTGCCTGAGATGTGCATAATAATAGTAACGTCTGCCATCAAAGCTATTGATTCCGACACGCCATCCACCATATTGATTCCATCCAAGCTCTTCCACATACCCTGATTCCACCGCAATCACCGGTGTTCCGACTTGCCCCATCATATCATGTCCCAGATGATTTCTCTGATATCCATAACTTCTAGACACCCCAAAATCATCATAATCAGAATATGGGAATCCTTTTGCAATAGGGTGAAACCCTTTAAGACCATATACTTTTTTCCAAACCTTTTCAGTTGTTTTATCTTCTTTAGGCTGTTCCATCTCATAGACCCCTACCAAGCCATCCAGCACAGCACCATAAGCTTCCCGGTAATAGTCAAAATACTGCATATTTTTTGACAGTTCATTAACTGAAATCTTTCCCTCGACTAACAAATCTGCGATTTCTTTCATATCCTTTGATTGATAATTTGAAAAATCACCACCATATTTTGCCCCCAAATATGCCAATAGCTCCACCCAGTTCAGATGAATCTTCTCCCCATAAGTCTTTACATCGTATTCATAGGCCTGTTTCATTGCATCACAAGTTACATTAAATTCCACCCACTGAATAAAAGTTTTATTCTCATCCTTCATCAAATCCACAGTCTCTACAGTTCTCGATTGCGATATCTGATAACTATATATGCCACTCACCATAACTATCAGACACAACATCACAATAATCCTCTGCTTCTTCATTCCAATTCCTACACGCTCTCATTCTTATCACAATACTTTATGCTCAAAGATGTAAGAATATTTAATTGGGGACGGAGGAAATTTAAATTTCCTCCGTCCCCAATATCAGATTTGCATTCTTTATCCGCTCCTGTGTTGGCGGAGCAATATCTTTCAACTCATATTCTATTCCAAGTTCTTTCCATTTGTATACTCCTAAAGTATGGTATGGAAGTACTTCTACTTTTTCTACATTATCAAGTGTTTCAATAAATTGATGTAGTTTCATCAGATACTCGTCTTTATCATTTCGTTCTGGTACTAATACGTGTCTGATCCAGACTGGTTTTTTAATATCAGACAAGTACTTCGCCAGGTCCAAAATATTTTCATTAGTACATCCGGTGAGGATTCTATGCTGCTCATCATCTATATGCTTAACGTCCAACAGAATCAAATCGGTGTACTCCATGAGTTTTTGAAATTTGTCAAAGAATGGCTCTTCTCTTGTAAATGGATTACCGCTGGTATCCAACGTTGTGTGAATTCCTTTTGCTTTCGCCTTCTGAAATAACTCTGACAAAAAATCTATTTGCAAGAGGGGTTCTCCTCCACTGACGGTAATACCTCCCGTACTTCCCCAGTAAGAACGGTATCTTAATGCCCTTTCAATCAGTTCGTCTGCTGTATAGATCGTCCCCGACTGCAGATTCCAGGTATCCGGATTATGACAGAACTGGCAGCGCATGGCACAGCCGGCCGTAAATATCACAAATCGGACGCCTGGTCCATCTACAGATCCAAAGCTTTCCAAAGAATGAACATATCCTTTTGTCATTATCTTGCCCTTTTTAACCATAGTTTCAAGTTTACATTTGTATATAATTACATTTCCTTATGGCATGTTCTTGCAATAACATCCATCTGCTGCTCACGTGTCAGGTCAATGAATTTTACAGCATATCCTGATACTCGGATCGTGAAATTAGCATATTCTGGTTTTTCCGGATGCTCCATAGCGTCAATCAATTTCTCTGTACCAAATACGTTCACGTTCAGATGATGAGCTCCTTGTCTGAAATATCCATCCATTACATTTACCAGATTCTCTGTACGCTCTTTGTCATCGTGTCCCAGCGCACCTGGACTAATGGTCTGTGTATTAGATATACCATCCAGCGCAAGTTCATATGGAAGCTTAGCTACAGAATTCAATGATGCAAGAAGTCCGTTCTTTTCCGCACCATAAGATGGGTTGGCACCTGGCGCAAGCGGCTCACCAGCTTTTCTTCCGTCTGGGAGAGATCCTGTTGCCTTACCGTATACAACATTGGATGTAATCGTAAGAATAGAAGTTGTTGGTTCAGAATCTCTGTATGTATGGCATTTGCTCAGTTTATGCATAAATGTCTTCAGAATCCAGATTGCAATATCATCGGCACGGTCATCATCATTCCCGTATCTTGGGAATTCTCCTTCTGGCTCAAATCCTATGGCAAGACCATTCTCATCACGAAGCACTTTTACTTTCGCATACTTAATAGCACTCAGAGAATCTACCACATGTGAGAATCCTGCAATTCCTGTTGCAAATGTACGTCTGACATCTGTATCAATCAACGCCATTTCAGCTGCTTCATAGTAATACTTATCATGCATATAATGAATCATATTCAAGGTATCTACATATAATTTTGACAGCCATTCCATCATTGCATCATATTTTTCCATTACTTCATCATAGTCAAGATATTCAGCTGTAATCGGCTGATATGCCGGTCCTACCTGCTGTTTTGATTTTTCATCGATACCACCGTTAATTGCATATAACAGGCATTTTGCGAGGTTCGCACGTGCACCAAAGAACTGAATCTCTTTTCCGGTCTGAGTCGCAGATACGCAACAACAGATACTGTAATCATCTCCCCATACCGGACGCATTACATCATCATTTTCATACTGAATAGAACTGGTCGTCACGGAAATATGCGCTGCATACTTCTTGAAGTTTTCAGGCAATCTCTCAGAATAGAGAACCGTCAGGTTCGGCTCTGGTGATGGTCCCATATTTTCCAATGTATGGAGGAAACGGTAGTCATTCTTTGTTACCATAGAACGTCCATCCTGTCCCAGACCTGCCACTTCCAGAGTTGCCCATACCGGGTCTCCAGAGAACAATTCATTATAAGAAGGAATTCTTGCGAATTTAACCATTCTGAATTTCATGACCATATGGTCAATTAATTCCTGTGCTTCCGCTTCTGTCAAAGTTCCATTCTGAAGATCTCTTTCAATATAAATGTCCAGGAAAGTAGAAATACGCCCAACACTCATGGCCGCACCATTCTGAGTCTTGATTGCTGCAAGATATCCAAAATACAACCACTGTACTGCTTCCTTTGCATCTTTCGCAGGTTTAGAAATATCGAATCCATATACAGCTGCCATTTCTTTCATCTGCTCCAAAGCACGGATCTGATCTGCAATCTCTTCACGAAGGCGGAAATCCGTTCCTTTCATTCCATGTCTTGCGTAACGCTCAAAATCATAATGTTTCTTCTCAATCAGAAAATCAATACCATACAAAGCTACTCGACGATAATCACCAACAATACGTCCTCTTCCATATGTGTCCGGAAGACCTGTTATAATCTTATTATGACGCGCCTTCTTCATCTCAGGTGTATAGATATCAAATACTCCCTGATTATGTGTTTTATGATATTTTGTAAAAATCTCATGAAGCTTCTCGCTTGGTTGATACCCATAGGTAGTACAAGCCTGCTCTGCCATCTTGATTCCCCCATAAGGCATAAATGCTCTCTTAAGAGGTTTATCTGTCTGCAGGCCTACCACCTTTTCCAAATCCTTTAACTCTTCACTAATGTAGCCAGGTCCATATGCAGTAAGTCCTGATACAATCTCTGTCTCCATATCAAGAACGCCGCCCTTTGCACGCTCTTCTTTTTGCAGTTCCTGCAACTTACCCCATAACTGATTCGTTGCATCTGTCGGACCAACCAGAAAAGACTCATCTCCTTCATAAGGTTTGTAATTATTCTGAATAAAATCACGGACGTCAACAGAATTTCTCCAATTTTTGCCTTCAAATCCTATCCACTGTTCACATTGTCTCATTGACTTTTATCCCCTTTCTTTCTCTACTTATTACCGTTTGCCCGCACAGTATATTATCTTGTGAAAAAAATATCAATGGGATTATAGACAGTAATTATCATTTAAAGCTATGTATCTAATTTTGTGCAATCTACAGGGGAACAGGAATTTTCCCAAAAATCCTTTCGCACCTCCTTCAAAGCAACAAAAAAAGACCCCTTTTGATTAAGGGTCTTTTTACGTTTTCCTTTTATTCTGCTGAAGCTTTTTCTACTTGTGCTATTGCTGCTTTCTGCATTGGGATACGGCAATTCCTGTTGCTTCCGAATTCTACAATGACATCTTCTTCGCTGATATCAATAATAACACCATAGAAACCACTTGTTGTCAATACTGTATCTCCGACTTCCATCTCTGAGATCATTGCCTGAACTCTTTTCTGCTCCTTTTTCTGTGGCCTTATAAAAATAAACCAAAAACCACCAAAAATAACTGCATATACAATAATCAGTAATACCCAGCTTCCACCTGAACTTTGTGATGCTAATGCGTACATATTAATTCCTCCTAATATCTTTAAACACTATTGCTATCATACACAATATTGCAACTTTCATCAAGTAATTTTCTTGAATTCATCATTTTTTATGCTTCTTTTTTCAACATACTGGCAATTTTTCTTTTTTTATACTCCTGATAATTTCCTTCATCAATGGCCTGACGAATCTCTTCCATCATTGTATTGTAGAAATACAAATTGTGAAGTACGCATAAGCGCATCCCCAGCATCTCTTTTGCCTTCAGCAAATGTCTGATATATGCCCGAGAATAAGTACGACATGCAGGGCATTGGCAACCTTCTTCTACTGGACTGTCATCCAACTCATATTTTGCATTAAATAGATTAAGTTTACCTTGATTGGTATATACATGCCCATGGCGGCCATTCCTGCTTGGATAAACACAGTCAAAAAAATCAACACCACGATCAACAGCTTCTAATATATTCACCGGAGTTCCTACCCCCATAAGATAGGTTGGCTTATCTACCGGAAGATACGGAACAACTGCATCCAGAATTCGATACATATCTTCGTGAGACTCTCCAACAGCCAGCCCTCCGACAGCATATCCATCAAGATTCAATTCTGCAATTTCCTGTGCATGACGAATACGGATATCTTCATAAATACCACCCTGATTAATTCCAAATAACATCTGATGTTGATTAATCGTATCCGGCAGTTGATTCAGCCTATCCATCTCTTCTTTACACCGTTTCAGCCATCGTGTTGTTCTGTCTACAGAATTTTCAATATACTCTTTTTCCGCTACACTTGAAGGGCACTCATCAAATGCCATGGCAATGGTAGAGGCCAGATTCGATTGAATCTGCATACTCTGCTCCGGTCCCATGAAGATCTTTCTTCCATCAATATGAGAATTAAAATAAACACCTTCTTCTTTAATTCTTCTAAGTCCTGCCAGAGAAAAAACCTGGAATCCGCCGGAATCGGTCAAAATCGGCTTGTCCCAGACCATAAACTTATGAAGTCCTCCTAACTTTTTCACCACTTCATCTCCAGGTCGAACATGAAGATGATATGTATTAGAAAGCTCTACCTGCGTTTTAATTTCTTGCAGATCAGTCGTAGAAACTGCACCCTTGATTGCAGCCGCTGTTCCCACATTCATAAATACAGGGGTCTCAATGACCCCATGCACTGTATGTAATCTTCCTCTTTTGGCAAGACCATCTCTTTTTATCAATTCATACATGGTCTTTTCCTCATTCTTCAAAATATTCTATTTAATAATGGCAAACTACTGGAGTTCCCGCTGATATCAGGTTATACAATTGTCCGGCTACATCATATGGCAAATTCACACACCCATGTGAGCCATTTGTTAAATACCTTGATCCTCCAAATGACGATTGCCAGGTAGCATCATGGAAGCCAATTCCTCCATTAAACGGCATCCAATATTTCACCGGAGTCTCATATTCATATGTTCCATCCGGCTTTTTTGTACCTCTTAAAGTCTGATCTAATGCTTTATAAGCCAGAGTATAGACACCCTGCGGGGTTCCATTTCCTCTATTAGGGTTACCAGTTACAACACCAGACTGTAGAACCACCTGACCATCCTGTATAAAATACATTTGCTGTGCAGTAAGATCCACCTCTGCGTATGTACTCCCTACATCATTTCCTTCATGGCTGGCTGCACGACTGACATAATTAGGCTCTCTTGTCACTGTCTCACCATTTTGAATATTCGCAATCAATGCATTATACTCTGCTTCCTGATCAATCTTCCATCCATAACTTCCACCTTCAACTGTTACCACATTACCGGTCGCTGTAGTAAAGTTTCTTGGTTTTCCTTTGGTATCATACTTATTCGCCAGAGACTGTACATATGCCCTGACAGCCCCTTCATCAAAAGTTACATTCATATCTGCATCCACACTCACCCATTGAGATATAACAGATGCATCCACTACTTCAGTATAAGGGTTAAAATCATAAGTAATATTAGCTCCAAGATAACTGTTCATAGCATCTTTTGCAGCAATGACTTCCTCTGAATCAGACAGAAATCTAGGCAATATATAACATCCTGTCTCATAGAGATCCAGTGTTGGCTGAAATCCATTAATCGCTTCTTCTACTTTTTCACTGAATACTTCTATATTGATCTGAGTCCCCACAACCTCAGGGACAACTACAAATTGATCATTTTGAAATTCCGGATGTGCATCTACAGAAACTGTCTGATTCTCTTCCTTCATGCACTCAAGATTACTAATAATAGCAGACAACGCATCTGCATCGTATTTCACACCAACTTCTGCTTCAATCTCCGGATGATTCCATAAAGATGTAATCCACAAGAAATTATCCTGCTCTTTCACAAGTTTTTTTAATTCATCTCCAGGCACATATTCCAAAGAAATATCAGAACCATTGATTTCTTCTCTATCACCATCAGATTCTTCCAACGTCAGAACATAATCTTTTACTTGTTGTTCCATATATGCTTCTACCTGACTAACATTTTTCAACGAAAAATCTATACCGTTAATCTTTGTATAAAACATAAAATGATTATTAAAGAAAATTGCAAATCCAACATATATAAGCAGCAAAACACAAAAAATGCTTCCAATTATAATTGCAGCAGTTTTTTTGTGCTTTTTCTTTCTGGCCGCTTTCTCCTCCATATCTGCCTGATCATCATCTTCTTCCTCATCTGAATCTTCAAAATCATCATCTTCTTCTAATTCTTCTGTTGTAGAAGAATCGTCATCAGAAGGTATATCATCGCTATCCATATATATTTCTTCATTTTTATCTTCCGTTTCTTGAAAAGCTTCTGAATTGTTGAGATCTTCAAAAATTTCTTTCATGGTCTCCTCTACAATCTCATCAGCTTTTTTATCTCTATCTTCCATTCACCTTACACCTCAATAATAATTATCATGTCATTTTATTATAATATGCATATATTCAAAAGTACAGAAAAAAATGCAAAAAATAAATGAAGATTTCCTGAAGAGAATACAATTGCTGGTTGTGTTTTTTTTCTATTCTATAATATAATGGACTATGTGAAAATAAAACATCTGATTATATAGAATAAAAAAGGAGATTTATCTATGGCAGGATCAACATATGGAACATTATTTACAATCACAACCTGGGGAGAATCTCACGGACCAGCAATTGGTGTAGTTGTTGACGGATGTCCTGCAGGACTCCCCCTCACTCTAGAGGATATACAGCAGTTCTTAGATCGACGGAAACCTGGGCAGAGTAAGTTCACGACCGCCCGAAACGAATCCGATCAAGTGGAAATACTTTCTGGTATTTTTGAAGGATACACAACAGGTACCCCAATTTCCTTAATTGTCCACAATGAAGATCAACGTTCTCGAGATTATGGCATAATCAAAGACTGCTATCGTCCCGGACATGCCGATTATACTTTTGACTGCAAATATGGATTTCGTGATTATCGCGGTGGCGGAAGGACTTCTGGAAGAGAAACTATTGGTCGCGTTGCCGCTGGTGCAATTGCTTCAAAGATATTGGAACAGCTCGGAATTCATATTACTACTTATACGAAAGCTATCGGTAATATTGTAATCCCTGAATCTGACTACGACTACACATGTATTTCCAACAACAAGCTCTATATGCCGAATGAGAAATATGCTGAAATCGCAAGTGAATATTTAGAGAATTGCATGAAAAGTCAGGATTCTTCCGGAGGCATTATTGAGTGCATAATCAACGGAATGCCAGTGGGAATTGGAGACCCTGTCTTCCACAAACTAGACGCCAGACTCGCACAGGCTATCATGTCAATCGGAGCTGTAAAAGGAGTCGAAATTGGCGATGGATTCCAGGCCTCCGTTTCAAAAGGAAGCTGTAATAATGATGCTTTCTATTCCGAAGATGGAAAAGTTACTAAGAAGACGAATCACGCCGGAGGTACATTGGGTGGTTTAAGCGATGGAAGTCCTATCATTTTAAGGGCAGCAATCAAGCCAACACCTTCTATCTCCCAGGAGCAAGAAACCATTGATAAAAATCTACAAAATACCCTTATTGCTATCACCGGTCGTCACGATCCTGTAATTGTTCCAAGAGCCGTTGTTGTCGTTGAATCAATGGCAGCTATTACACTTGTCGATCTACTGATGACAAATATGGCTTCACGTATGGATCACCTGAGAACAATTTATCATTCCAACGATTAATACCAATGTTTAACATTCAAAAAGCTCTGATAGATGCACTGATCCGTCAGAGCTTTTTATTATAACACTCGTCTTAATTATACGTGAAAACAGCCTCCACCGATAAATTCACGCAGAAGTGAATTTGTCGGCACATTTTCACTTCCTATTCCTACAAAATAATCCAGAAATTTCAACAAACGTTTTGCTTCCTGATATTCCGGTACATCCGGGCTGATTCCAAACAATAAAGGTTCTACATAGATTTTCAACACTGCTAATTCATAAATCAACGCAGAATTAAACATCACATCTGCCTCTTCTTGATATGGGAATATGTTCCTCTCTTCTCCTCTTCTTACGGACGGCCACATATTGATTGTTTTTTGAGCAGAGGCTCCTCTGGTACGTGCATCTCTTACAATCCTTCTGAGAAGCCGTCCATCCGTCGTCGGAATACGATTATGCTCATCAATATTTAATTGCGTCAACGCACTGATATAAATCCGGAACTTATTTTCATCCGGAAGATGTTCTGTTAATTTGGGATTCAGGCAATGAATCCCTTCAATCACAAGGACATCGTTTGGTCCAAGTTTCTTCGTTTTTGTTCCATATTCCTTATGACCTGTCACAAAATTAAAATTCGGAATCACTACTTCTTTTCCGGCAAGCAGATCCTGCAACTGCTGATTAAACAATTTTACATCTACAGCCTCCAGGCATTCATAATCATAGGCCCCCGTCTCGTCTCTTGGGTTCTCCTCTCTTTCCACAAAATAATTGTCTACTGCAATAGGATGTGGTACCAGACCATTCGCCCGAAGCTGAACAGACAGGCGATGAGAAAATGTTGTTTTTCCAGAGGAAGAAGGACCCGCAATCAATATAAATTTCAATTCTGGTCGCTTGGCAATCTGCGCGGCAATCTCGGCTATCTTCTTCTCTTGAAGTGCCTCCTGCACCAAAACCGTCTCATGCACATCACTTTTGGTAATTTTATCATTCAATGCACCGACCGTCTCAATCCCTTGCATATCGCCCCACTTCGTTGACTCTTTTAATACCTGGAATAATTTATTCTGTGGTTCAAAAGGGGGAACAACTTTTGGCGCAGACTGTTCAGGCATCTGAATCACGAATCCCTCATCATACAGAAATAATTTGAAATATTTGAGATAGCCAGCGCTTGGCACCATATATCCATAATAATAATCTTCAAACTCATTCATACTATAGATATTTACTTTCGAGACGCGGCGATAACGGAACAACCTTTCTTTATCATACATCCCATGTTGACCAAAAAGAGCGATTGCCTCTGAAGTATGAATCGTACGCTTATTAATAGGCATATCCATAGAAACCATTTCCTGCATTCTCGCTTCGACCCGCGCTAAAAATTCTTGATTTAGGTTCACATTTCCTTCAATCGTACAATAATACCCTTTGCTGACAGAATAGTGAATCCTTACTTTTTTTATTGTGTCCACCTCTGCTACATCATAGATGGCTTTCACCAGCATTAAACTCATACTTCTCTTATACGTCTTGTGTCCAATAGGGTCTCCAGTCGTCTCAAATCGTATGATGCAGTCTTCTTTCAGCGTTTTGAAAAGTTCCTGCAATCTTCCGTTCACAAACACAAGAACAATATCATTCTCATATTGCTCCTGCCATTCTTCCGCAATCTGCCGATAAGTCGTCCCAGACTCATACTGCCGGATTTCATCTCCAATCTGAACGTTATACATTTCCTTTTCCATTGCGCGCCTCCTTTTTGCTCACTAAGCTCTATACCATTTGAAAAGGATGCCGGACAGGTGCGGCTATCACTTCCACTCCCTCCAGATTCTTTTCCAGATATTGTTTCATATCCTCTATAAATATATGTTCTATTCCATAATGTCCAGCATCAATCACAGCAAGTCCCTGTGCATTTGCGTCAATTCCCTCATGATGTCCAATATCACCAGTAATCAATACATCTGCATTTCTTTTCAACGCTTCTGGAATTACACTTTTTCCTGAGCCCGGACAAATAGCAATTCTCTGCACCTTCTGTCCAAGCTCTCCAAATACTTTCACTTCGTTTAACTGAAAAGCTTCTTTCACTTTCTGGCAACAAACCTGCAAAGTAATTGGAGATGTAAGTTCTGTAATTCTTCCAATTCCTTCCAGCAGATTTGTTTCAGGGTCTTCTGCCGTAACTTCCAGAACTTCTGCCTCTTTAAACTGCATTTTTTCTCCAGATAACGCTGCCATTCCCTTTACATCATAATTCGTATGCATCGCATAATAGGATATGTCATTCTGAATTAATTTTATGATACGTCTTCCAATAAAATCTTGATTATTGATTCTCTTCAAGCCACTAAAAATTAACGGATGGTGGGTTATCAACATATCTGCATGGTATGCAGAAGCCGCATCAATCACTTCATCTGTTGCATCCAGCGCCACATAGATACGCTGTACTTCCTTGTCATCTCTGCCAGCCAAAAGTCCCACATTGTCCCATTCCAGTGCATATGCTCTGGAATAAGCATTTTCAATGATTTTTATAATCTCTTTGCAAATCATCGTTGTATCTGCCCCTCCTTGAATAATCACTTCTTTTCGCGAAAATATCCCAGCGCCTGATCAATCAGGATAATTTCTTTTCGCATCTCTTCCATTCGAGCGGCTGCACTCTCACTGTTTTTTCTTTTTTCCAACTGACGAAATATACTTTCTCTAATTGCCATCTCCCTGTGAAGGTATTTTTCCAAGACAGGATGTCTCTGCTGCAGCAAGCATCTTCCATAAAGACATTCACACCTAGTGTAAGGCTGAACTTCCCCATGAACCACCTTCATCATAGGGTAGAACTTTCCATCTTCCTCCACCATATCTTCCGCAATAATCTTAAGATGGTTCGTGGCCAGATATTCTCGAACCCTCTGTATCTCAGACTGTGGCTGAAGAATACAAGTATATAGTTGATCAACAACATCTTTTCCTTCTTCCAGGATCTTAATCACAAGTCCTCCACCCATGCCAGCCGCTATCATAGTATCAACTTCACCTGGATCTACCGCTTTAAGTCCATCTGATAATCTTGTCTCGATCTGATCTTTCAATCCATGCCCAATAATATGCATCCTTGCCCGTTCCAATGGACCTTTGTTAATATCCAATGCTATCACTTTTGATGCAATCTTTTGCTCAGTCAAATAAATAGGAATATAACCATGATCAGTTCCAATATCTGCAACAGAGGCGCCCTCTGTCACAAGACTTGCAACTGCATAAAGTCTTTTTGATAGTTCCATAGGCGCCTCTTTCTTAATCCAAATAATCTCTTAATTTTCTGCTGCGGCTTGGATGACGCAATTTGCGAAGTGCTTTTGCCTCAATCTGACGAATACGTTCACGAGTAACATCAAATTCTTTTCCTACTTCCTCCAATGTACGTGCACGTCCATCATTCATCCCAAACCGTAATCTCAATACCTTTTGCTCTCTTTCTGTCAGCGTAGATAGTACTTCATCCAACTGTTCTTTTAACAGAGTCTGTGCTGCCGCCTCCGCAGGTACTGGCACATTGTCATCCTGGATAAAATCTCCCAGATGACTGTCTTCTTCCTCTCCAATCGGAGTTTCAAGAGAAACTGGCTCCTGCGAAATCTTCAGAATCTCACGAACTCTTTCTACAGGCATGTCCAACTCAGCTGCTATCTCTTCCGGCGTAGGTTCACGTCCTAATTCCTGCAGCAACTGTCTGGACACACGGATTAATTTGTTAATAGTCTCTACCATGTGAACAGGAATACGAATCGTTCTTGCCTGATCGGCAATTGCTCTGGTAATTGCCTGACGAATCCACCAGGTCGCATAAGTACTGAACTTAAATCCCTTCTGATAATCAAACTTTTCGACAGCCTTGATCAGTCCAAGATTTCCTTCCTGAATCAAATCAAGGAATAACATTCCACGTCCAACGTATCGCTTGGCAATACTTACGACCAATCTAAGATTCGCCTCTGCAAGGCGCTTTTTGGCATCTTCATCTCCATCTGCCATTCTTCTTGCCAGCTCTACCTCTTCTTCCGCAGTCAGAAGCGGCACCTTTCCAATCTCTTTCAAATACATACGTACTGGGTCTTCAATACTGATTCCGTCCGGAACAGACAGATCAATCTTCTCGACATCCACATCATCCTCTTCCGAAATCAGAAGATCCACATCATCAATATCATCGTCATCATCGCCACTGATACGCAAAACATCAATATTATTTGCTTCCAGATATTCAAATATCTTCTCCATCTGTTCGGATTCAAGATCCATATCCGAGAAGAAATCATTAATTTCCTGCACTTCCAGAATACTCTTCTTCTTTTTTCCCAGCGCTACCAGCTCTTTGAGTTTCTCTTCAAATTTTGCTATATTTTCTTCCATGTAGTGCCCATCCTCTCATTGCTTGTTTATATTTTATCCTTAATTAATAGAAATATGCAGTTTTTGGAGGTCCTGCAGTTCCCTTTTCGCATCCATCAACCGTTGTAATCCCTTGATATCCGTAGGGTCAAGCTTTTTTGTTGCTTCCTCAATACTATGGTTCTTCACCCGAACAACGGTTTCCTGCAACGCTTTTTCCTGCTCTTTTACGGTTGTCAATTCCTTAATCTTCGTATGGAATAGACTTGCAACCTCCCGGTGTTCTTCTTCATCCGTAAAATGATTCATAATCTTTGCCGGATTTACATCCTGATCTTCATATTGCTGATAAAGGAGTTCTGCCACCGTTCTATATATATCTCCGGTAAAATCTTCCGGAGTTATATACTTTTTAATCTGCTGAAATATGGATTCGTCCTCAATCAACCACGTCAGAAGAATCTTCTGTGACTTGACAATTCCATTTTCCTTACCTTTTTCACGATTCTGTGAAGACTTCGGCCGCTCCACCGGTTTGGCAAGTCCTGTCTGAATTGCCATCTTTCCGACCAGTTTCCGCAAATCTTCAAAACCTACATGATAAGCTTTTGCTACCGCTTCTATGTAATTGTTCCGCTCGATCTCTTCATCAAATTCCGTCAGCTTTTTAGCTGCTTCCTTCATAAAATCTGTCTTTCCCTCTGGAGAATTCATATCATAATTTTTTTCCAGAACTTCCAGGCTGAACATGAATCCATTTCTTGCCTTTTGAATCCGTTCTTCAAAAGCCTCTGCTCCGAGATTTTTAATAAATTCATCTGGATCTTTATATGGCTCCATCCGAATAATTCTGGCTGTGATTCCTACATCCCTTAGAATTGGCACTGCACGAAGCGCAGCCTTTGTTCCAGCTTCATCACTGTCATAAGTAAGGTATACCTCCTGCACATACCGCTTAATCAATGATGCATGTCCCGGAGTCAATGCAGTTCCAAGCGACGCCACTGCATTCGAAAAGCCAGCCTGATGAAGAGAAATCACATCCATATATCCTTCACAGAGCAGAAAATATGGCTTTTTGGAACTTCTGGCCCGATTCAAGCCATATAGATTCCGGCTCTTATCAAAAATCATAGTCTCCGGCGAATTCAGATACTTCGGCTTCGCGTCTCCCATGACTCTGCCGCCAAATCCAATAACTCGATTGTTGACATCCATAATCGGAAACATTACCCGATTCCAGAACTTATCATAAACGCCCTGCCTTTCGTCAACACTGATCAATCCTGCTTTCGCAATCATCTCTGTCTGATAGCCCTTTGATCTTAAATATCGATAGAGATCATCGCTATATTTGTTGGAATATCCCAGTCCAAAAGCCTTAATAGTATCATCACTTAACTTTCTTTTCTTCAGATAATCGAGTGCCTGCGCCCCCTGACTATTCTTCAGCTGAACATAATAATACTGCGCTGCCGCTTTATTGATCTCCAGCAAAATCGCCTTTGTGTCAGCACGTTCTCTTGCCTCTTTGGAATATTCCTGCTCAGGCAGTTCTACTCCTGCCCGGTCTGCCAGATATTTCAATGCTTCTACAAAAGAATAATTTTCATACTCCATTAGAAATGTAAATACGTTCCCTCCGGCGCCACATCCAAAGCAATAATACATCTGCTTCTGTCTGCTTACCGAAAAAGACGGTGATTTTTCATTGTGAAAAGGACAAAGCCCAAAGTATGAACTACCTTTTTTCTGTAGCTTCACATAACTGGAAATTACATCTACAATATCATTTTTTGATCTTACTTCTTCAATTAGTTCATCGGAATAATACATAATTTAAGCCCTCATATATAATATTCGACAAAAGCATCCGATTTCCTTTAAAATTTCCAAGATTCCGGTACAAAATATTCTTCAAATTTTTTAACTGCATATGTATCAGTCATTCCTGCTATATAATCACAGACTACCTGTTCCTCTCCCGCCTCGCCTTTTTCAAGCATATCCAAAAACTGCAGTGGCAAAAGTTCCAAATGGTGAATGTAATATTCATACAGATCCTCCACCATACGAATCGCCTTCTCTTCTTCTCCTTTGGCCTTTGAATTCAAATATACATGCTCAAACATGAATTTACGTAGCCCATTTGACGCTTCCTGAATCTCTTCAGACATACAGATCCTTGGCTGATCCATACTATTGGTAATCACATCATGAATCATTGTATTCAATCGTTTTTTTGTAGTTGCACCCAGAATTTTACGATATTTTTCCGGAATATCTTCTTCTCTTAAAATATTTCCCCGTATCGCATCATCAATGTCATGATTAATATACGCAATCTTATCAGACAACCGTACAATCTGTCCCTCTAGTGTATGCGGTGTTCCACTGGTTTTGTGATTGCGGATTCCATCCCTCACTTCCCAGGTCAGGTTCAGTCCCTGTCCCTCTTTTTCAAGTATTTCTACAACCCGAACGCTCTGCTCCTGATGTTGAAACCCCAAAGAGCAGACCTGATTCAATGCGCGTTCTCCGGCATGACCAAATGGTGTATGGCCCAGATCATGTCCAAGCGCAATTGCTTCTACCAGATCTTCGTTCAGACGAAGTGCTTTTGCAATCGTTCTTGCATTCTGCGAAACCTCCAGCGTATGAGTAAGTCTGGTTCGATAATGATCTCCTTTGGGAAGAAGAAATACTTGTGTCTTTTGTTTTAATCGACGAAACGATTTGCAATGCAGAATCCGATCACGATCTCGTTGAAATACCGGACGAATATCACATTCTTGTTCCGGTCTGTCTCTTCCCACAGAATCCTTACTTAAGGCCGCATATGGGCTCAAATATTCTATTTCCCGAAGTTCTAACTGTTCCCTGATCGTCATGTATCTGCCACCTCTTTATCTCTTTTTTTCCTTTAATCGAGTTTCAATTGCATTCACCACAGTTTCTAATACTTTAATTCTTGCATAATATTTACTATTTCCTTCTACTACAATCCAAGGTGCATTGGGTGTGGAAGTACGAATCAACATTTCATTTACAGCTTCTTCATACTGACTCCATTTTTCTCTGTTACGCCAATCTTCATCCGTTATTTTCCATTGCTTTTCTGGATTCGCCTGTCTTGCTTTAAACCTTCTCTCTTGTTCATCCTTATCAATCTGCATCCAGAATTTTAAGACAATTGCACCTGAATTCGTAAGATCCAATTCCATATCATTTATTTCTTTATAAGCCCTCTGCCATTCCTGTTTTGTGCAGAAACCTTCAATTCGCTCCACCATAACTCTTCCATACCAGGTCCGGTCAAATATCGTTATATGTCCTGCCTTTGGCATATCCGTCCAAAAACGCCATAGATAATGATGTGCTTTTTCTATATCATTTGGAGATGCGGTTGGATGAACCACATATCCTCTTGGATCCATTTTTTCTGTCAGGCGCTTGATTGCCCCTCCCTTTCCTCCAGCATCCCAGCCTTCAAATGCAAGTACTACCGGAATTCTTCTGCGATATAACTCACTGTGAAGCTTTTCTATCTTCTTCTGTAGTTTTTCCAGGCGCTTTTTATACTCCTCTTTTGTATAAGAAAGGCTTAAATCTGCTTTTGCTAGAATTGATTCCTTTAATTTTTTATCTTTTTCCGATTCATTAACCCGGAATTCCTCTTTTTGTCCCCTTTCTTCTGTTTCCTTTTTCACTTTCTGTTCTTTGATTCTTTCTTCCAAAGTCTGGATTACAATTGCATAAATCTTTGCTGTTGCAAACTTCCGATCAGTTGCTTCAACAATGTGCCATGGCGCATATTCTGTATCTGTGCGCATTAGCATCTCCTCATTCATTTTCTGATATTTTTCAAATTCTTTATTTCTCTTTAAATCTCCTTTGCTCACACGCCATGAAGTCTCTTCTGAACTCAACAATTTGTCGAATCTTTTTTTCTGCTCCTTTTTCCCAATTGCCAGAAAAATTTTAATAATTACCATTCCATCTGCAGTTAATTGTTCTTCGAATGAACAAATCGAATGATATGCATCCTCAATTTCTTCTTTCTTCATTTTTTTATCAAAGCGATCCACCAAAACCTTTCGATACCAGCTACTGTCATAGATTGCAATTCTGCCCTTCGCTGGCATCTTTGTCCAGAACCTCCATAAAAAAGGATGCATACGTTCTTCTTCTGTCTCATTCTTCACAGCATATACTTCAAATCCTCTTGGATCAAGTGCCTGAATCAATTGCGCTATCTGCACTCCTTTTCCAGATGCTCCATACCCTTCAAAGGCAATCATAACGGGAATCCCTAACTCTTTGCATTCCCGCTGTAATTTCCCAAGTTTCGATTCATATCCCAACATCTTTTCTTTATATTCCGTCTTACTAAGACTCTTCGTCAAATCTATTTTTTCCAACATATTTTCTCCTCCTTGCACAACCAAGAATGCCAATATTTCTAAGATTTCTAATTCTTTTATTATTATACACTATTTGCCAAATATATATTGGTTTTTCGCAAAATATGGATGTTGTTTTTCTTTTATAATGCTATAATTTTCCTATAAAGGAGTGTTTATATCATGTCAAAAACAAATTTGGGGAAAAATCAGATAACAGAAGGGATTATCTGGAAACAACTATTAATCTTTTTCGTTCCTATTGCAGTTGGAACGTTGTTTCAACAATTATATAATACTGTGGACGCCATCATTGTGGGTAGATTTGTAGGAAAAGAAGCTTTGGCTAGTGTCGGAGGATCAGCTTCGGTCATCTCTTATCAGGTGGTTGCATTTTTTACTGCTCTATCTACTGGTGCAACCGTAATCATCTCACAATTCTATGGTGCATGTGATTCCAGGAATCTTCACAAAGGCTTACATACTTCATACGCCTTTGCAATTATTGTAAGTATCATAATCTCTATTGTCGGATGGTTTTCTACTCCATGGCTCTTAGAAATTATGAACACCCCATCAGATACAATGGACGATTCTGTTTTATATCTAAGAATTTATTTTCTTGGAATTATTGCTACACTAATATACAACATGGGATCTAGTATTATGCGGGCTATTGGTGATTCCAGACGGCCTTTATATTATCTGATCATCTGCTGCGTCCTGAATATAACAATGGATCTTCTTTTTGTGGTTGTATTGAAAATGGGGATTGCTGGTGCCGCTATTGCCACTATCTTGTCTCAGGGGACAAGTGCAATTCTGGTAACGAGATCACTCATGACTTCTTACAATATGCTGAAATTAGAACTTCGTTCCATCCGTCCCACTCTATCAATCCTAAAATCAGAACTTCGCATTGGACTTCCGGGAGGACTTCAGGCTTGCACTTATGGACTTACAAACATGATCATTCAATCTTCCATCAATGGTTTCGGCACCGATACCACTGCTGCATGGGCGGCTTTCGGAAAAATGGATCTCATTTTCTGGGCAATCAGCGGAGCACTGGGCACTTCCGTTACCACCTTCTCCGGACAGAATTATGGTGCAGGGAAAATGAACCGTGTATACAAAAGTGTACGCATAAGCCTTGGAATGTCCCTGGCCATCTGCGGAACAATCCTGGCATGTCTGATGATATTCGCCCGCCCATTATTCCATCTCTTTACCACAGATGAGAATGTCATTGAGATTGGAGTATATATGTTGCTCTATATTGTTCCAAGCTACAGCATCTATATATTTGTAGAGATAATATCCGGTGCCCTTCGCGGTATGGGAGATGTACTGATTCCATCTCTGATAACAATTGGCGGTGTCTGCGGCGTAAGATTGCCTTGGATTTTAATCATGACACCAATCCATCATAGTATATCCACCATTCTGATCAGTTATCCTCTCGCCTGGGCATCCACAGCACTTTTGCTGATTCCCTACTATTTCTATCGTAAGCGGAAGATGAGGCGCAAGACATCCGGGGGATGTCTGCTCTGCGCCGACCGGAGCGAAGCGTAGATCTTGAACCTCGGGTTCAAGGGACGCTTCGGCTCCTAATACAAAAAGGTCCAACCCATAGGGTTGAACCTTTTTGTATTAGGATGCGGAAGATGGGACTTGAACCCACACGACTGCAATAGTCACAAGATCCTTAGTCTTGCTCGTCTGCCAGTTCCGACACTTCCGCAAGTGGCGTCTTTATCAACTGCCCGAAGATTATAATACTACACTATACTACAAAAGTCAACAACTAATTTAACTTTTTTTCTTTAACACATGATGTCTTATGTAATAGAATGTTTTTTCTTCTCCTTCATCTGCCAACATCCTCAATAATGAATGTAACAATCTTGCTGTCTCAGGATGGATCATCTTACCTAGTCTCGCAGCACCTTTCTCATAATACTCCAACGGATGCGAATCCATATAATTCTCGCCTTGATAAGTCTTAGACGCTGCAATCCTGTCTACAAACATTTCTACTACATACTTCACAGGCATCTTAAGCCCAACAATACCTTCTTCTGGATTCACGCTATAATCAATCCAATATTCGTAATGATGTTTATTTCTGCCCTTGTGATGAAGCCATGCCTGCGAATATCCGGTTGCTTCCCGTTCTGCATTATTAGGGCTTCGATTTCCTTGATAATACCAACATCCTACCAAAAATTCTGTTGGCGTATATTTGGACAGATCATGGAGTAATCCTTGTTTATAGAGTCCTACTTTAAAACAACCTTTCATAACCAGCCATTTATGGTGATTAATCGTCTTCAAATGTTGCAAAGCTTTCATATCTCTTTACTTCTCTTTCTTTCATCATCCAATCAATCTTTTCATCAAAAATAACAGGAACAAGTGCATTGGATAGAAAATGTAAAAAAAGTATTTTATTCCTTTTCCTCGTTCTCCATTATATAATGCAATAGGAAACATCGCAATAGCTCCATATCTCTGCAAGTTCCCTTTCCAGAGAAAGTTCCACAAAATTCCCCCTGCCAGTTTCAATCTTTTATTCTGACGAAACAAATAAAAAACCAAAATCAAAAGAATTCCCTTAAAACTATAATCTGTCTTCAAACATACAGCCGCCCACATCACCAATAATACTTCAACCACTTTCGTCGGCCATTCACCTGCCATTTGCAACACATACATCATAAGCACGCCTAAAAGTAAAGTAAAAAAAACATTCTGATGAGTGAATTCCAATATTGTTTCACGAAAAGCAAGGTCATAGGGAATCTCCGAGATTACAGCAAAAGTTCCAAGCCTTATCATATATTGATATAAGTCATGCGTATGAAAAAACCCTTCCACTAACAAAAAGCAAAATATTGGAAAGGACACTCTTCCTATCTCCCTCATCAACATACATTCTGGAAAAAGGACTGCACCCGTATGGTCTATGACCATTGTAATAATTGCAATCCATTTTAATTGATAAGATGTGAGTCTAATTTTCTGTACCAATCTCATGCTATTTCCTGCCTATAACCAGCATAATAGTCCTTTCTGCTACTTCGACCAGTCTCTGATTATCCAAAAGTTCTGGTTCTTCTAAAACTCCTTCACTGGTTGAAGCTATTTTATACCATTTCTTTCCTGACGACAATGCCGGTAAAGCAAATGGATGCTCCTGCCAATGCATATTGTATGCCACAAAGCAGTCGTCTCCTCCGACAGCAGCGCCACTATAATAAACTCCTAATTGCCTGCTGGAAACCTCCGATGGAACTCTCCACGCGCTCTCACCATGATAAGACACATCAGGGACTCCACAACTGACTTGATCAATTCCCCGCATTTCTTCTTCCGGCCAGAACACCGGATATGCTTTTCGTATTTCGATCAATTTCTTTACAAAATCATGCAATTCTTTTTTCTTTTCTAGTTTACTCCAATCTAACCATCCCACTGGATTATCCTGACAATACACATTATTATTGCCTTTTTGTGTATTTTCAAATTCGTCGCCCGCCAGAATACAAGGTGTTCCTTGTGCAAAGAGTAACAAGAAAAATGCATTTTTTATTTGTTGCTGACGTAATTCCAGAACAGCCTTTTTACGAGTCACACCTTCCACACCACAATTCCAACTGTAATTGTATTCCGGACCGTCCTGATTATTTTCTCCATTCGCTTCATTATGTTTTCCATCATAGGATACCAGATCATACAAAGTAAATCCGTTCTGATTCGTAAAATAATTATAAGTTCTGTCTCCCAGAGAATTATGCCGCAGCCAATACATAACTTCAGGAATCATTCCTTCATCACTTTTCAAGAATCGTCGCATCACCGTCTGAAATCCGGTCTGATGTACCATAATCTTTGTTTTCTTCAAAATCGGATCCGCACAGATACCCTCCATGGGTGCCGAAGATGGATTTAGTATGAATCCATCTACATGATATTCCATCATATAATATCTTAGACATTCTTCCATCATCTGTTTTGGAACATTACCAGAAAACGGCATTTCCAACACAACTTCTATTCCTTCTCTATGGCAGGATTTGACCATATCTTTTAATTCATTTACAGCATCTTTTGAATAGGCATAAGCACCCTTTGGTGCAAAACAATAAGCATCCCCATATCCCCAGTAATTACAATATTGAAGATTTTCTTCAAAATCATATACCGGCATACACTGAATCTGGTTGATTCCAAGTTCTTTCAGATAAGGTATTTTTTCAATCACTCCCCGAAATGTCCCTTTGGCCTTTACCTTAGAAGAAGAATGTTTTGTAAATCCTCTTACATGCAGGCTATATGCAATAATACTATGATACGGAAGCTGCAAAGGCGCATCACCTTCCCAGTCATATTCTTTGATATCCAGCTTTCCTCGCACTTCATGCATCTGAACATCTCTTGCCTGCCCCCATTTTTCGCGTCCTGCCAACGCTTTTACATATGGATCAACAACAATCTCCCCATCCATCTCATAGTTATATTCATATTCAGATGGGTCAATATCTTCCAGCGCAATATATCTTACTTCCCCAATCGATTTCTTCATTCCAAAAGACATACAGGGTTTCTTTTCTCCTGCATGGTATAACAATAACTGACACTCCTTCTCCTGTGGTACTGCCACCGAAAAATTCATGGTATTTCCTATCCTCGTAACTCCTAGTGGTAAAGGTCTTCCCTGTATCTCTTTCATGCTTTATCCTTCCTGTCGTCTATATTTTTACTGCCACCCATCTACGCCATACATATCAACGTTATCTTTATCAATCATAAATACATCTTCATAGGTCTCTTCTTCGTATTCATTTCCTTCTAATATGTCAATTCCAACCTGAGCTGCTGTTTTTCCCATATTAATAGGAGATTGTGCTGCTGTTCCTGCTATCTGACTTTCTGATTTCTTCAGCTCCTTCTTTATGTCAGGAGAACCATCTACACCATAGATGATTACCTTGTCAAGTCCCGCCAGATTCACAGCCGTCTTCGCTGCAACTGCCAATTGATCATTTCCACACATAATAGCCATTACATCAGGATATTCATCTACAATCTTTTCCGCAGCATCCAAGGCCTTTTCAAATTCTCCATTCGTATCGGCTCTGGCAACAACTTCAAATCCCTTCTCGGCTTTTGCGATTGCTTCTTCAAATCCTGTAATTCTATCATTAATTGAATTCTGTGTCGGACATTCTAAAATAGCAACTTTTCCTCCATCCGGGCATCTTTCGATCAGATCTTCCCCACAAATATATCCCGCTTTTTCATTATCCGACCCAACATATGCGTCTACATAATCCATCTCTTTTACTTGTGTGTCAACATTAATGATTTTGACATCTGCATCTTTCAGCTTTTCCAAAGATGGAGTAATCGCTTCCCAATCCACCGGGCAAAGGAAAATAGCATCAATGCCTTCCTCTATCATCTCTTCAATCTGGGTTGCCTGAAGTTCTGGATCCGATCCCGGGTCTTTCGTGATCATCTGATATCCTTCATCTTCAATAGCTTCTCTCATTGCTGCCTCCAGCGTTATAAAATATGGATTTTCCATATCGATTGCCGTAAAGCCAAATACATATGTATCTTCTTCTGTCTCTTCACTATCCTGTGTCTCTTCCGTAACAGCATTGTCCTCCGGAGTACCTACATTCTTCTTGCAGGCGGACAATGCGAAAATGCATATGAGCATCACTGATAATACTCTTAACATTCTCTTTCTCATCATAATAGTTTTCCTCCTTATGCATATGTTCGCATATTTAATATACATTTTACAACATTTTTACTTGTTTGGCTACTGTTTTCATTTTCTTGTATTTCCTCCAAAACATCCTTGCATTTTGCATGCTCCTTTGGTACAGTTAAAGTATCTATAAATAAAGGAGATTATGCTATGGATGAATACATGACAGTTGAGCTTACTCTCGACAACGATGAAGTCGTTGAATGTGCCATTCTAACATTATTTGAAGCGAGCGGCAAAGAATACATCGCTCTTCTTCCTCTTAATGAAAATGGCGAGACAGAAGACGGCGATGTATATCTTTACCGTTATATTGAAAACGAAAGCGGCGAACCAGAGCTTGAGAATATCGAAGATGATGACGAATATGAAATTGCTGCTGACGCTTTTGACGAATGGATGGATACACAGGAATTTGAAGAGTTAGACGACGAGGAGTAGTTCCTCGACAAAACGGGAAGGATTGATATCCTTTCCGTTTTTTTCTTTTACATAACTAATAATCAGCTTTCTTTTGGCACGTGTCATAGCTACATAAAATAATCTTCGTTCTTCTTCTATATCATCAGGAGTCTTTGCTTTCTTATATGGTATACTTCCTTCATTACTTTCAATAATAAAAACAGAGTCATACTCCAGCCCTTTGGCCCCATGGATTGTCATGAGAGCAACACCCTCTTTACTCTCTTTTTTTTCTCTCTGCTTTTCCAACATCTCCCGATAATTATCTACATGAACAAACCATTCTCTGATAGTCTGAAACTCTCTGGAATTCTGTTGTATCTCATCCAGAACATTCATGATTTCCTCTAAGGATATCTTTCTATATGCGGCGTATTCTTTTAAGAATTCATCATATCCTATACTTTTTCGAATATATTGAATCGCAGCAAATGGCGTCTTATTCTGAATCATCTTCATATCCCATTCCAACTGGTCAATTCGATCCATCATCCAATCCTTATCACAATAGAAATTTCGTAATGATTCATAACTAATTTTATCCCCACTTAAGCTGTCACGACCAATATAACGTTTTGGACGGTTGGCAACCTGAAGAAAATATTTTCGGTCATAATCTCCTTGTGACAAATGGAAATAACTACTGATATCGATCCCTACAAAATGATCATAAATATTATTCAGATATTCTTTCATCGTAAAAGGTATCTGATACTCCATCAGTGTTTCAGAAAGCGCCCTTGCATCTAAATTCGTCCGATACAACACAGCAATCTGATGATAAGGAATCCCCTGGGCAACATACTCTTTTATCTTCTCCAACACATATTTACTCTCTTCAACCGGATCTTTTACCTCCTGAACATGTATAGTCTCTCCCGGTTTTTTCTTGGAAATGATTTCTTTCTCATAACGTTCCTGATTATGTGCAATAACGCGCAATGCACCTCTTACGATATGCGCGGTTGAACGATAATTAATATTTAAAAGGATTTGTTTCGATTCTGGATAATTTTTTCGGAATTCCATCATGATACCAGGTTTTGCACCTCTGAATCCATAGATAGACTGGTCATCGTCGCCTACCACAAACAAATTATTTTCCGGTTCAGCAAGCATCCTGACAACATCGTACTGCGCCTGATTTACATCTTGAAATTCATCCACAAGAATATAACGGAATTTTTTCTGCCATTTCTCTAAGATATCTGGCCGACTTCGAAAAAGATCCCGACACATCACCAGCATATCTTCAAAATCAATTTTTCTTAATTTTCTTTTTTCTTTCTCATATGACTGATACAGTTCCCGAAATCTGTTCGTCCCATAACGAGAAGATTCATAGAATTGAATATCATAACAATTATTTTTCACATTTCCTATTTCTATTGCCAATTCTTCAAGAATATCTTTCTCCTCTTCCGCATCTGATATTTCTCCCCAATCCATAGATACCGCAATTTGCTTAATGAGCTGAATCTTTTCTTCCTCCAACAATAAATTAGCCTGATTCAGTCCATAGGCCCACTTCAAAATTCCGTAATAAATCCCATGAAATGTACCAAAAGTCACCGGTACCCCTGATGTTCCTATAATTTGTCGGAAACGGTTCTTCATCTCATTTGCAGCATACTTTGTAAAGGTAATGACCAGAATTTCTTCTGGTCTTACCTTATACTTTGTAATCAGATATTCTATTCTTTTCGCTATGGTAAGAGTTTTCCCGGAACCGGGACCGGCAAGAACCATACATGGTCCATTCTTATGGGCGACCGCCTCAGCCTGAGCCTGATTTAAACTCATAGATTCACCTTATTTGCTTAATAACTCAATTCCTTTCCTGATTCTCTTAAGAGATTCTTCTTTTCCAAGGATTTCCATAATCTCTGTTGCTCCGCCAGGAGTACTCTGCTTTCCAGATACTGCCGTTCTGACTGGCCACATCACAAAACCTGTCTTCACACCTTTTTCATCCACATAACCTTTTAATGTGGCAAAGAGAGCATCATTGCTAAAGTCCTCCTGCTCTTCAAGAATCGGAAGAATCTCCTGAAGGACCTCAAGTGAATTTTCTTCATTGGTTTTCATCTTTTTATGGCAATACATAGTAGTGTCATAATCCGGCAACTCTTCAAAGAAGTCAATCTGTTCTTTAATATCTGGGAAAATTTCGATTCTAGTCTTTACCAGAGCTGCTATTTTCTTCAGATCATAATCTTTTGTCACAACTTCTCTGATATATGGTTCTGCCATATGATAAAATTTATCAAAATCCATGGATTTTAAATATTCACCATTCATCCATTTTAATTTCACGATATCAAACACCGCCGGCGACTTACTCATATGATGATAATCGAATTCCTTCACCAATTCTTCCAACGAGAATATCTCCTGATTGCCAGATGGACACCATCCCAACAATGCAACATAATTCACAACTGCTTCTGTAACAAATCCCTGATTGATCAAATCCTCATATGAAGAATGTCCACAACGCTTGCTCAGTTTTTTATGATTCTCATCAGTAATTAATGGACAATGTACATATGTTGGAATCTCCCATCCAAACGCCTCATAAATCTTGTTATATTTCGGCGCAGATGACAAATATTCATTCCCACGTACAACATGCGTAATTCCCATCAAATGATCATCAATAACATTAGCAAAATTATATGTCGGATAGCCGTCTGATTTGATCAAGATCAAATCTTCTAATTCCTCATTTGGAACTGTAATGTCACCATAAATATCATCATGGAAAGTTGTTGTCCCCTCCGTCGGCATATTAAACCGAATAACGTACGGCTTACCGGCTGCCAGATTCGCTTCTACTTCCTCCTTGCTTAATCCCAGACAATGCTTATCATATACAACAATTTCTGTTCCACCATCAGCAGAAACACTGCTCTTTAATGAATCCAGTCTCTCTTTGTCACAAAAGCAATAATATGCATCTCCCTGTTCGATCAACTGCTTGGCATATTTCAGATAAAGACCTGATGCATTACGTTCACTCTGCACATATGGACCTACTCCTCCATCTTTATCCGGGCCCTCATCATGAATCAAGCCTGTCTCCGCTAATGTATGATAAATGATCTCCAACGCACCGTCTACAAAACGCTCCTGATCCGTATCTTCAATCCTCAGCATGAAATCTCCACCTTCATGCTTTGCAATCAAATAAGCGTATAGCGCTGTTCTTAAATTTCCTACATGCATTCTCCCTGTAGGACTTGGTGCAAATCTTGTTCTTACTTTACTCATGGTTATCTTCCTAATTCCTTTCGTATTTTTTCTAATGTATCATCTACTCTTGCATGAATTACAATATCTGCATATTTATCAGAAAAATGAGGCTCTTCATTTACTAAAATCAGCTTACTTCCATCGTAATAATCTATCAGCTGACTACAGAGATATGAATTGAGATTCGTTCCAAGCACCAGCAATACATCTGCTTTCTGAATCTCTTCTGCCGCTTTTGTAATAACTACATTGTCTACCATCTCACCAAACAAACATACCTTAGGACGAATTGGCGTATTACAATGCTCACACAACGGAACTCTGGCAGAATCTCTGACATATTCCATAGAATACTTGCGTCCACAATGCGGACAATAATTATCATATACACTACCATGCAGATTAATTACATTCTTACAACCAGCTCTTCCAGGAAGGCCAAAAATACGCCTGGTAATAATTGACTGAAACAAACCTGCTTTTTCCAATTCCGCCATCTCATAAAACCCTTTTCCTGGCGGTTTATCTAAATGACTTAACAACTCATTTCGATAAAACTCAAAAAATTGATCTTTTCGGGTGGAGTAAAATGCGCTCGAAAACAATTCTTCACAAGAATATCCGTATTTTAACTCAATATCATAAGACTCATCTCCGTCTCGAATTGCCGGATAATCACTCTCGATCAACATACCAAAACCACTTAAAACAGTAGTATACTTGCTTTCTTGCAATATCTTCAGTAAAGTTCTTTCCAACATGTAGCATCCCTCCCTCTTATTACATAACCTGGAATACATACTTATTGTAGCACAACCCTTTAACTTCCATCAACCTTTTCTAAGCCGTCTGAATTTTCTTTCTCTCCAATAATTCGCCTGAAATACTTCTCGTGGTATAGATACAATCAAGACAATTCCCAGTACCATGGCAAATGCAATTTTCAAAGATTCCATCCCTTTCTGTACTGCCAGTCCCAACTGATTAGTCACCAAATAATAAGCTGTAAAATATACTCCTGCTCCCGGTACCATTGGAAAAATTCCTGATACAAGAAATATCGTAATTGGACATTTCATCTTAACTGTCAGCATTCTCGAAATCAAGACTACCACCAGTGTTCCAAAAAATGAAGCTACTGCCGGAGAAGAATATTCATGAGCAATCAGATACATAAGCCACCCGGCAGCTCCCGTCATTCCGCAGCATAGATAAAAACGCTTGGGAACATTAAACAATATAGCATATCCAATAGTCCCCATAAAAGCACACAATATATTAATCAGAATCCCCATTATATCATAAGTCCTCCTCCCATGTTATTGTAAATACTGAGCGTCAATCCTACACCTACTGCTATATAAACAAACGTTAGCAACGCATCAATCATACGCACTGTCCCGGACAGAAAATCACTGTCCGCTATGTCTCGTATTGCATTCACAAATGCCAGTCCCGGAACCAACGGCATGATTGAACCGATAATCATTCCTTCCAATCTGACTCCCCCTAGAAAAGGAAGATGAATCGCAATGATTGCCATCAAAGTAATAATCGCTCCTCCCACAATATTCACGATCATCTTAGACATATTATGTTTCTTTCCAACCAATACCCATAAATACAACAGACATCCAATGCAGAACGCAATCACACTCTCTCGCAGCGTAGCTCCTAATAAATATCCAAAAAATCCACTGCCAATACCAGCCGCAAGCACTTGAAAATACCACTTCTTAGCAGGCATTTTATCAATCACTTTCAAACGTTCAGATGCTTCATCTATTCCTACATTCCCAGCAGTAATCTCTCGAGACAAATCATTAACTTCTGCCACAATTCCAAGATGCGAAGCAGACAAAGGTACCTGCTTTACCTTTGTATATGCCTCTTCCATATCATTTTCCGCAGTGACAAAGATTGCATGGCTCAAGGTAAAAATATCAACTTGATCAACATGAAAACGATTACAGATTCTGGTAATTGTCTCTTCCACACGAAATATCTCCGCTCCATTTTTCAAAAGAATTCTTCCAGCTTCCAGAGCAAGATCGACAACTTTCTTAACATTTACTTCCGACTCAAGCTGCTTCTTCAAATAAATCATATCTGTGAGCATAATACCATCTTCATAAATCGGTTTTTTATAATTCTTTACAAAAAAATCAACAATAATATGGGAATTAACAAATCCACATTTTTTATAAAAATCTAACGTCTTCTGACAATTACCTGTTCCTACATACATAGTGTCGCACTGCGCACTATAATGCTCACACAGAAAAAGTATCATATTTTTCCCATAGCCTTTTCCCTGGTCTTCTTCTCTGGTCGCTATGTTCTTCAATTCACATTTACGATTTTTCAACAGCATTACCACACAGACTGTCTTGACCTCCCCATGCTCCTTCAATATAAACATCTCGCCCTCATCCAGATACTTCTCGATCATCTGTTCTTCCGGGTCAGCCATCAGCAACATATCCATGTATTTTTTCTTATTGTCTACAACCTGTTGAATATTCATTTTTGCACCTCTATCAATTAATCCAACTTATTATAGCACCTACATTCTGAAAATTATAGTATAATTTTACATAGTTTTAGGGATGCTTTCTGAGTTCTTCTCAAATAACATCCCTAATCTCTATCTTCCTGCCGGATAACAGAATACTTCTCCTGTTTTCAAATATAAGATTCCGCAAGAACTATAATAATTTGGATTTCCTTCTGCTACTTCTATGTAGAATAGTGACGTTAGATTATCAAATGCACCTGGCTCTATGTAAGTAATATTCCCCGGAATATAGATTTCCATTGTCTCTGCTTCCAATCCTTCGGCCACAGATTTCGCAATTCCAGTACATTTATTGTTATTTGGAAATGCCAAAACTCCATCGGCAACCGGCATATCTTCGTACCCAACAATCAAGCCATTCTCATCACACAAGAAACCATTAATATTGATGTAACTGTTACTTACGTCTCCCTCTTCTTCTGGTATTTCATCCAAAATTCCCACTGGAAGAGCTTCATCTGGCAGTGATTCCTGATAGCTTTTTTCAACAGAATTTGTCGATATTGCAGTGGGTTTTACTGATATTTTAGGTATTTCACTAATATTCAGATTTACCACATCTGCAAATCTTGGCGAACCAGTGTGTGTCTGTTCTCTGATAACCATTGAAATTTTATTCGTTGACATTGCATCTACAGCATGCGTCATCGTACTATTCATTCCTTCGACCGTTGGAAGTTCTGCGCAGACTTGTGCCTGATTCATTACCCCAACAGTTAAAGCACTCCAAAATAAAATACTGATAATTGCACTTATTATTCTCTTCCATGGAACATAAATTTGAATGCCTGGATATCTTAATTTCAAAACCGCTTCCATAACTATTAACACCTCACGGTTTTATTATAAATCCATCTGTCCCTAAAAAGAAAGTGGCATCTTGACACATCAAGATGCCACAATACAATTATTATTGAATATATCCAGCTTTTTTAAGCTCTTCTTCTGCCTTTGCAAGATTTGCATCAGACACTCGGATAATCGGTCCGGTACATCCCATTCCGCTCTCTGCATAGATATTGATCTTCCACAATGCTTTCACTGCATCTTCCAGATCCATAACCTCAATTCCAGGTATCTGTGCTGTTACGATCTCTTTTGGTGGTTCTTTGACTTCTTCTGCTGCTCCTGCCGGTTTCTGAGATGCTTTTAATGCATCCAGGATGTCCTTTAATCCAGCCTTCTGAGCTGCCGCAAATTCTTCTTTTGCTACTTCAAAGACTTTTCCTCTTACCAGCTGTGCTGCATATCGGATCGCATTTGCAATGACCGGTGCTCCACTGGCTCTGGATACGATCATGACTAACTGTTCATATCCTTCTCCAATGCCTGGTCCATAGCCATATCCTGTTGCTTCAAAGCTTCCGCCTGTATTTGCAGATGAAAGCATCTTCACAAGGATATTTCCTGTCAGGGAATCCGTTACCATAATGTCCGGTGATGCCTGAAGCACATCATTTCCTCTCATCACACATCCGCCATCTGCTCTGGATGACTCTGCAAATGTAATGTCATATCCCTGTTCCTTTAACTGTTTCAGGGCTTTTTCTGTCTGACGTGCGCCGTCTACATTCAGGATTCCTACTGATGGAGCGGCATTTCCACATGCTTTTGCAGTAATGATTCCATAGATTGCATTCTTGATCATACCTTCAATACGGTCTGTACTGGAAGTTCCGGTCGTGTTCGCAATATACATCTCTTTTCCCATCGCTGGTGTTACACAGCGTCCAACCGTTGATACACCAATCGGGAATGGGAAGTGCATGGTCACTGCAGCATCCACTTCTTTATTCTTCAGCATCTCTTCCATCTTATCATGGCCTTCTTCATCATTCGCCACTTTGACGGTCGTTACGCCTTCTGCCTCTAATGTACCAATGTAATATACATCGATTCCATCTTTTGCTGCCGCCACTGCTGCAGCCATGGAGTTCTCTTCTCCGTGCTCGCTTCCCATTCCTGTGAGGGCAACCTTTGGTCTCTTGCCAAAGCTTCCTGTTTCCAGTCCCTGTGCCATCTCCATGAATGTCTCAGCGATCATCTTTTCAATATTTTTTGCCATATCAAAGCCCCCCTATTCTGCCATCAGGGTAGCTGCAAAGTCTTTCATTGCTTTTGCGATCAGTCCCTTAACCTCTTCTTCGGATACACCTGCAGCAGCTTCTTCTTCTGCCTTTGTATTTCCGTGAATTACGAAGGATACACCGTCAAATAAGTTTGTCATACGTCCAAGGAACAGACTTCCTTTTCCGATGATCATTGCATTCTTAATCTTTCCTTCCAGAATATCTTCACGTGCAAATCCTACATATGGTACTCCTGAAGGAATATGACCCTGGGTAGGAGCCCATCCGGTAAGACCGTGGTCTTTTGTAAAGGATGCCAGTTCTTTTCTGTCAAGCTCGCCTCTCTTTACTGCCAAAGCTGCGATCATCTTGTAGTTTGCAAGCGGAACATCTCCTGCTCCTGCCGGTTTTGTGATGTCCGGATTCTGCATCTCTGGTGAGAATTTATCGATATCTGTAATCTTCATTCCAACTCTGTCAAGTGGATCAGCTACCAGACTTCCGATTACGTTCTGTGGTGCGGAACCTGTTCCAACACTGTGACGTCCAAGCATTCCAAGGTCAATCTCTGGGTTTACACCATCATTTTCAGAAATGACAACTGCAAATCCTCCCAGGCAGTCCTCAAGGATCGGAAGGCCTTTCTTCACATGGTCTTTTCCATTCATACCAAGTTTTGCTGTACATCCGCCAGCAGTAACTACTACCGTCTTGTATGCACCGGATTTTACAAGTGCTGCTGCTTCAATCAATGCATGCGTCGGAGCTGCACAGAATCCTCTTGCATCAGAACCTGTTGCATTCACAAGACCTGCAACTTCAGCTGCAGCCTTTGCAAAGTTACCGCCACCGCGCTGATTCATATCACCACATGCCTCTTCCGCACAGTCGATTACATACTCTACATCTGCTTTGTCAATTCCTGCATTACGTACTGCATAGAGAAGTGCCAGTACACTGGATGCCTTGCTCATCAGGTTCTCATGCATTACGTGTGATGACAAGTTCACATCGATATCATGAGCAGGCTTGACACATCCAACCAGTTTGTTTTCAAAATATAATGCTTCTGCATGGTCATCATTAATCAATGCTTCGATCTCTGCAATCTCCACACCTTCCTCAATCTTCTCTACGATATCATCAGAGATGATCGGGTCTGCTGCAAATGCATCTTTATATTTTGCAACGAATTCTTTGTCGAGTTTTACAACTTCGAACATATCACATGCCTGAACAAGGAACAGGAATTCTTCCTCTGGCATGATCTCGCCATATTTTCCGTAGCGCTCTGCGCCTTCTTTTTTCTTATCATAATATGGGAACTCTACCTCAGCCAGCTCATCCGGATGTACATTTCCAATATATGTCTGGTTTGGCCAGTAAGAAACTGCATCCTCATAAGAGCGGAGATGTCCTGGAAGTTCTTTTAAGTATTCAGACTCTGGATTTACGATTCTCTCTGTTGTCTGAGTTGTTCCGTTATATAAAACCATATCAGGAGTATGTGCCAATACGTAGCTTGCTCCTTTGATTACACTATTCATGGGTTTTCCACCTTTCTTTTTTCTTGCTTTGACGAAATTCATAGAAAAAAGAGGCAGTACCCTAGTGGGTACACACCGGGTCTGCCCCTTTTTAAGCATCGATTAAGCCTGTTCTCTGATAGCTTCCATCTCACTAACGATGTCGTCTACGTCAAGAACCATTTCCATCATACCAACCTGCTCGTCATATACTGCTTCATCAAATTCTTCTTTGATTTCAGGTTCACATACGTGATATACCGTGAGTCCAAGCTGGACCCCTGTCAATGGACCTGCAAAAGTAGGATCGCCTAATGTTACAGTCTCAGCTGCAAGACCTGCAGCTTCGCCTTCAGCTGCTCCAAGAACTACTACTAAGTTCTCTGCGCCGTATTCTTCAGCGAATTCCTTTACTCTCTTCTGATTCTCTAAGTCCATTGCGCCTGCGCTCGTTCAGACGAAACATTCCGTTGATGAAAATACGATCTCAGCACCAGCAGTCTTTACGCATTCAGCGATAGCTGGTCCCGGAATTCCATCACGGTCTCCGATAATTATTGCTTTTTTCCCTTCTAAAATAGCCATAATTATGCTTTCTCCTTTCTTAAGTGGTAAAAAACATGTTATATGATCAAGAAATATCTCTTAGATATATTTCTGAATCATCGCTTCAATACTTTCCGGTGTTGCTTCTTCCTTTACAACTTCGTCGATCTTCTCTCCGTCTTTGTAAATAGCCATAACCGGAAGGCCAAGAATCTTCTGACTGATTGCCAGACGACGTGCCTTTGTTGTGTTCAGAGATGTGAATTTTAATTTATCTCCATATGTTTCAGCAAACTCGTGTACCTTTGGCATCAGAGCCTGGCATGGAACACATCCATCTCCATAAAAATCTACAAATACATAACCTTCTGCCTCTAATACTTCAGCCTGAAAGTTTGTCTTATCCAAATCTAACATTGGTATCATCCTCCTTTTATTATGTTGCTTTTTATATAACCCGGAAGAACCAAAAGGCATCACTTTATGACCATGCGCCGCTTCGCACCGCGATTTACTTTTCTCCGGCTATATAATCTAGAAGTAATCAGACATGCTTCTTTCTACCTGAACAGCTGCGATTGCTCCATCAGCTGCTGCAGTTACAACCTGTCTTAAACTCTTGACACGAACATCACCTGCTGCATATACACCTGGGATGTTTGTATGCATATCAGCATCCGTCTTGATATATCCGCGTTCATCCATGTCAATGATTCCTTCGAATGGTTTGGTATTCGGAACAGTACCGATAAATCCAAACACACCGAACATTCCGTCTTCTTCATCAGCTTCTACTGTAGTGATCTCGCCAGTCTTTACATTCTTTACTTTCATCCACTGAAGGATATCATCTCCTCCAACTTCTTCAACTACAGAATCCCACATAAAGTTAAGTTTTGGATTCTTGAATGCTTTTTCCTGAATAGATTTTGCAGCACGAAGTTCATTACGTCTGTGAATAATCGTAACTTTTCTTGCAAATTTTGTAAGATACATAGCTTCTTCTACAGCGGAATCTCCACCACCTACTACATATACTTCAAAATCTTCGAAGAAGTTTGCATCACATGTGGCGCAATAGGAAACACCTTTTCCTGTGAATTCAGCTTCACCTTTACATCCGATCGGACGTGCATGAGCACCGGTAGCAATGATTACATTTCTTCCTTTGTACTCTTCTTTTGCGCTCTTCAGGACTTTGATCTCGCCCTCAAGCTCCACTTCTTTGATTGTATCAGACACACGCTCTGCTCCAAATTTTGCAGCCTGCTCTGTCATTCTTGCAATCAAGGATGGACCTGATTCGCCTTCTACGATCTGTCCCGGATAGTTTTCTATCTCATCTGTAATTGCAATCTGTCCGCCATCCTGACCTTTTTCAATAATCAGAACAGAAAGACGGCTTCTTCCTGCATACAGTCCTGCTGCTAAACCAGCAGGACCTGCACCCAGGACAATAACATCATAAATCTTATCCATTTTTGTTATTCTCCTTTAATATAAGGTAACACCTATTCGAAAATTGTCTGATCGTCTACTTCTGTTGTAAGAGCATTCAAAGCTTTTTCAACAATACGACGACGAAGTGCTTTTTCCTCATCTTTATCCAGTGCTGGATTTCCAAGAGGATGTGGAATTGCGATAGCCGGAACGATTCTGTTCGCACCAACTGTCATAGAAATAGGAGTTACTGTACAGATATGTACAACCGGGATACCAGCTCTCTCTATCTCTTTAACCATCGTTGCACCGCAACGAGTACAGGTACCTCAAGTAGAGGTAAGGATTACTGCGTCTACACCGTCAGCCAGTAATTTCTGAGAAAATTCTGCTGCAAATGCTTTTGCTGAAGCAACGGCTGTACCATTTCCTGTTGTTGTGTAGAACAGGTGATGCAGTTCTCCAATAATTCCTTCTTTTTCCATGTCACGAAGTACATCAACCGGCAATACACGGTCAGAGTCTTCGTTTGCATATACTGGGTCATATCCACCATGAGCAGTTTCATATGTCTCTTCGGTAAGATCCATAACACCAGCGATATCATACTCACCATAGTGAGATGCACTTGAACTTTCAATATGATCTGGATTTCCTTTTGGTACAATACCACCAGAAGTAACCAGAGCGATCTTAGCATGAGCAAGATCTTTTACTGCCGGATTCGGAGCTACTCTATCGAAGTCAGGCATTGGATATTCTGTAACAAACGGTTTGTCAGCCAATTTCTTGATAAGCATCTTAACAGCTCTCTGAGATCCTCTTTCTTTTTCAAAGAAGTTCACACGAACGCCGTTTGGAATATATCCTTCTTCACAAGAAGCGCCAATCGGCTCACCTTTTCCAACTTTTAATGCAAGAGGAGCTAATTTTTTAATAGCATCTCTCATACCTGCTGCACTGTTCTTTGTAGATACAATATATACCTTATCTTTGAACATATCAGCACCTGGATTTTCAACATACATACCAGTTACAGCCGGAATTCCAAGTTCTTCCTGAACTGCTGCTGCGATAGTTCCGCAAGCAACACCATAACGTCCAGCGTTAAATGCAGGACCAGCAACGAATACATCTGGATTCTGCTCTTTTACCATAGCGAGGATATCAGCTTTTGCTTTATCAAGGTTCTCATTAAAGTAAGAGTCACCACAAACGATTGTAGCAATAATCTCTGCTTCATCCCCAAAATTCTGTGTCAATGCCATACCCGGTCCAACGATCTCGCCAACACGAATCTCAGCCGGATAATCTGCTTTCTCTTCTCCACCAATCTGTGCAAAGAACTGATTGATGTAATGAACAACTTTTAATTTAGCCATTATATTATCCTCCCTTCCTATCTTGCGCTCAGCTTATTGAAACCGGTCTCATTAGTTGCACCTGTGAGTACCTGAAGCTCAACTTCCAGAGATCCATCTTCGCGAAGTGTCTCCTCACTTGCTCCAGCAATCTTGGTTACATAATCCAAAGTTCCAATTACTTTATCAAGTTTTGGCAGGATAATTACCTGGTTTGCATTTCCGCCAGTTACTACTGCATCTGCAGCTGCATCAGCATCAGCCAATGACTGAGACTTTCCATCACGTCCAGCATATTCATCTGTAATGATTACAGTTTTAACGCCTTCAGCTTCGATCTTCTTACAGTTCATGATAAGGTCTGTATCTGGGTTACCAAATCCTTCCTGAGATACAATAACGCCATCCAGATCCAACATCTTACACAGCTTAGCTGTCCAATCAGAAGAACGCTGTTTATCTGCCAGGTATACATTTTCATTTGTGATGATCTGGCATACAAAGTTTAATGTTTTTCCGTGCTGCTCAAACAAATCATGTACAACTGGATTGTTCAAGTGTACATATGTAGGGTTTTTATCACAAGCAGACACACAGTTACCAGATACGATTGCACCGTCCATAATCTCTGTTGGGCTTAAAATTGTAGGAACGATTTTCTTTGCATCCACACCATATACATATGTGTCATGTAATAATCCCTGACTCTGAAGCATCTGAACATATGCAACTCTTGGAAGATCTGGATATTTTTCCATACCTTCTTTAATTGTGCATGTCTCATATACTTTTGTCTCATCAGGTGTCAAGTCACGAGCTAATTCCCCAATATAAACTGCAACTCTGAATCCTGCGAAACGAACAGCCTTCTCATAATCATGCTGTTTGATTCCATCAACCGGTTCACATACCATTACCAGGTTCAAGGTCTTTGAGAAAGGTGTATAGTCAGCTCCCGGACCTGTCATATCAATGATACCTTCCTGGAAACCAACGATCTTACCTGCTGTTACTACAGCCATTCCTTTTAATGCATAAGTTTTTCCTTCACCAACTGTATCAACCTTAGAGATAACGCCCGGGAAGATTCCCCCTCTTCCTTCAACTTTAACTCTTGGTTCGATTACGTCTTTAACTGGTGTAATTCTTACTGACTCACCTGGTTTTGCAATGTCAAATGATACGCTCTTAATCTTCTCATCCTCAAGAGCGACAGCCTTAACGGCTTCTTCGGATACATAAAGGATTCCGTCTTCAATCTTAGACTCAGCTGCGAACTGAATATCCTTAATGTAAATGTGTCCCATTTCTAATCTCACTTGTAGTTCCCTCCTTCAAGAAATTTGATATTATTGTGTAAGCTTTAACGCTTTTACAACCTCACTTATGACCTACCACGCATCAGCCGATGCCATTCCACTTTCCAGCAAGGTCCAGTCAATCAACTGAAAATCGTCATATACCGAAGCTTTATATTTGTCTGATTTAAACTCAAACTTCTGGCACGCTTGTATGGCGTTTTCAATCAACGTGAGAGACCTCTCGTCGATCTCCCCCTTTCCCTCCGTAATCATTATGGATTTGTATGGTGTTTCATTAGGCTTCACGCTCCCCGACAATGGGTGCGTCAGAAGCAAATGACCTTCATGGATTCTGTCTCTAACTTCTTTTAGAATCTCTTCGTAAGAAATCTCCTTGTATTCTACGTTGTGCGTCTCCTTAAGCTTATCAAAAACCAGTGGATTATTCGTTATAATGATGTATTTCTTTTGATTCACGTTCCACTTTCTCCTTTCAGTCAATCTGCCAGCCTATATGAAAACTCATACTAAATGCATAGCAATTAAAAAAGGACGATTCAAACACAACCATGTGCGTAATCGTCCTTTTCTGTCTTTTGCCCTGATAATGTATTCCTTTAAAGCTTTATCATACAGCACAAGATTCAGAATGTGGTACATTCTCCAGTCCTTTTGCCTGAAAGTTTCGCCTCATATATATTCACCACTTTATATAAGGTTTGCCTCTTCGGCGGTCAAAAACCTGACTCTCTCTTGGAAAATATCATCCCACTCTTATTTTTTATGTATAGACATTTTCAATATATTCTCATTCAAAATCCGACGTGATTTATCGAATTCCTGAATATATTCAATTGCCTATATCTATAATAGCGTATTGTTATTTTTTTTGCAACCGCTATCTTAAAATTAAATTATTTTATGCACATTGCACTAATATTTATTTCTATTTTTGTTGATTTTGCCCTTTGCATTTATTGAAACTTTCTATTCTTCTCAGCAAAAATCTTCATTACTTTCTATAGAAATAACGAATAGTTATTTGTTCTTTTTATTTTTAAAGTAATCATTATGTACTTCTTTAATCACTCCGCTAAGTGCAAACAACGCAAGAATGTTCGGAATAACCATCAGAGAATTGAAGCAATCCTGCATTGTCCATACAAGTTCAACCTCTGCTAGTGATCCAAGGAACACGCAAACCGCCACAATCACAGAATACACTTTTACTGCTTTTGCTCCAAACAGATACTTGATATTAGCCTGTCCGAAGAAATACCATCCAAGGATAGTAGAAAACGCAAAGAACAGCATACATACAGCAATAAAGATATCTCCGCCTTTTCCATATAATGTTGAGAATGCATACTGGCTTAACTCTGCTCCGGTAAGTCCAGTCGGAATAGAATGTGTTGTAATAATTACGAGAGCTGTCAGGTTCAGAATTACGAATGTATCAATAAACACACCAATCATAGCCACAAATCCCTGCTCTACCGGATGATCTACTTTCGCCACTGCATGAGCATGAGGTGTAGAACCCATACCAGCCTCATTAGAGAACAAACCTCTTGCAACACCCTTTGTAAGTGCGAGCTTGATCGTTGCACCTGCCGCACCACCGACAACCGCAGACGGTGCAAACGCACCTACAATAATAGATTTGAACGCATAAGGAATCTCTTTAAAATTATAGATAATGACAATCAATGAACCTATAATATAAAGTGCTGCCATAGCCGGAACAATCATCTCAGTAATCTTAGCAATACGTCCCATGCCTCCAACAAACACAAACAGAGCTACAACTGCAAGAATAGCACCCATAACCCATTTTGGGATTCCAAATGCTGTATTCCATGCTGCCGCAATAGAATTGGACTGCACAGCATTACCCATGAAGCCAAGTGCAAGAACAATCAGGATTGCAAATGCCCCTGCAAGGAACTTACCAAATGGTCCTTGAAATGCTGCACGAATATAGTAAACAGGACCACCTGTCACAACTCCGTCATCACCAATCTTCTTATATTTCTGTGCCATAATTGCCTCTGCATAGATTGTTGCCATTCCAAGGAATGCCGCAATCCACATCCAGAAGATCGCTCCTGGTCCACCGACTGCAAGTGCTGTTGCCGCACCAGCAATGTTACCAGTACCTACCTGAGCTGCAATAGCTGTAGCCAGTGCCTGGAAAGAAGACATACCATCATTTCCCGCCTCGCCTTTTTTGCTGAAAAGTCCACCAAACGTTCTTCTCATTCCTTCGCCGAAGCCCTTTACCTGAATGAAACCAAGTTTCACAGTAAACCAGATACCGCCACCAAGAAGTGCTACGATCAGAATGTAGTTTGAAAGATAACTGCCAATAGTTGAAAAAATGTTATTTAATGCTGCCTCCACAACATGACCCCCTTCATTGTATTGATATTTTGAATAACATTATTCGATGTGTCTATAATATCACTCACCCATTTTTTCTTCAATAATTGCAGAGAATTTTGAAGAATTTTCGTCACTTTTGCCATTTTATGACTTTTAATCAGTCAATACAAAAAAGAAAAATGGCGCAAACACGCCGTTTACGCCATTTAAGATTTTTCAAAAAAAACACTTGATTTTTTATTTTTTGGTAATATTAAACATTGATTTCCGCAGTCATGCCAAGGACATCCTTATTGGCATCCAGAACTGGTTTCACAACATTTTCAAGGAACGCTTCTACCTGCACAGATGCACGGCCTGTATATTTTGCCGGATCCATAGTTTTCTTCAGCTCATCCAATGTCAGATTGAATGCCGGATCAGCTGCAATCAGTTCAAGAAGATTATTATCCAGCCCTTTTTCTTTCACATTACGGCCTGCTTCCATTGACAACTCACGAATTCTTTCATGAAGTTCCTGTCTGTCACCGCCAGCTTTCACAGCATCCATCATAATATTCTCTGTTGCCATAAACGGGAGTTCGGACATAAGTCGTTTCTCAATCACCTTTGGATATACCACCAAACCATCTACTACATTCAGACACAGGTCAAGAATACCATCAATTGCAAGGAAACCTTCCGGTACACTGAGACGCTTATTAGCAGAATCATCCAAAGTTCTTTCAAACCATTGTGTCGCAGAAGTGATAGCCGGATTCAGTGCATCAATCATAACATATCTCGACAATGAAGCAATTCTTTCACTCCTCATTGGATTTCTCTTATACGCCATCGCGGAAGATCCTATCTGTGTCTTCTCAAATGGTTCTTCCACTTCTTTCAAATGCTGAAGAAGTCGAATATCATTCGAGAACTTGTGTGCACTTGCCGCAATGCCTGCAAGAACGTTTAATACTCTGGTATCTACCTTACGAGAATATGTTTGCCCGGATACTGGATAGCACGCTTTAAATCCCATCTTCTCTGCGATCATCGGATCAATTTTATCAATCGTCTCCTGGTCGCCATCAAACAATTCCAAGAAACTTGCCTGTGTTCCAGTGGTTCCTTTAGAGCCCAGTAATTTAAGACTTCCTTTTACATATTCCAAATCTTCAAGATCCATCATAAACTCTTGCATCCAAAGTGTTGCACGTTTTCCAACAGTTGTCGGCTGAGCCGGCTGAAAATGCGTAAATGCCAGAGTCGGAAGGTTCTTATATTCATCAGCAAATTTTGCAAGTTCTGCTATTACATTAATCAGCTTTGTTCTCACCAATTCCAAAGCATCAGACATTAAAATGACATCTGTATTATCGCCAACATAACAAGAAGTGGCACCCAAATGAATGATTCCCTTTGCTTTAGGACACTGCTGTCCATACGCATAAACATGCGACATAACATCATGACGCACAATTTTCTCTCTTTCTTTTGCTACATCATAGTTGATATCATCTGCATGAGCTTTTAATTCTTCAATCTGTTCTTCTGTAATTGGCAGTCCCAATTCCTTTTCTGTTTCTGCAAGAGCGATCCAAAGTCGTCTCCATGTTCTGAACTTTTTATCTGGCGAAAAGATGTATTGCATCTCCTTACTAGCATAACGCTCAGAAAGCGGGCTTTGATATCTGTCATTACTCATAATCTGATTCTCCTTTTCTTTTTCCTTGTTACAGATCTACTACTCAAATGCCAGGGAAACATCTTTCCCCGGTACTTTTACTGGATATTTGCCGGTAAAACAAGCATCACAATAGCTCAGATTTCCTACCATATCCTTTAATTTGTCAATCTCCATATATCCCAGTGAATCCGCCCCTATCATCTCACGAATCTGTTCTGTCGTATGTGAATGGGCAATCAGCTGTTCATTAGATGGTACATCGGTACCAAAATAGCAAGGATACAAGAATGGCGGCGAACTGATTCTGACATGAACTTCTTTCGCCCCTGCTTTCTTCAACATTTTAATAATATTGGCACTGGTAGTTCCTCTTACAATAGAATCATCTACCATAACAATTCTTTTCCCCTTGACTACTTCTTCGATAACATTCAGCTTGATTTTGACACTGCTGACTCTCTCACTTTGTTTTGGTTTAATAAAAGTCCTGCCGACATAACTGTTTTTATGAAATGCCATTCCGTAGGGAATTCCAGACTGTTCCGAATATCCTTTTGCAGCTACCAGACCAGAATCTGGCACACCAACTACCAGATCCGCATCCACAGGATAAGACTCTGCCAATGCTTTTCCCGCAACAATTCTCGAATGATAAACATTTACGCCATCCATACAGCTATCTGTTCTGGCAAAATAAATATATTCAAAGATACATCTTGCCTGTTTCGCAGGATGAATTGCCATCGACATGTCGGATTTGATTCCTTTTTTCGTAATGCTTACGATTTCACCCGGTTCCACATCTCTGACAAATTCGGCCCCAACTGCCGCAATCGCGCAACTTTCAGAAGCCAAAAAATAAGTATTATCTCTTTTCCCGATACAAAGAGGCTTGAAACCATATGGATCTCTTGCACCAATCATCTTTCTCGGAGAACTTACTACCAATGCATAAGCACCTTCTATTTTTTTCATGGCCTTTTTTACTGCATCTTCGGCATTCTTCGTCTTCAGACGTTCTCTTGCAATATGATATGCAATCACTTCAGAATCAATCGTTGTCTGGAAAATAGCCCCCGTATATTCCAATTCATGCCGAAGTTCCACTGCATTCGTCAAATTACCATTATGTGCAATCACCAAAGTTCCTTTTACATAATTCAAAACCAGCGGCATAGCATTCTCTGCCCTTGTACCTCCAGCTGTTGAATAGCGGACATGACCAACCCCAAGATTACCATGTAATGCTTCCAATGCTTCGGCATCAAAAACATCATTTACCAGACCAAGTCCTTTTTTAAAATGTACTTTTCTTTCCCCATAAGTATCCGTCACAGCAATACCACAGCTTTCCTGTCCTCTGTGCTGCAACGCAAAAAGCCCATAGTATACATCAGAAGCAACATCGCTTCCGTCCATATCATAGGCTCCAAAAACTCCACATTCCTCTCCCATACCTGTCGTAACTTTTTCAAAGTTATCCATGAATGTAAGCTCCTTACTTATTCTTTTTTTATACCCAAATCATACAAAGTACTGTATCAATGCACTTGACATGCAATACCAGTATAATACAAGGCGTTCAGAAAAGCAATCTCTCTTCTTTAAAAATCCTGTTGACTTTAGTCTGCTAACTTGATAATATTGTAACGTAAAAGAAATATAATTTAACAATAATATTGAGGAGATGTACTATGAAAAAATTTATTGCATTCACGTTATCATTAATCATGGTTCTGTCCTTGGCAGCTTGTGGTTCTTCTGATTCTAAAGAAGACAGCAAGGAGTCAACAGAAAGCCAGAGCGATTCTGATTACGTAAAAGAAAAGGGAACATTGGTCGTAGGTATTACAAATTTTGAACCAATGGATTACAAAGAAGAAGGCAGCGATGAATGGGTTGGTTTTGATGCTGACATGGCAAAAGCATTTGCAGACAGCCTTGGAGTTGATGTTGAATTTGTTGAAATCGACTGGGATAACAAGATTATGGAGCTTGATGGCAAGACCATTGACTGCGTATGGAACGGTATGACATTAACAGATGAAGTTACAAGTGCAATGGAATGCTCCAATGCATACTGCAAAAACGCACAGGTTGTTGTAGTTCCTTCTGATAAGGCAGATCAATATCAGGATACCGACAGTCTTGCTGATCTCGCTTTCGCAGTTGAGACAGGAAGTGCCGGTGAAGAAGAAGTTAGTGCTCTGAATCTTGAGTATACAGCAGTTGCATCTCAGGCAGATGCTCTGATGGAAGTATCTGCAGGAACATCTGATGCTGCTGTTATCGATTTACTTATGGCAGCTGCTATGATCGGAGAAGGAACAAGTTACGAATCCTTAACCCATACAGTAGAACTGAACAGTGAAGAATACGGTGTTGGTTTCCGTAAAGGATCTGATCTGGCAGAAGCACTGAATGAATTCTTCGCTTCCAGCTATGCAGATGGCAGCATGATGGAATGTGCTGAGAAATATGGTGTAAAGGATGCCATTCTTGAACAATAATCAAAATAATAATGTAATGTATATTCATAGAGGGCGGTTTTCCCCGCTCTCTATTTTTCACTAGAATCATTACACAAAGAGAAAGCAGGATAATCCTATGGAACATATAATGGAACAAATGCCGGTTGTCATCAACTCACTAAACATCGGCTTTTTACAAACTTTAAAACTTTTCTTTGTAACATTGATCGGGGCATTTCCTCTGGGTCTGATTATTTCTTTTGGCTCTATGTCCCATTTTAAACCTTTGAGTTATCTTACAAAGTTGATTGTCTGGATCGTACGTGGTACTCCACTTATGATTCAGTTGCTTATAATTTATTATTTTCCTGGACTTGTATTACACAATCCAATCTGGGGCAGTGGTGAAACCGGCCGTTTTCTCGCTGCATCCGTTTCTTTCATTATAAACTATGCTTGTTATTTTTCCGAAATATATCGCGGCGGTATACAAGGTGTTCCTGTAGGCCAGGAAGAAGCCGGTCTTGTACTTGGAATGACTAAAACTCAGATTTTCTTCAAAGTAAAGTTATTACAGATGATCAAACATATTGTTCCGCCAATGTCCAATGAAATCATTACTTTGGTAAAAGACACTTCACTGGCCCGAATCATTGCATTGCAAGAGATCATCTGGGCTGGCCAGGCCTTTATGAAAGGCTCACAGGGAATTTCTGGTGTTATTTGGCCATTGTTCTTCACAGCTGTCTACTATCTGATTTTCAACGGCGTTCTTACTGTTTTGCTTGGGCGTCTGGAAAAGAAACTAGACTATTTTAGATAAAAGGGAGGTCATACAATGGCTATTTTAGAAGTTGAACATATTTGCAAATCTTTTAATAACACAGAAGTATTGAAGGACATCAGTTTTTCTCTGGAAAAGGGGCAAGTCGTATCCATCATTGGTTCATCCGGCAGCGGTAAGACCACTCTTCTGCGTTGTCTGAACTTTTTAGAACAACCAGACAAAGGTATTATCCGTGTAAATGGAGAAACATTATTTGACTATGCGGATCCATCTACACAAAAAGAAACCGCAATTCGAAAAAAACGGCTTCATTTTGGTCTTGTTTTTCAGTCATTCAATCTCTTTCCACAGTACACTGCTCTGGAAAATGTTATGCTGGCCAAAGAATTATTAGCCAAAGAGCAGCCTGATTACAAAGCAAAGAAAAAGGAAATCCACGAAGAGATCAAATCACAGGCCGAGAACCTTCTCATTCAAATGGGTCTGGAAAATCGTATGGATAATTATCCTCATCAATTGTCCGGAGGACAATGCCAGCGTGTCGCAATTGCCCGCGCATTAGCACTTCAGCCTGATATTCTCTGCTTTGATGAACCAACTTCCGCACTGGATCCAGAGCTTACCGGAGAGGTATTGAAAGTAATCAAAGAACTTGCAGACAAGAACACTACAATGATTATTGTCACACATGAAATGGCATTTGCAAGAGATGTTGCCAATCAGGTGATTTTCATGGACGATGGATACATTCTCGAACAGGGAGATCCTTACGAAGTATTCGAACACCCTAAAGAAGAACGTACAAAACAATTCCTGTCTCGATTTACACAAGGATAACACAACAGGCACCTTTTTCAGGTGCCTGTAAATTTATACTGTTTTCTTATCCGTTCTGCGATATTCCTTTTTCCACTGTACCAGCTGTTCTTCCGGCATATCTATATCAATTTCCTTTTGCACTTCTTTCATCTCGTCTCTCAAAAGAGAATTCACACTCAGGTAAATAGGATTTCCTGATAACATTTTCACATATTGATCTTCCGGCATAAAACGATAACAGCAATAAAGATATGCCTTCAACAGATCTGATTCCTCGCATATTCGATAGGCTTCCTGATACATCCTGGCAGCTTCCTCATATAAAAACAGATGTCCATAAGCCGCTCCCAGACATGCATACACCTTACCATAAAACATCTTGGGCACAGAATCATCCCACTCCTGATTGATGATAGACTGATATACCAGTATCGCAGTTTCATATTCTCCACTATTTTGCAAACTGTCTGCTTTATACTTTGTTCGTTCTACATCTTTCTGGTTCTGAAGATGTTCTAACAAACTCTGGATCTTATTAATATCCGCCGCTGCATAAATCGTTGATTCTCTCAAAATTGTCAACACAAATTGCTCCATCGAACAGTTCTGCCTCAATTCTTCGCGCAGCTTATCAGCCAGCTCTTTCATATCTAATTCAGTGTCAATCCAATTACAAAGCTGTCTGTTTATAATCGTATAATCAATCAGATACAGATTGTTGCATATATAATAGCACAGTTCCTCTATCGTATAGATTCTCATATGAACTCTGGATATCTCGTATGGTTGTTTTGCTTTTTTTCTATGACATAGAATTAAACTGCCCATTGATTCCTCCTAAATGTAATATCTTCTCTACCTGAAAACCGGACGACAGGAAAAATTCTCCAAATCCGACATCTTTAAATGTGAGCTTACAGGTACGTTCATCCATAAACATTGCTTCAATCTGAATTCTCAGAGAATAATCTCTTCTTTCAGGGAGACCTTCCAGCGAAACCGTTTCAACCTGAAGTTCTTCTCCTGCCAATGTCTCTACGTGAATTTCGATATCTGAGGTATCTTCCAGGATCACATCCCATTGTCCATCTGCTTCATACCAATGGGTTCCCCATGAGACAATTGGATACCAGCCTTCCTGACCATTCACCCGCATACGCAGACATATCTGCTCCGTCATCTTGGTTTCATCCAGATAGACCGGTCCCTCATCATAATCAAGACATTTTCGGATTGATGTATAGCACGCTCCTTTACTGTACAAATTATTGCCTAGGAAAGCTCTCCTTCCATTACAAAGTACTTTCAAAGAATTCGGATACCAATTATTCTCAAATCCCTCTCCCGTCAAATATACGGAAGATACTACCTTTTTCTCAAATACGCTCTGAATAAATGTCTTAAATCGCTCATCCGCATCTTTTGCTTTATCAACATTTAGTACCGGATAGATTGCTTCCAGCTCCTTCATACGCGCATTTGCCACTTCATCAACTGTCACGAACATATCTTTTCCTCTGCCACTGATTGCATTCAGTTTCCGCAGCATATAAGCCCGTATCTCATGCGCATCACAATAGAATAATGCTGATTCATACTGCCACAACTCTTTTGGTTGATAAAACATATAATGACAAAAACTCTCTTTATAATCCTGAACACATACTTTTTCTTTCGGAACGCCAAGATGCTGACCAATTCCTTTCATCATTTTTGACATATCAATATTTGTAAACGGAACTGTAAACGTTATAAATTTGATATCTTCAAATTCTTCCAGTGTCAGACTAACAAACTTGGCGAGGAGCCATACTGCATCGTGATTACGTGCACCAACTCTTACTTTTTCTCGATGTACCGCCTTATTAAAAAGATCGGTTATCGTACATCCCTCATTGATTGCCGCAAGCCTTTTCGCCTCTTTTCCATAAACCCAATGTTCTTTATAATATCCTAATACCAGAGGAATCTGATAATTATCTACGGAAACTTCCAGTGTCTCAGGTTCTTCTTTGTTCTCGTCGTAATAACTGATCTGGCAATTCTTTTCATTTAGATCATAGCCCAGAATACTGCCCCTTTTCATTATCATATCCTCCTCTCTCCTAATAAATCTTAAATAAATGTTCTGCCATAATTTCTTCTTCCTGGTACTCTATCATCGCTTTTCTGCGCGATGCAGGCGCCATCTTAGTCATATCATTTAACTTTCCATATTTTCCAGAGCCTGCAATTTGATTCTCATTTTTCAACACAGATTTCTCTGTAGTGATATCCTCTTTTTCCCTGCTTTCCGCGAAATAATAACTCACGGATTCATCGTCGTACAGGACAAATTGTTTTACATACAAATTCTCATATACCGGCATCATGGCTTCACTTTGATACCCCAATCCATCACGGTTCCCTTGTTTTACTTTGTAATACAAAGTAACTCTGCTTCCTGGCGCTGACTGATAAGAAATCATTGTCTTATCATACAATTGTACTTCTCTAAGCCATTCTTTCTTATATTGCAGATAAAACGGGAAAACAATCTGTTTCTCGCACATCTCTCTCAATACTTGATGAAGGATTACTTCCAAAGCCGCAGTATAATCTCGTCCGGAATAATACTTTAAAAGCGCAACTTTACAGATATCCGGTAATTCTTCTTTTTTATCACATTCATTTGCAATCATATCAAATACACAGGATTTCAAGCTTCGTCCATATACCACATATTCTCTGGATACATATGCCAGATACGCCTGTTTCAAACGAAAATAGACATTATCAGACATATAGTAATCTTCAAATATCTCTTCTTCCTGAAACAGATTTTCAGAAAATAGCATCTGGGTAATTATACGCTCTCCGACTTTGAATGCAGGGATTCCATATTCCCGTAATACTTTCCAGAGTTTTTTCATATCTCTGGTCGCACCGCAGTAATAATTCGCAAGATACATCAGAGTCACCTTATCATACTGCTGTCTTTTGAACAATTCAATACAAAGATAATTTAAGAACTCATCTTCTTCATAATTATCCTCACGAATCCGTTTACTGCACATGCGAAATACGTCTTTTTCATCAAATGCATTGATTCCTTTAACTTTTATTTTTTCAAACGTCGGCTCTTCTTTTTCATTTTCCTGCTTCCAGATTCCCGTTGATGCTGCATACTTACGACACATATCAAGGAAACGCGGTTCATAAAAGAGCCGTCTTGTCTCATATGCAATAGAATCCGTATAATGACGTCCTTCTACAGATTCCCATACAATCCTTGATTCTTTATCATACAGGAAAATAATTGCACCATCTTCATCGTATGGAACTCTCTGCCGGATTGCTCCATCTTTCTCAATTACAAGAACACAATTCATGTTTGGAACTTTCGTCTTGATCTCATAAGAATAACAGATGTCCCGCATGGCTTCCATCCGTTCTGCCGTCATCTCTTCTTCCTGGCAGAATCTCTTATATAATATTCGAAGAGACTCTGTAATATGGCGCTTCATCAATTGATCCCATGTAAACGCCACCATCTGTTCCCTATAATTCAAGTATAAATCTCCAGCCGTTTCTTCATAGGTTATCAGATTGGCATAAAGAAAAGCTGCCTTTTTATAATTCAGCGAATTCCCATGCATAAAATACAATAGAATTGTCTTTGGAAGTGGTCCTCTGGCATTGTCTTCATCAAGAGTCATCATATAATACTCGTACAACTGCGCGATCTTTAATTCCGCATCAACTGCACGCTGATACCACACAAAATAACGCTTCTGTGTCTTATTTCCTTTAATCAGAAGGGTACAGATAGTATTCAGAATCATTGGCTCATTGTACATCTTATATATACGCTCCAAAATCCGGAACATAGAATCACTGTAGTTCTTCTGCTGACTGGCAAAATTCGACACGTACAATGCTAATTCCTTCGTCATTAAACGGTATTTGGATGCAAAGTTCAGAACCTGCATCTCAAATGTTCCAAGTTTTTTCAACAGTGTCGGCTTCTCCTGATAGCACAAATATGCTTCCAGATAGAATAATACACCGTGTATTCCGTATTCGAACTGTTGCTCTAATACTTCAATTCTTTTATATGCATTCTTATATCTAGGATCAAGATCTAACAACATGCTCAGAAGGACCCATGAATCTTGATGACGCATATAAGTCTTGCCAATCTCATCAAGTACACGCTCTACATGATTCCCCTTACCTCTGACAAGCGCTGTCAGATAAAGATAATAACAATTTGTCACAGGATCCTTTCCGATTGCAAATCTATTATAATTATAATTTTCAAGAATCCATTTTGCTTCTTCTACTTTATTACCCGCAAGATAAATCTGAGCCTGCATCAACTGATAGAGTTCACTCTGCGGCTCTAACTTTCGAAGTGCAGTCATCTTCTCAACTGCACTGTCGATCCAATTTTCCAGCTTAATCCTTCCGCCAATATACCCAACATATTCTTTCAATATCTGCGCAAGCAGAAGTTCCGGTACTCTGTGATTTTCATGATATTCCTGATTCTGCAGAACTTCAATCTCATATTTCAAGGTCTCATAAGGTGTAACAAACTTAAGCGCACCATAATTACGTCCAGCATGCAAACGCTCCGGACGGACTACATATTCAATCTCATGCGCATTCCCCACAAAATCTTCGGTGCTGATTTCCGGCCGGGATACTCGAATAAACCCACCTTCAGTCTCAATATGAATCGGCATATATCCCCAGGTATTCTTCATCAGCGTCAAAGTTCCCTTGGTAGGTTCCGAAATATCCTCAAACAACATACCTTCTCCCGGCAAAGTCAGAAAGATACACTCTTTCTGTTTTATTCCTACCAGGAATTCTTCCATCGCCTGTTCACCAAGTGACCATTTCCGCATATTATCATAAAGATAAAATGTTCTCTCATTTTCATATTTTAATATTTCATAGAATTCTTTGGAACGGAATAATCTTCCCGCCTCAGAAAAATCCTTAATGGCAAGCTTGCGAAAATCATCCGTACTCTGCACTTTACCATAAGACGTCATCACATAAGGCTTCTCAATAATTGCAGTAAATGACAGTTCATACTCTCCGCCGCTGCACACAACTGTGAATTTTCCTTCTTCTACATGTCCGGGACGCAATCCTCTTCCATCATAAGTAAATTCTATTTTTGCAGGATTCCCCTCGAATCCCTGGTCTTTAAAATGAACGCGAAAAGAAGACGGGTAGACCAACCCCCGTATTGTTCCCTCACTATTCGCCTTAATTGTAAAACTCCCCCGATATACTTCCCCTTCTCCTATAATGAGAACCAGATTTGTTTCATCAAATATGACATCAGGTTGTTTGAGCTGAAAGTCTCCTTTGGAAAATTTCTGGATTTTATTTTTCAAGTCTGACACCTGCTTCTTTCGTTGCATTTTTCTAAAAACATACTATAATAAATTATAGCATTGATTGATAAGTAAAGGCAATGCCAGAAACACAAAATCATGAAATTATTATAGAATAGGATGCATAGATATGGAAAAGAAACCAGAATTTCACGGAAGTGATTTAGAAAAGATTGCAGAATATTACCACATTTCCGCCGAAGGAATCGTTAAATTCGGCGCAAATGTCAATCCACTTGGATTATCAGAGACAGTAAAAAAGAAACTGGCCGGTAATCTGGACATCATCAGCAGCTATCCAGACCGAAATTACACCAGTCTCAAAAAAAACATAGGTTCCTACTGTAATGCAGATCCACGGCATATTGTAGTCGGGAATGGTTCTACCGAACTAATCTCCCTTCTGATCAGTCAGCGTGCTCCTCGAAAAGCCCTTGTACTCGGACCTACCTATTCAGAATACGCACGAGAACTTTCCCTGGTCGGTGGAACTCTGGAATACTATCATCTAAAGGAAGAGGATAACTTTTGTCTAAATATTTCAGATTTTTTAAATAATTTAACAAAAGAAATCGATCTTGTAATCATCTGTAATCCAAACAATCCTACTTCTTCTGCTATCAGCATAAATGATATGGAACAGATCATCCACTGCTGCAAAGAGCTCGATATTTTCGTCATGATCGACGAGACTTACGTGGAATTTGCCCCTGAAGGAACCGAAATCAGTTCTATCCCTCTTGTTCCAAAATACGACAACTTCATGGTCATCCGTGGTGTCTCCAAATTCTTCGCCGCTCCAGGGCTGCGTTTTGGTTATGGGCTTACAAGTAACGAAGCATTTCTTCAGGCTCTGATTACCCATCAAAATCCATGGAGTCTGAACAGTATCGGCGCTTTTGCAGGCGAACTTATGTTAAATGACAAAGAATACATCCATGCTACCTATCAGCTGATTGACTCTGAACGTACCAGACTCTACACAGAGTTGAAAAAGCTAGAAGCCCAAGGCACATTAAAAATCTATAATCCCTATGCGAACTTTATCCTGATTCGAATTCTTAAAACAGGTATTACTTCATTTGATGTATTTGAAGCCGCAATCCGCGAACGTATGATGATCCGTGATTGTTCCTCTTTTGAAAGTCTTGAGGGAGAATATGTGCGATTTTGTATCATGATGCCAAAAGACAATGACCGGCTTATGGATATTTTCCGAAATCTATAATTATATATTTAACTTTTGAAGGGAGTAAGTCCTCCGACAACTTACTCCCTTTCACTTAGTCTATGAAAACTACCCATATTATTTTTTAAGTATCAATGCCATAAATGTAAGTTCTTCTGTTCCAGTATTCTTTAGCCCATGTCCATCTCCGTCTTTACACAGGAATAAGTCCCCCGGTTCAGCTGGATACGCTTTACCATTATCATCATACATTCCATGTCCAGACAATATAAAATACGATTCCGTCTCTCCATGATGCTCATGATATCCAATCTCACAGTTCGGAAGAACCGATATCTTCGCATACATCCTACAAGCTTCTCCGACTTCCTCAGAAGAAACCAACTGCTCTCTTGTGATGAACCCTGCTCCTCCATTCACATGCTCTACTTTTACTAATTCTCTTTCTCCGGCTTTTGTCATACTACATGCTCCTCCTTATCGCTATCATCCTAGTTCATTGATGATATGTTCTATATACACAATACAACCTAAGAAAGGGATGTGTCAACAACATCTATTTAACAATTTTGTAGTATTCTCTGGTAGTAATCGTGAATACTCCTGCATAGAATGCAGCGAATACTGCAACGGTAGCGACTGTGCAATGTCGGAATAATTCGACATTGACGAGGTTTAATACTGCCAGTAATTTTGTAATCACACCAAATGCCACAGTGATGTGTATAACTGCCATTACCAGCGGAAGGAAGAATACGATAAGGACCTGACTTCGGATAGAACGTTTGACTTCTGCTTTACTCATTCCTACATTTTGCATAATCTGATAACGTTTACGATCATCGTATCCTTCGGAAATCTGTTTGTAATAGATGATGAGTACGGTTGCCATCAGAAACATGATTCCAAGATAGACTCCGATAAAAAACAGTCCGCCGTATAAACCGTAAAAGCTTTTACGGCTTAATTCACGGCTTTCACAGGATGCATTCGGAATTTCATTTTCAATCCGGCTCTTGATAACATTCATTGCATCCTTGCAATTTTGTTTTTTCCCCTTCAGGTCAAATGATATATCATAAGAAATGCTGCTTTTCTTGGCAATCCAGTCTGCATCCATTGTACTATCCTGATATACATGATTTAGTACATCCTGAATCTGATCTATATCTGGGAATATCACATAATAGGTTTCATATATCCCGGACTGGTTTTTTGGTTCTGCTTTCATGTGTTCCAGTTCTTCTGCTACATGATACTCTTTGTCACCAATTTTAATCGTATCTTTCCCATACATTCCTTTCACATTGTATACAAGGACTTCATCTGCCATAAGACTCCTCTTTTGATTTTCCATCTGGTTGAAGTCTTCCAGCGGAATCAGATTTATTTCGCAAGTATTAGCAACCGCATAATTTCCAAATTCTCTCAACTGAAATTCATCGTCTGATCTTGATGCCATTAATTCTTCATTATGATATTGCAGAATACTTTCCAGCCTAACGCCTGCTTTTTTGGTTTCTTCTTCAATAATCTGATCTGCCATCTGCTCATTTTCAGGATTGGCAGTCTCAATACTCACTTTACATTCTTTCGGGAATCGTATATGTAATATATCATCCATTCCTGCATACAGAGATACTGTGGTTGATATCATGACCAGAACCATCGTACTGAGGATACAGATATTGGCCAGTCCGACTGCATTCTGTTTCATACGGTAAATCATGCCGGAAACTGCCGTAAAATGTCTGGTCTGATAATAAAATTTCTTATTTTTGCGAAGCATTTTAAGAAGTGCAATACTGCCTGCCACAAACAATGCGTATGTTCCTAAGATTACGCATACAACTGCTGCGAAAAAATTAGTGAGAGCCGTCAAAGGTTCTTTTGTTATAATAGCAATATAATATCCAATTCCAAGTGATATCAAGCCAAATATTGTCAATAGTAATTTTGTCTTTGGCTCTTTTTCACCCTGCTCACTTCCATGAAGCAGTTCTATTGGATTCGACAGTTTAATCTGAAGCAGGTTATATCCCAATGTCAGCAAAAATATTCCGACAAAGAGGATTAATGTATTGCGAAGTGAATCTACTGATAAATTGAATTTCATTCCTATGTCGTAGTGCAGGATTTTCAAAAAAATCAGATACATCAATTTGCTGAAAATAATTCCACAGATCATCCCTGTGCCAATGCTGAGCACTGCTGTAATCATCGTTTCAATTGTAAGCATCCTTGCTATATGAGGTTTTCCCATGCCCAGTATATTATACACGCCGATTTCATTTTTCCGTCTCTTAATCAGGAAACTATTTGTATAGAACAGAAAAATAATTGCAAAAATTATAATAACCCAAACTGCACAATCCAATACTGATTTCAGACTTCCATCTCCAATTTCCGGGTTTTTGGAAAGAGCATCCATAATATAGTACATCATAACCGTCAGAATAGCCGTCAGGATATACGGAACATAGGTCTTTCGGTTATTCTTAATATTTGTCACAGCCAGCCTGGAATAAATGGAGCTACTCATGCCTCTCACCTCCCGTTGTTAACACGGTCAGTGTATCTGAGATCTTTTGATACATTTCCTCATTGGTAAGACTGCCACGATACAACTGATGGAACACTTCGCCATCTTTGATGAACAACACCCGTTTTGCGTTGCTTGCCGCCTTCACACTATGAGTGACCATTACGATTGTCTGTCCGTCCTGATGAATGGTCGTAAAAAGATTCATCAGATCATCTGCGGCCCTGGAATCCAACGCTCCTGTAGGCTCATCTGCCAGAATCAACTGCGGCCTGGTAATCAGCGCTCTTGCTACCGCTGCCCTTTGCTTCTGTCCGCCGGACACTTCATAAGGATATTTGTCCAATATTCCCTGAATACCAAGTTTTTCTGCAATCGGCCTTAATCGCTTTTCCATCTCTTCGTACTTTTTGCCGGAAAGTACCAGAGGCAAAAAGATATTATCTTTGAGAGAAAACGTATCCAGAAGATGAAAGTCCTGAAACACGAACCCCAGATTTTGACGTCTGAATGTTGCAATTTCTTTCTCTCTGAGACTTCCAAGATCTCTGCCTTTCAAATATACTTTTCCTCCGGAAGGCTTATCCAGTGCCGCAAGAATATTCAAAAGAGTCGTCTTTCCCGATCCTGATTCTCCCATGATTGCAACATACTCTCTTGGTTCCACAGAAAAATTCACATTCTTAAGTGCCTCCACCTGATTGCCCCCAAAACGGGTCGTATATATTTTCTTTACATTTTTCACTTCCAACAGTGCCATAATCTATCCATCCTTTCTTTGTTCTCTACAAATCTTATTATAAAAAACGGGAAAATGTCCTTCCATCGAATTGGATTACATTTTCCCTGTATAAACTTACATCTTTGTAAGAATGGATTCTATTCGAAGTAGCCTTCATCTCTGGACAGACATAGAAACACCTTGGTTCCCTGGTCAACCTCTGATTCGATCCATATGCTGTGCCGAAGCCTGTCCATAACCACTTTACACAGGTACAGACCAATCCCAGTAGACTTTTTATCTGCCCTGCCATTATATCCTGTAAATCCCTTTTCAAACACTCGCGGCAAATCTTCTGGCTGAATACCAATTCCAGTATCTTCTATCACAAGGCACTTTCCTTGCTTTGTCTCTTCCATATAAATGGCAATACTCCCCATACTTTTGGTATATTTCAATGCATTTGACAGAATCTGTTCAATAACAAAGAGAAGCCATTTTTCATCTGTAAGAACTTGAATATCTATTGTAGTATAATTTAACTTAATCTTTTTCAAAATAAATGGCTGTGAATATTTACGGACTGCATGTTTCACGATATCATCCAGATCATATGTTTTCAGAGACAAGTCCGACGACATATCCTCTACTCTAAGATAAGTAAGGACCATCTCGACATACTGTTCAATCTTGAAAAGTTCCATTTTTATATTTTTAGTCAGAATCTGATCAACTACATCTCCGTTTTCATAGGATTGCAGTAAGACATGCATTGCCGCAATCGGTGTCTTGATCTGATGTATCCACATTCCATAATAATCTTCCATCTCCCGCTTGGAAATACGAGCTGTCGATTCCATATCTCTGATCAGATTATCAGAAAGTCGTACAATTCTCTGATAATCATCTTCCAGCATACCTTCCGGCTGTGGCAGATCATCCAGACATTTTCCGTGACTCCTTTCCACCTTTAAAAGTGCCTCATGACGTTTCCGATATCGGAAAAAGCCGATTGCTCCACAGAAAACTCCCCACAAAATCATCAATAACACAATATATTGAACCGCATCCAACGGAACATTATATAAGAATAACATTACAATAAATATTCCGACCAGCCCCATATACAAGCATATCTCTCTGGTCTGCTCTCGCAAAAATGACATCACTATCCTCATTGCTCCACCATATATCCTATCCCTTTTTTTGTGCGGATCATATCATCCAGTCCAAGTTGCTCTAATTTCTTCCGAAGCCTGGCAATATTGACCGTCAAAGTATTGTCATCGATAAACTCATCGCTCTCCCAGAGTCTCGTAATCAGATCATCTCGCGAGACAATCTTTCCCCGATTCTCCAGCAGCATCTGCAAAATGCGAAATTCATTTTTTGTCAATTCTAATTCCCGATCCCGATAACCGATCACCGCATCGTTCAAATGCAATACCGCCCCATGATATTCCATCACATTGACCGAACCCTGGAAAGAATACGCCCTTCGCAAGATAGCCTGAACCTTCGCCGTCACTACATTCAGATCAAACGGCTTCTCAATATACTCATCTCCACCCATATTCATAGCCATCACAATGTTCATATTGTCATTGGCTGAAGACAGAAAAATAATCGGCACCTTCGATATCTTTCGAATCTCCTGGCACCAGTGAAATCCATTAAAAAACGGAAGCATAACATCCAAAAGCACCAACTGCGGATCATACTCCAGAAAAACCTCTGTCACATACTTAAAATCCTCCGCACACCGCGTTTCATAATCCCATCTTTCCAAATGATTTGCAAGCGCATGCGCAATCGTCATATCATCCTCAATAATTAAAATCCTGTACATCGTTGTCTTCACTCCTTATCAAACAACAGTGTACAGGATTTTAATATTCTTGTGTATATTTCACATAAAAATTCATAAAATCTTAATTTGGGTACAGGGCATTTTTAAAATGGGGACGTAGTAAAATTGCATTTTACTACGTCCCCATTTTAACATTTTACTAATGAAAGTAATGATCTCCTATTTTGGTACCGCATCCGCCTTTGTCGAAGTACAGGCACCCGCCAACTGGGTTGGCTCCTGCCAGTGCATCTGCTGCAGCCTGTAGGGCTGTTGCGGTGTAACCGCCGGAATTTCTGACTTGGTTGAGCCATCCTGTGGATGCCGGACCGAACTGGCCTGGCTGATAGATGACTTCTTCTATGCTATTGGGATAGCTTCCGCTGTTCACGCGGTTTAGAACAACAGCTCCTACCGCCACTTGTCCTTCGTATGGCTGATTTCCTGCCTCGCAAAATATGATAGATGCCAGAAGTTCTTGCTTCTGCTGCAATTCTTTCGCAGCCTGTGCCTCTCTTTCTGCCTGTTCTTTTGCTTCTTGTTCTCTTCTGGCTGTTTCTTCAGCTGCCATTTGCTGACCCTCTGCTGTAACTTCACTGGCGGAAGCCACGAATTCTTCAGATATTGTCTGCATCGCTGTAGTCTGTATGTCAGCTGTCTCTATCCCTGTTGTATGGTTTGTCTCAGACTGTAAAGAGGCTGCCTGGCTGGTAAACCCCGTTGCCATCAGTGAACATGCTGCCAAAAACACGAACATCGAACTCAGTCTCTTATTTTTTATCATAAATTTATACCCTCCTATTTTGCAATGTATGAACATTGTTTTAATAAAGTATATTCATTTCTTTAAACTTTATTACAATTATTACAAATTTGTTACATAACACAACGTGAGATATATTATCATATTCAAAATAATCTGTCAACAAAAAAGTTGCTTTTACTAAAAAAAGGAACATGCATATCTGCACATTCCTTTTCTTCAAAGCAACCATATTATATTGTCGCAATATCAATTAATGTCAATTTTTTGATATCTGTATTCTCTAGACTAGTAATCAACGCCTCCGCTGTGTCAATAGCCGTCAGGACGTTGACACCTGTCTCAATCGCATTTCTTCGAATGATAAATCCATCTCTGGAGCGATCAGCACCCTGTGGCGGCGTATCAATGACAAGGTCTATCTTGTGTCCAAGGATAAGGTCCATAAGATTTGGTGATTCCTGTTCAATCTTATTAACTGCATTGGCTCTTACACCAGCTTCTTTCAATGCATCCGCCGTTCCCTTTGTTGCAAAAATCTTATATCCTATCTTTTCAAATCTGCGTCCGATTTCCACAGCTTCTTCTTTGTCGTCATCACGCACTGTAATGATCATATTCTTATGCTTCGGCAATTTAATACCAGCTCCAAGAAATGCCTTATACAATGCCTCGTCAAATGTCTTGGCAATGCCAAGACACTCACCGGTGGATTTCATCTCTGGTCCAAGGCTGATATCTGCACCGCGGATCTTCTCAAAGGAGAATACCGGCATCTTTACTGCAAAATAATCCGCCTCCGGCTGAAGCCCCGGCGTATATCCCAGATCTCTGATCTTATTTCCAATAATCACCTTTGTAGCCAACGGTACGATTGGAATTCCAGTCACCTTACTAATGTAAGGAACGGTACGGCTGGAACGGGGATTCACTTCAATGACATAGACATCCTCTCCCACCACAATGAACTGAATATTAATCAATCCAATTACATGAAGTGATTGCGCAAGCTTCTTCGTATAATCCTCAATCGTACGCTTTGTCTTATCGGAAATGCTCTGTGCCGGATATACGGAGATACTATCGCCAGAATGGATTCCGGCACGCTCGATATGCTCCATAATACCAGGAATCAAGATATCTTCACCGTCACATACTGCATCAACCTCAATCTCTTTGCCCTGTAGATACTTATCTACCAGAATTGGATGATCTTGGGCGATTCGGTTGATAATACCAATAAATTCATCAATATCGTGGTCATTAATTGCAATTTGCATTCCTTGTCCACCAAGTACATAAGAAGGTCTTACCAATACCGGATAGCCCAGTCTGTTTGCAACCTCTTTGGCTTCCTCCGCAGTAAATACAGTTCCACCTGTCGGTCTTGGAATTCCACATTTTTCAAGAATCTCATCAAACAACTCACGGTCTTCTGCAGCGTCTACATTTTCAGCAGATGTTCCTAAAATCGGAACGCCCATCTTCATCAAAGATTCCGTCAGTTTAATAGCTGTCTGTCCGCCAAACTGTACCACTGCTCCATCTGGTTTCTCCAGATCAACGATACTTTCCACATCTTCCGGTGTCAATGGTTCAAAATACAATTTATCCGCAATATCAAAGTCGGTACTAACCGTCTCTGGGTTGTTATTTACAATAATCGTCTCATAACCTTCTTTTGCAAATGCCCACGTACAGTGTACAGAGCAGAAGTCAAACTCAATACCCTGACCGATACGGATCGGACCAGAACCAAGCACCAGAACCTTCTTCTTGCCGGTTGTCTCTTCTACTTCATTCTCACTTCCGTATACGGAATAATAATATGGTGTCTCAGCCGCAAATTCTGCCGCACAGGTATCAACCATCTTATAAGAAGCCGTAATTCCATATTCATGACGCATATCGTGAATCTGACGCTCTGTATTACCGGTCAGTCTTGCAATCACATTATCTGGGAACTCCATACGCTTTGCTTCTCTTAAGGTCTCAGCATCAAGTGTACTGTTCTGCAGTTTCTGTTCCATTTCAACCAGAATCGCAATCTTGTCAATGAACCACTTATCAATCTTGGTAATCGCATGAATCTCATCATAGGTGATTCCCTGACGAATCGCCTCTGCAATCTTCCAGATGCGGCGATCATCCACCACCTCCAGCTCTTCCAGCAATTCCTCTCTGGATAAATGAGAGAAGTCATAAGACATCAGACTGTCAACATGCTGCTCCAGAGAACGGATGGCCTTCATAAGGGCACCTTCAAAATTATCACAGATACTCATGACCTCTCCGGTTGCCTTCATCTGAGTCGTCAGTGTACGTTTTGCACTGATAAATTTATCAAATGGAAGTCTTGGAATCTTTACTACACAGTAGTCAAGCATAGGCTCAAAGCTTGCGTAAGTCTTCTTCGTAACCGCATTCTTAATCTCATCCAAAGTATAACCAAGTGCAATCTTAGCCGCAACCTTGGCAATCGGATATCCTGTTGCCTTAGATGCAAGTGCCGAAGAACGGCTGACACGAGGATTCACCTCGATAACACAGTACTCAAATGTCTCTGGATGCAATGCATACTGTACGTTACATCCTCCTGTAATATTCAGCTCACTGATAATATTCAATGCCGAAGTACGAAGCATCTGATACTCTTTATCTCCCAACGTCTGAGAAGGTGCTACAACGATACTGTCACCGGTATGAACGCCGACCGGATCAATATTTTCCATATTACATACAGTAATACAGTTACCATTGCTGTCACGCATCACCTCATACTCGATCTCTTTCCATCCGGCGATACAACGCTCAACCAGAACCTGACCAACACGAGAAAGACGAAGTCCATTTTCCAGAATCTCTACCAGCTGCGTTCTGTCGTGTGCGATACCGCCGCCGCTTCCTCCCAATGTATAGGCCGGACGCAGAACGACCGGATAACCAATTTCTTCTGCAAATTTAATACCAGACTCCACATCTTCTACGACCAGAGATGCTGCACAAGGCTCCCCAATCTTTTCCATGGTAGCCTTAAATTCCAGACGGTCTTCCGCCTTTTTTATAGTCTCCGATGTTGTTCCAATCAGACGAACCCCATGCTCCTTTAAAAAGCCTGATTCTTCCAGCTCCATTGCAAGATTCAATCCTGCCTGTCCTCCCAGAGTCGGAAGCACACTATCTGGCTTTTCCTTCAAGATCAATTGTTCCACTACCTCTGGAGTCAACGGCTCAATGTATACACGATCTGCAATATCTTTATCTGTCATAATCGTTGCCGGATTAGAGTTCAAAAGAACAACTTCCAGGCCTTCCTCTTTTAATGAACGGCAGGCCTGTGTACCTGCATAGTCAAACTCTGCTGCCTGTCCAATAATAATAGGACCGGAGCCAATCACCAATACTTTTTTTATATCTTTATTTTTAGGCATTATTTTGCTCCTTTCATCATATCCATAAACCGGTCAAACAAATAACCCGAATCCTGAGGACCAGGGCATGCTTCCGGATGGAACTGTACGGTAAAGATATTCTTCCCAACATATGAAAGTCCTTCGTTGGTTCCATCATTGACATTGATAAATGCTTCTTCTGCAACCGACGGATCCAGGCTTGAGCCATCTACTGCATATCCATGGTTCTGTGAAGAAATATACACACGATTATTACTTAGATCCTTCACCGGATGATTGCCACCACGATGTCCATATTTCAACTTATAGGTTTTCCCACCATTTGCCAGAGCCATTAACTGATGTCCCAGACAAATTGCAAAAATTGGAATCTCTGAATCATATAATTTTTTGATTTCTTTGATAATAGATACGCAGGTAGCCGGGTCTCCAGGCCCATTCGATAACATGATTCCATCCGGTTGCGATTCTATGATCTCTTCTGCAGAAGTGTCTGCCGGATATACTGTCACCTCACATCCCCGCTTATTTAAAGACTTGGCAATGTTATTCTTCGCGCCAAAATCCATCAGCGCAACTTTCGGTCCATCACCTTCTAAGACATATTTTTCCTTACATGTGACTTTTGATACTACGTCCCCTACCACATAAGCTTTTAACTTCGGGATGATTTCTTCCAGATCATAATTCTCATTCGTAGTGATCATTCCATTCATGGTACCTTTTTCACGCAATATCTTCGTCAGTGCCCGGGTATCAACTCCCGCGATTCCCGGTATATCCTGTTCTTTCAGGAAATCTTGAATGCTGCCTTCACATCGGAAGTTACTTGGCATTCTGGATAATTCTCTTACGATATACCCGTCCGGCCATGCCTTTTTCGATTCCATATCCGGCGTAATTCCATAATTGCCAATTAATGGATAGGTCATTACAACGGCCTGTCCGGCGTAAGAAGGGTCAGTTAACACCTCAAGATAACCTGTCATTGAAGTATTAAATACTATCTCGCTAATCATGTCTCTTGTTGAACCTATGCTGGTTCCGGTAAAGACGGTCCCGTCTTCCAATATAAGAAATGCTTTCATATATTCACCTTTTCCCTTCCTTAATTTATGCAGGACGAACATCCCTCCGAAACAGCTATAATTCCAAAAAATAAGGCAGTTTGTGCAAGCACAAAACCGCCTTGTTTTATTCTATCACTCTTCGACAATCCTCGTCTCCACAAATTGTAAAAATTATACTACAAATAGATTCATTTTTCAACCACTAATTCTTCTTAAATCTTACTCATACTGCCAATAAATCGTAATCTTATTCAGCTCCGGTTCATCCATATATTGATACTTCACTTCTGTCAGCCCATACCAGGATGCCAGATTCTGCGCTGCCTTGTGAATAATATTTTGAAAAATGTCATCATGTGCCTGACCATATACTCCACTGTCTTTAAATTTCAACACCACTGGATTTCCTTTGGACGAGATGATATCATTCATCTTTTGAAGTATGATTTCCCCATCATAAGAATCATAATACATTCCATTCATCACATAGTAATTACAGTCCATTCTTGTACAAGATGGAAGTTCCACGTCATTATCCGGCGTATGATTTTTCAAAAGTTCCGTATCATCACAACACATATAGTCATAACTAATATTCTGCAGCTGGTTCACTTCTTCACCCTCCGCTGCCTGAAACACTGGATCTCCCCATGTCGTATCCACATAATAATACTCTCCGTTACAACGCACCAGGTTCCATGCATGACTCTGCCCCCCTGTCGTCGTTCCAGTCACATAAGTACAGAATACCCCCAATTTTTCCAACAGATATTGTGTCGCCTTGGAATACCCGGCACACACAGAACGATGGTGCGCAAAAACACTGTAAATATTCTGATTATCAGAAGCTTCTTGATCATAATCCACTGTATTAACAATATATTCATAGACATACAGTATCTTCTGATATTCTGATTCCTCTGCAGATATTCCCGAGAGACAGTCCAACACTGTATCTTCAATCTCCTCTTTCATAACAGTCTTTTCTTCATTATTATATATATAATCCGGCCGCAATATAGTATAGGACTCTTCCTCCTCATACGCAGTTGCTGTTGCCGTCCCATCACACCAGAATATATCAGGATAATCTTTTAAAACATATTGAAATAACTGAATCGTTCTGTCCGCATCTGACCCATGCGTATAAATTTCATCTACATTCTCCTTGATTCCCTGTAGAATTTCCTGATAGATTGCTTGTTCCTCAGCTCCAATTTGCTGATAATAATACTTTTCTCCCAAGCTTTCTTCCAATTCTGCGTCTATCTCCTGATATGGTATAGATACGGTTTTTTTTGCTTCTTTTTGAATATTTAATTTTTCACCTGTTACATATATAATGAACAGCAACATACAAAATACACCGACCACCGTCGTCAATGCATATAGGCATCCTCGCTTCTTTCTTCTTCTCATTCATCCTCCTCAGTCTTACCAATATTCTATTCACATTATATTCATTCTCACAAAAATGTACAATACAAGTAACGCTTTCTTCTCTGATTTCATATGCTAATTGTAATAGATTCTCTATGAGGTACTTTTATGAATGCAATGAATCCCAATCAGTTGGATACACCTGATAAAGGAAAACTACAGATTAATATTACATCTGAAATTAATGCATATCCGATTGCAGATGCCACCATATCCATTTCATATACTGGTGTTCCAGAAAGTCAATTAGAACAATTAAAAACAGATTCCTCCGGTCAGACAGAAGTCATCGAACTAAATACTCCTCCTTTAGAGTATAGTACAAATCCTGCGATTGAAGAACAACCTTATGCAGAATATACATTCCAAGTAGAGGCTCCCGGATACGAACCTGTCAGCATTGCCGGCGCCGAACTGCTTCCAGACGTTACCGCAATTCAAAACATCTCTCTTCGCCCAACTGATACCCCAGAACCATCAGAAGAAGTTTTTGTCATCCCTGCACACACATTATATGGAACATATCCCGCTAAAATACCGGAAGATGAGATCAAACCTATGAATGAAACCGGCGAAATCGTTCTAAGCCGCGTCGTTGTCCCCGAATACATTGTCGTTCATGATGGAAGTCCAAGAGATTCTACTGCACAAAATTATTATGTGAAATACAAGGATTATATCAAAAATGTTGCCTCCAGTGAAATCTATGCCACATGGCCGGCAAATACTATCCGGGCAAATGTTCTGGCAATTATGTCCTTCACTCTGAATCGAGTATATACTGAATGGTACCGAAATCAAGGCTATGACTTCACCATAACTTCATCTACAGCATTTGACCACAAATGGATCCCAGAGAGGAATGTATTTGACACCATCTCCGTAATCGTAGATGAACTTTTTGCTGATTATCTGTCACGTCCAAATGTACGCCAGCCGATTCTGACCCAGTATTGTGACGGAAGGCGTGTTCAATGTCCAAACTGGATGACACAATGGGGTTCGATGTCTCTGGGAGAACAGGGATATACCCCTATTGAAATCCTGCGCTACTATTACGGTGACGACATGTACATTAATACCGCCGAAGCCATCTCAGGCATCCCTTCTTCCTGGCCAGGATATAATCTGGAGCAAGGTTCTTCTGGCCCCAAAGTCCGCCAGATGCAAGAACAACTCAATACCATTGCCAGTGCATACCCTGCAATTCCCAAGGTCACCGCTGATGGCATCTACGGTCCAGCTACCGCTGCTGCCGTACAAAAATTCCAATCCGTCTTCGGATTGCCGGCCACCGGTGTTGTTGATTACAGCACCTGGTATAAAATCTCCGAGGTATATGTAGGCGTATCCAGAATTGCTGAACTTGTATAAAATTGTAATTTATCTATGGAAAACCATCCAATTTTTATTCTATTTTCAGATGCCATATAGTTGACTTTTCACAAAATACAGCATATATTTAAGTTAGATATTCTATATCATGTGTTTCATTACGCATAAGGACACAAGAAGAGGTCGAAAGGAGTTATATCTATGGAAGAGAGAGAGCAAAAAAATACCGAAACGATCAAAATGGTGGAACGTGCCCTGCAAGTATTGGATTTATTAAGAACTTCTAAGTCACCACTTGGTGTTAATGAAATTGCAAAAACATGTAAGCTAAACCCCTCCACTACGTTTCGTATTTTAAAAACATTAGAATTATCGGGGTGGGTATTTCAATTGAATGACAGTCGTTACATAACTGGTCAAAAGATTAGTTTTGTAACAGAGCGCAATAATCTATATATCGCACTGCAAGACGTTGCATCTCTGATCATGCAGCATTATACCAATGAATATAATATGGCAATGAACTTATTGATCCGCAAAGGGACTTCCTGTATTATTCTTCAGCAATCCAGGACGAATAAAATTGTTGATTACGTTCCTCCCATCTATTCTGAACTTCCAATTTATGCCTGTGCAGGAGGAAAGGTTTTCCTTTCAGAACTTCCTATTTCCCATGCCGAAGCAATTATTGAGGCAAGCAATCTAGTTCCTTTGACCAGCCATACAATCACAGACCCGAATCTATTCTGGCAAGAACTTCGCATTACGGCAAAGCGCGGTTATGCTTTTGATAATCATGAGTCTACAGAAGGAGGAAGCTGTGTTGCTGTTCCAGTAAGGGATATTGAAGGAACCGTAATTGCCGCTCTTTCGTTCAGCGGATTTATCGGTGTAGAAGATGTGAGTGAATTAGAAAAATATGTCCCTGCACTTAAAGAAGCATCAAGTTGGATCACTCGTTCCTTATTCTCGTTCGGACCACAGGGAAAATTCATGGAAATACAGTAATAACCAAAGGAAGCCATTCGTATCTATGGCTTCCTTTGGCTATTATTGTTATAGAATCTCAGGTTTTCGCCCTGTCACAGAAGATGACATAATGTATTCTCCTATTGACAGGCTCCGCCCCCAGCGTTGTTCATATTCTTTTGAGACAGGCTTCGTCGTAATCTCCACCTGCTCAAATCCGGCAAACTTTACAATCTTTTCCAATTCTTCAACTGAAGAAGCGCCAGACACTCAGCATGAGTGCATGGCTTCATCTTCCTGCATTTCTTTTGTTAGCTCCTTCATGATCACAATATCACAGATTGATATTCTTCCACCGGGCTTCAATGCACGGAATATCTCCTTATAAACTCGCAGTTTATTATCAGACATATTAATCACGCAATTCGAGATACAGACATCTGCCGTATTATCTGCAACCGGCAGATTTTCAATCTCTCCAAGACGAAATTCCACATTACGAATCTTATTTTCTTTTGCAATAGTTCTGGCACGTGATAACATCTCTGGAGTCATATCCACTCCAATCGCACGTCCTCTTCTTCCCACGATCTTTCCGGCAATAAAGCAATCCAATCCTGCTCCGCTTCCCAGATCCAGTACGATCTCCCCAGGCTGAATCTGCGCTTTTCGATGAGGATTTCCACAACCAAGTCCCATATTCGCTCCCTCGGGAGCCATCGCTAATTCCTCGAATGTATATCCTACATTTTCAGACATATTCTCTGGCGAAATTGTCTCAGTCAGAACAGATTCCCCATACAACTCCAAAGCTATTTTCCCATACTCTTTTCGCACATTATCATGAACAGACACTTTGTATTCCCCTCTCCGCCAGGATCTGTTCCATCCCAACTTAATTACTCTTATCGAATGTATGGTAACACAATATAAAAACGGATGCAAATATCTTTCACTTCGCATCCGCCTTTATATTGACTCATTATCCAATGGTCTGTACCTCTTACTTTCTTTAATTTTTAAAATTCAGTTTACGTTTTTGGTGGCTTGTACCTTCCTTTCATAAACTTCTCTTCCCGATACTTAGCGCCTTATTTTCTCGGAAATCTTTTTTCAACATTGATGTTGATTTTAATAACAAATGATTGTTTACAGCTCGCGTCTGTCTTACAATTCCGATTTGTTATTTTATGATTATATATTATCATCCAAATCAATATTTGTCAATATATTTTTAGT
>NZ_JAFBIX010000049.1 GCF_021531895.1 Faecalicatena contorta | reverse complement strand
ACGAAAGTAGTAAGACCCCTTGAAGACGACGAGGTAGATAGGGCAGAGGTGGAAGTACAGTAATGTATGGAGCTGACTGCTACTAATCGGTCGAGGGCATGACCAAGCAAGGTGATAGGTAATGGATGATATTTCTTGTATGCAGTTTTGAAGGTACATACCTTTAGCAAGGCCCAGTGGCTCAGTTGGTTAGAGCGCCGCCCTGTCACGGCGGAGGTCGAGAGTTCGAGTCTCTTCTGGGTCGTCCGTATCGAATGATACGACATTAAAATTTAATATGGGATCATAGCTCAGCTGGGAGAGCATCTGCCTTACAAGCAGAGGGTCATAGGTTCGAGCCCTATTGGTCCCACTTAAACAAATTTGGATGGATTCCCGAGTGGCCAAAGGGGGCAGACTGTAAATCTGTTGGCGACGCCTTCGAAGGTTCGAATCCTTCTCCATCCATTAGATGTTGAAAGAATCAACTGTTTGCTGAAACCAAAACGGTTCGAATCCTTCTCCATCCACTAGGTGATAATTTTTCATCTATAGCCATCAGGCTTGTGCCGATGTGGCTCAATTGGCAGAGCAGCTGATTTGTAATCAGCAGGTTATCGGTTCGAGTCCGATCATCGGCTTAGTCTTGAAAAAGACATTAATTTCATATCGCGGGGTGGAGCAGTCTGGAAGCTCGTCGGGCTCATAACCCGAAGGTCGTAGGTTCAAATCCTGCCCCCGCAACTCGCACAGCAATGTGCATTCGCCCAGATAGCTCAGTCGGTAGAGCAGAGGACTGAAAATCCTCGTGTCGCTGGTTCGATTCCGGCTCTGGGCATTTTATTTACTAAATATTATAAGGGCGTGTAGCTCAGGTGGTAGAGCACTTGACTTTTAATCAAGTTGTCCGGGGTTCGAATCCCCGCACGCTCAGTTAAACTCTTTAAGGAATGTATCTTTAAAGAGTTTTTTTTACTTGACAATTAGTATATTTTCAAGTATATTGATTCATAATAAAAGGGAGTAACTGGCGTTGATTAATATGTCGGCGTTTGCGATGTCGTCAATACGATGAATAATCATCCGTATCGTAATGAAATGGTGAGACTTTTATTGCATAAGTATTAATTTATGCAATAGGAGTCTTTTTTCTTCTATTGCGAGAAAGTGAGGTTGAATGATGTTAACAAATGAACAGGCAAGACAGAATCAAAAGAAATATGGATTTAATGAATTGGTGGAAGGGAAGAAAAAGAGTGTTTTTCAAATCTTTCTGGAGCAATTCAAAGATTTTTTGGTAATTATTTTAATTATAGCAGCAATTGTGTCAGGATTCCTGGGAGATGCAGAAAGTGCAATCGTTATTTTTGTTGTAATCACAATAAATGCCATTCTTGGAACCGTGCAGACAGTAAAAGCAGAGCAATCTTTAAATAGTCTTAAAAAGCTGTCAGCACCGGAAGCAAAAGTTATCAGAGATGGTGTGTTGATACAGATTCCATCCAGAGAAGTTACTGTGGGGGATGAAGTAATTATTGAAGCAGGAGATTGTATTCCGGCAGATGGGAAGCTTTTAGAATGCGCAAGTCTGAAAGTTGATGAGAGCGCATTGACAGGGGAGAGTCTTTCGGTTGAAAAGTCATTGGATGAAGTTCCAGAAGGAGCAGCACTTGGAGACCAGACGAATAAAGTTTTCTCCGGAAGTTTTGCTACTTATGGAAGAGCGACCTATGAAGTTACAGAGATTGGCATGGAGACGGAAGTAGGTAAGATTGCACGTTTATTAAAAACGACTTCAGAGAAGAGAACGCCACTTCAGATAAATCTGGATGATTTCGGAAGAAAATTATCTATTATTATTCTGGTATTTTGTGCAATATTATTTGGGCTAAATGTCATGAGAGGCGGATCTGTAGTTGATGCATTTCTATTTGCAGTGGCACTTGCGGTAGCAGCGATTCCAGAAGCCTTGAGTTCTATTGTAACGATCGTATTATCTTTTGGAACACAAAAGATGGCAAAAGAGCATGCTATAATCAGAAAACTACAGGCTGTAGAAGGGCTTGGGAGTGTCTCTGTTATTTGTTCAGATAAGACGGGTACTTTGACTCAGAATAAAATGACAGTTGAAGATTATTATGTAGATGAAAAGAGAATCTCTGCAGATAAGATTGATTTGAATCATGAGAATCAGGAGATGCTTCTTCAATATAGCATTTTATGTAATGATTCTACTAATACAGATGGTCAGGAGATTGGAGATCCAACAGAGACAGCTCTGATTAATCTTGGAAATAATTTGGGAATAGATGCCCTAAAAGTGAGAGAAAGCTATCCGCGTATAGCTGAGATTCCATTTGACAGTGATAGAAAGTTAATGTCTACAGAGCATAGATTTGCTGATAAGCCAGTTATGATTGTAAAAGGTGCGGTAGATGTTTTAGTTGACCGTATGAACCATATTAGAATTGGCGATACTGTAAGAGATATATCTGAAGAAGATAGAATGCGAATTGAATTACAGAATCTGGAGTTTTCCAGAGATGGATTGAGAGTCCTTGCATTTGCCTATAAAGAACTAGATATGAAACAGGAATTGACATTAGAAGATGAAAATGAGCTGACATTTCTGGGATTAATAGCGATGATGGATCCTCCGAGAGAAGAATCAAAAGCAGCTGTTGAAGAATGTATAAAAGCGGGAATCAAGCCGATTATGATTACTGGTGATCATAAGATCACGGCAGCGGCAATTGCGAAAAGAATCGGAATATTAAAAGATGATGCAGAAGCATGTGAGGGAGCAGTTATCGAAGATATGTCAGATGAGGAGCTTCAGGATTTTGTGGAAGGAATTTCTGTGTATGCCAGAGTATCACCAGAACATAAAATCCGAATTGTTCGGGCATGGCAGGAAAAGGGAAATATTGTTGCCATGACAGGAGATGGCGTAAATGATGCACCGGCATTAAAGCAGGCTAATATTGGTGTTGCAATGGGAATTACAGGAAGTGAAGTTTCAAAAGATGCTGCAGCTATGATATTAACAGATGATAATTTTGCTACAATTGTGAAAGCTGTTGAGAACGGTCGAAATATATATCAGAATATCAAGAATTCCATTCAATTTTTATTGTCTGGAAACTTTGCGGGTATCTTGACAGTATTATATGCATCACTGGCTGGACTTCCAGTGCCATTTGAACCTGTGCATCTTTTGTTCATTAATCTTCTTACAGATAGTTTACCGGCGATCGCATTGGGATTAGAGCCTCATACAGAAGAAGTGATGAAGCAAAAACCAAGACCAATGAACGAATCCATTTTGACAAAAAATTATCTTACCAGTATAGGAACAGAAGGTCTATGTATAGGAATCATGACTATCATTGGATTTTTAATAGGATATAGAATCAGTACCGCGTTAGCATGCACAATGGCATTTGGAACTCTGTGTACCAGTCGGTTAGTGCACGGATTTAACTGTAAGTCAGGAAGACCTGTTATCTTCACAAAACGATTTTTCAATAATATTTATCTGATAGGAGCATTTTTAATTGGGCTGATATTAATTACTGGGGTATTGACGATACCTGGATTACAAGGATTATTCAAAGTGGTAAGTCTGGATATTTATCAACTTCTGATAGTATATGGTTTGGCATTGTTGAATCTTCCTGTTATTCAGTTGTTAAAATGGATTCGAAGATAAAAAGGAGAAAGTATGAATATAAGTGATGAAGCAGTTAAGAAGATCAGAGGGTTGATTATATTTGCGGCAATTATTATAGCATGTTTTTGGAAATATGATGTCGTCATAAGTGTTTTGGCATTTATTTTTCATGTGATTTTTCCATTTGTTCTTGGTGGAGCAATTGCATTTGTACTTAATGTTCCGATGAATTTTATACAAAGGCATCTCTTTCCAGAGGATAAGATTGAAAAGAGAAAGGTTATAAAGAAGCTTGCACGTCCGTTAAGTATGCTGATTGTATTATTTTGTGTGATTGGAATTATTGTGTTGGTTATGTTTGTATTGATCCCTCAATTGGGAAATACTTTTGCCAATCTGGGAAATAGTATACAGGCGTTTATTCCGAAAATTCAGAAATGGGCAGAGACTTTATTCCATGATAATAAGGAAATTATGAATTGGGTAAATCATCTGGAATTTGATTGGAATAAGATTATGAATGCAGGAATCAATTTTTTGAAAAATGGAGCTGGCAGTGTCCTGGATTCTACGATTATGGCGGCAAAAAGTATAGTAAGCGGAATAGCAACATTCTTTATTGCCTTTGTTTTTGCAATCTATATTTTATTACAGAAGGAAAAATTAAGCATTCAGGCTAAGAAAGTGTTATTTGCCTTTGTGAGAAAAGGAAGAGCAGAAGCAACTTTAGAAGTGCTATCATTGACTTATAATACATTTTCCAGCTTTCTGACGGGACAATGTGTGGAAGCAATTATTTTGGGATGTATGTTTGTGATTACGATGTCAATCTTACGGTTGCCATATGCTCTGCTTGTAGGAATTGTGATTGCCTTTTCTGCATTAATCCCTATTTTTGGAGCGTTTATAGGGTGTATTGTAGGTGCATTTCTTATATTTATGGTAGATCCAATCAAAGCACTCATATTCATTATATTGTTTTTGATATTGCAGCAGATCGAAGGAAATCTGATCTATCCTCATGTGGTTGGAAGTTCTGTTGGTCTTCCTTCCATCTGGGTGTTAGCGGCAGTCAGTATTGGCGGCAGTCTTATGGGGGTAGTAGGAATGCTCATATTTATTCCTATTGTTTCAGTTGTATATGCATTATTCCGGGAAGTTGTATACTTAAAACTAAAGCAACGCAAGATAGATCCGGCAGATATTATTTAAAATGACAATAAAAAAGGAGATAGCGGAAATGATTTTCCACTATCTCCAGTTTATTTTAGTAATTTTCTACTTTTCTTTCAAAATAAGCCTTTGGATGAGCACATACAGGGCATACTTCCGGAGCTTCTTCTCCAATGTAAATATATCCGCAGTTTCCACATTTCCATCCAAGAGGAGCATCACCTTTGAAGGTTGTGCCTGATTTGTAGCTTTCAAGAAGCTTGTTGTAACGTTTCTCATGTGCAGCTTCTACTTCTGCAACAAGTTCGAATTTGGCAGCCAGTGCATCGAATCCTTCTTCTCTTGCCTCTGCAGCCATACGTTTATACATATCAGTCCATTCATAATTTTCTCCTGCAGCAGCGTCTGCGAGGTTCTCAGCTACATCACCAATTCCATGGAATTCTTTGAACCACATTTTTGCATGTTCTTTTTCCTGATTTGCAGTTTCTTCAAAGATATTTGCCATCTGAACGAATCCAGCTTTCTTAGCAGCAGAAGCATAGAATGTATATTTGTTACGTGCTTCTGATTCACCGGCAAATGCATCCATAAGATTTTTCTCTGTTTTAGTTCCAGCGTACTTAGACATATGATAATCTCCTTTATGAATTAATTATTTTTGGAAAAAAACCCTACGCATAACCGAGTAGACTCTTCGAAGCGTAGGGTTTATTCATTTATAATGAGTTTCTGTAGTAAATGTTATATCTTAGCCAAAGTATCTCTTTAACAGACCTTCGAATGCTTTGCCGTGACGAGCTTCGTCTCTAGCCATCTCGTGTACTGTATCATGGATAGCGTCAAGGTTAGCAGCTTTTGCTCTCTTAGCAAGATCAAATTTACCAGCTGTTGCACCATTCTCAGCGTCAACTCTCATTTCAAGGTTCTTCTTTGTGCTGTCAGTTACAACTTCACCAAGCAACTCTGCGAATTTAGCAGCATGCTCAGCTTCTTCGTAAGCAGCTTTTTCCCAGTAAAGACCGATCTCTGGATATCCTTCTCTGTGAGCAACTCTAGCCATTGCAAGATACATACCAACTTCAGAGCATTCTCCTTCAAAGTTAGCTCTTAAATCAGCAAGGATATCTTCGCTTACGCCTTTAGCTACACCAACAACGTGCTCTGCAGCCCATTCTCTTTCGCCTGTCTGCTCTTTGAACTTCTCAGCTGGAACGCCACATACTGGACATTTCTCTGGAGCTGCTTCTCCTTCGTAAACATAACCACATACTGTACATACAAATTTTTTCATGATAATTATCTCCCTTTCTTATTTAAATTTTATTATTTTTAATATTAGTAATTATTACTGATATTAATTTACCATAGTTATTGATAAATGTCAATCGTTATTTTAAGTTTTTTTCCTTTTTTCGTTTCTCACATTCCCCGCAAATTCCGTAGAACAGCATTGTATGTGAATCGATTGTGCCAGCAAAATGTTGGTTGGCAAGTTCATTAATGGAATGAATATGTGCTTCATCTAATTCTAGATCAAAAACGTTGCCACAAGATTGGCATACAACATGATAATGAGGTTCGGTCCGCCCATCGAATCGATCGCCTCCGTCAGGAGTGGGGATCTTAATGGCTTCGCCCATATCAGCTAACAGATTTAAATTGCGGTATACAGTGCCAAGGCTAATATTGGGAAATTCTTCCTTTACATGCATGTATACAGTATCAGCAGTTGGATGTTCCATGGTATGTGACAAATATTCTTTGATAGATGCCCGCTGCCGGCTGTATTTTAAGTTTGCCATTTTTACGCTCCTTTCAATAATGATAATCGTTATTATAATCAGTATATATGAATGTAT
>NZ_JAFBIX010000048.1 GCF_021531895.1 Faecalicatena contorta | reverse complement strand
ATTAATCCCAAAACAATTAACACAAGTAATGTTGCTATGTTAATCCTCATATTTACTGCAACACCGACTCTTTCATTCCAATTTGGGCTAAAAAAAGATACTGTATATACAATTATCAATACAAACGTATACGCGATCAATATTGCGCCCATACCTTTTGAAAAAGTTTCATAACGTTGTTCCATAAAATATATTTCCAAAAAAAGCAGAAAACCTGTGCTAAAATTTATAAATAGAATACTCTGATCAGTCCAAAATAATTGTACTATATCAATATGTTGTTTTACTGTTAAAAATGTTCTAAGGCAATTATATACTACTGGTAATGCATTAATCATTATTCCCACAAACCACAAACCAGTAGTCGACAGAAATTGTTTCCAATTAATTTTTATTCTATTTTTTACTACTTTATGTACCGTACTCATTGTACATCTTCCTAAATTAACAAACTAGCCCGACCAAAAGGTCGGGCATAATCTCTCGCAATTCCTCGGTAGGACTTATGGCACTGCCCCCCTACTGTCTTCGGTAACAACGCATATATTATATTACATTTTTTCTCTATTTGCAAGCCTTTTCAAAAATTCTCCTTGTTGTTTCAAAAATTCTCCTTGTTGTTTATTTCAAAAATTTTTCTTCACTCCAGTCACATTTGTTTTTCTGACAGCATTGGAAAAGAGCTCTAGTTTAACAGTCCCCGGCAGTTGGCCACTCTGTTATTCGTGGATTGGTTGCCTACAGGCTAATGGTCCGCCGTTGAGTTCTACGATCTAAAAGCGTGGATCACAGTGTTTCATGTGCGCACATAGGGAGGCCGCAGATAACTCAGACCTTACAGTGACCACAGCTCTTTTCTAATACTGTCAGATTGTTTACTTGTTACCTTTGGCAGAAACAGCTGCAGTATGCTGCTTTTTCTGTTTGACTATGATATACATCTACACTACTTTTGTTTCAATATTATCTGTCATCATTCCCCATACAAAGCATGCTAGTTCTCTTGCTATTGCGGCTACTGCCACATTCCTTTTCTTGCCATGTCTTATAAATTTATAGTATCGACTCCGCAATCTCGTATTCGCCTTGTCGGCATACGCTATCACATCTGCCGTATTACCATTTTGTCTTGCCCTCAAATCTTTTGATTTATGTCCAACTGCTCCCTTGCATATTCCACCGGATGCTTCTATCAGCAGTTGTCTCAGATGACTGTTCCCTGCTTTCGTTATTCCCAGGCGGTGTATACTGTCAGAGCTTGAGTTTTCTCCCGGTGCAAGTCCCAGATATGCTGCATATTGGTTCCCTTTTGCAAATCTCTCAAAATCACCGGTTTCAACAATCAAAGATAATGCTGTATGTGTTTTGATTCCAAGGAAACATTCTAACCGCTTTACTTTTTCACGATATTTTATTTGAGCTGCGATTTCTTCGATTCGTTTATCAAATCGCTCAATCTTCGCCTCCTGCTCCTCGTATGAAGCCATATATTCATCCAGTGTTTCCCGATACAGTCTGTTGGTGATTTCCAGTTCTTTTATCCATTTTAAATGTGCCTGTGTCCACTTTCTCCCATCATAGCAGAATCCGTGTCTTATACAGAAAGCATTGATCTGTTGTTTGATTTTCTTCAGTGCCAGTTTATGATCATTTCTCATCCGAAGATATTCCTTCACAGAATCATCTTCTTCTGTCGGAATGTAAACAGCATGATATCCACCATACAATAAACACTGTGCTATCATATGTGCATCTCGCATATCTGTTTTTATTCTTACGCCCTGTTGAGTAAGCATTGTTGTTGGCGCAAGTATTACACATTTTATTCCAGCGGCTGTGAGCTGATTGTAAAGTGAATATCCAAGGCACCCTGCCTCATATCCACACTGGATATCATAATCATGGTTCAATCCAAGCTTTTGCTTTAGATTTTCGATAAACATCAAAATATTTTTATAATCCGATGTCACCTTAATCGTAGCAAATATGCGGTCTTCCTCGCCAATCACCGGCTCCATTGCGCATAATGTGTAATTTGTGGTATGGACATCCATTCCAATTTTTAGTATTCTTTTCATATGAGTGATCTCCTTTTGTATGCGGTAATTCCTGTTACCTTTGTTCTTATCAAACTCTAGTATACAGGTAAACCCACGTTGCTACAAATGTGAGGTCACTTCATATTATCTAAAAAACCTTAGATTTTTTAGAGTAATTATCTCACAAAAACTAGCAAGTGGCATGGTACCGGCTATTTACCATTTACAAGAAATACTATAGCTTTCGCAGATCTCGAACAGCAATACTGGCAAGCTCTTTCCATCTTCATCGACTGCTAAGATCCCAATAAATAGTATATTTATCTTCTATTCTACTACAATAATTTGATTTATTTTTATAGGATTCCTCTGCTCTTCTTAATCTGATATTTTGCCTGATTCGGCCTGATTTGTGCTACAGTCACCAGATGCTGCAAAGCACTGCGCCCTGCAACATCCGGTCATAGATATGATTGATATTAATTATAAGAAATTACATTTTACATCTTTTTCAAAAACTCATCCAAGGATTCGGATCTTGCGGCTAATCTGTGCCATTTCTTCAACGTTTCCAGATCTTTTTCACTTGTGATTCTGTTTCGAAGTTCATCCGGAATCTCGCCCAGATCATTCATTAGTTCTAATAACATTTCTAAAACAGCTTCCGTTTTTCCTTCTGCTATTCCTTCTGCTTTTCCTTCTGCTATTCCTTCTGCCTTTCCCTCTGCGCGTTCATCCCTCAACATCTCTTCAAAGATCATAAAACGCTCCTCCATTTCACGATTGGATTTGATTCTGCGTATCGTATTCTGAAGCTTTTCTACAAAATCATCCTCAAAATCTGTTTCGCTTTCGCTCAGGTCAGCTTTCACAAAGTTCAGGAAACTTACAAGTTCTCCTGGTACTTCCCTGTCATTCTCTCCTCTGGTACTCAGGAAGATACTTTTACACCCGTCCTGCAGCTGTGCTCCCGGTTCTTCCTCACATTGTTTTGTAAATGTATACCGGTACTTTTTCTTTCCAAACGGATCGAAGTCACAGATAAAAATCACATACACTTCCGGCAGTTCCGTATAATCGCTGCCACTTAGCAGCAGCTCCATGTCAATCTGCCCGTGATAATATCGTACCCTTTTCCCTAGTTCTGCTTTCTTTGCGACCTGCATCTCCACGTTATAACGAGTGTTATGTTCATTTTTCGCATAGACATCCAATCGAACACCTTTATATTCCGGGTGATAGACGATACTCTTTTCTTTACTCACTTCCACCCGCTCGATGGGAAAACCTAACGCAAGTTCCAGAAATCTTTTACAGTTTTCTTCCTCCATCATCACTGCGCCAAACATGAAATTGTCCTTGAGCGTAAGCTCTTTTAGTTGCTTCTTTCGCTTCATATATATCCTCCACATTGCAGAGGAATCCTATGAATAGATTGTAGCATATTGCTTTAAGAAATACTATATCTATTACAATCCCAGGATCTATGGAAAACTCATTTTAGCATTAGGCCCAATCCTAATCAACGCGGACAGTCCACTAGTTATTTCATCTATGACGAAACCGGCACTCCCATATATATTGCCAAATTTTTTGATTTTTTCAAGAACATCTCTATTCCTCCCAGTATCGATGTTCATTCTTGTCAACACCCCAAAGATGTCATTACTCGCTGATGCAGATGACTTTATGGGCGATATCGGCAGTGTCTCAGACATGTTTTATTATCAGAAACGTTCTTTTACACGATATGTACAAGTTTGTTTGGAAGAGGATATTGGATTCCCCAGAATATTCGCAGTAAAGGAGAATCTTTTAATTCACTCACACTTTTATGGTCTATTAATAGAGGAGGCGATAAACGGAATCACGCTTGAAGACTATTTGAAATCTTCCATTTCCAATGACGATAGAACCACTTTTGCGATAGATTTCTTATTCAAAATGTCAGTAAATGGTATTGAGCGTTTACGATGAATCCATTGCCATCCTCAAGAAATACTTTGAGATATTGAAAAAAACTGACCGGTCACAGGGTATCTCCTGCGACCGGCCAGTTGTTAAGCCAACAGTACAAAATTACTGATTGCGCACGTCAATATTGAATGTAATAAATCCTTCATAAGTTCCGGCAGCAATTCCGTCATAGTTATCTGCTTTAATTACTCTGCCAATTGAAGCAGTTCCATCTGTCACTTTTTCATTTCCATAGAAACTTACTAACAGATCGCCAATCTTATAAGCATCGGACGGTCTGGTGCTGTATTTACTTCCATAAACACCATATGTAGCTTCATCTGTTCCGCTGCTCAGAGCGAATTTTCCTGTTGTAGTTCCATATCCTGCATCTGCAATGCTCACACTGACTTTTTTCCCATCCGGAATGGCATTCAAGCTATCCTCATTCATAGTAAATGTAAGCTGTGCAGGATCAGCAGAAGTAATATTTACTGTTGATGGAATACCAACCGTAAAAGTTGGTGCAGGATTTTCCTTTACAAGGGAAACCGTTGTCTGCCCATTTGCGTTATTTCCTTCTTCTACAGATACATCTGCTGCTGCAACATTCAGTGCATTTCCCATAATCGTGGCACAGATAAGTCCAATTGCTGCAAATTTCTTTAAATTCCTCATTTTTGAATCCTCCTTCAGTTCATTTCATTTTTATTTTCTATATATAAACCCTTTTTGGGGAATATTAAGATACAATTAAATTCGTAGAAACAATGGCATTATTCAGCGGATTCTGTTCCTCAATCGAATAAGTATCAATGCGGATATCCAGCTTATACGTTCCACTTATCATCTTTTGGTTCAGTTTTACTTCTTCCAACGCACGTCCCGGTTCTATCAGGTCAGATTGATAGATTTCCTCACCCGTCTCATTCAATATAAAAGTATATGTAAAGTAACATTCATTCTCTTTTGGGTTAACCAGAACCATGTCTATCGAATCAGCCCCGTCATCCATATAAATATCACTGTAATAAGGAATCTGTATATCAGCACTTTCATCCACACTTTCCAGATTCTGATTCCATTTCACAGTATTTTTTTCCATTTTCAGACCACCGGACAATGTATTTTTCCTTGCCAGGAAAAAACCTCCGGCAGCAATCAAAATTACAATTGCAATGATTGTTCCGATAAGCCAAATCTTGTTCTTCTTCAAACTTCTTCCTCCGATTTTATTTTTTTCACCTTTCTTCCGCATACAACAGCCGCTGTCAACAGGGGAACCAGATATACTGCCGTGTGATTCTCATCTCTAGTCTTGATGGAGCCAATCCTCTGCCCCTTCTCTTTGACCGAATTATCCTGTTGTTCCGCCTTATGTAAAATCACTTTTGTCGTCCCCGCCTGTACCTGCAGTATCTGAAAATTTACACAGCAAACCATCAATAATGAGATGCATATATATCTAAGGATTTTTTTATTCACAATTTTTCTTCCTTTCCACTGCTGCGTTTCAATATGGTATTTATTTAATCACTCATTTGTAAAATCCACTATCCTGAAACTGTTAAATTATCGCTAAGCCCCCGACAAATAGTATATTTACCTTCGATTTATATTTATAGAATTCCTCTGCGCTTCTAATGCTGATATTTCGCCTGAATCGGCCTGATTCGTGTTACAGTCACCAGATGCCGCAAAGCACTGACACCCTGCAACATCCGGTCATAGATATGATTGATATTAATTATAAGAAATTACTTTTTACATCTTTTCCAAAAACTCATCCAAGGATTCGGATCTTGCGGCTAATCTGTGCCACTTCTTCAACGTTTCCAGATCTTTTTCACTCGTAATCCTGTTCCGAAGTTCATCCGGGATCTCGCCCAAATCCTTCATTAGTTCTAATAACATTTCTAAAACAGCTTCCGTTTTTCCTTCTGCTTTTCCTTCTGCTATTCCTTCTGCCTTTCCCTCTGCGCGTTCATCCCTCAACATCTCTTCAAAGATCATAAAACGCTCCTCCATTTCACGATTGGATTTGATTCTGCGTATCGTATTCTGAAGCTTTTCTACAAAATCATCCTCAAAATCTGTTTCGCTTTCGCTCAAGTCAGCTTTCACAAAATTCAGGAAACTTACAAGTTCTCCTGGCACTTCTCTGTCATTCTCTCCTCTGGTACTCAGGAAGATACTTTTACACCCTTCCTGCAGCTGTGCTCCCGGTTCTTCCTCACATTGTTTTGTAAATGTATACCGGTACTTTTTCTTTCCAAACGGATCGAAATCACAGATAAAAATCACATACACTTCCGGCAGTTCCGTATAATCGCTGCCGCTTAGCAGCAGCTCCATGTCAATCTGCCCGTGGTAATATCGTACCCTTTTCCCTAGTTCTGCTTTCTTTGCGACCTGCATCTCCACGTTATAACGAGTGTTATGTTCGTTCTTGGCGTAGACATCCAATCGAACACCTTTATATTCCGGGTGATAGACAATACTCTTTTCTTTACTCACTTCCACCCGCTCGATGGGAAAACCTAACGCAAGTTCCAGAAATCTTTTACAGTTTTCTTCCTCCATCATCACTGCGCCAAACATGAAATTGTCCTTGAGCGTAAGCTCTTTTAGTTGCTTCTTTCGCTTCATATATATCCTCCACATGGCAGAGGAATCCTATGAATAGATTGTAGCATATTACTTTAAGAAATACTATATCTTTCGCAGACCTCGAACAGCAATACTGGCAAGCTCTTTCCACTCTATATAATTTAAGCATTTAATACAGCAACTTAATATAGGATTCCTCTACACCTTTTAATCTGATATTTTGCCTGATTCGGCCTGATTTGTGTTACAGTCACCAGATGCCGCAAAGCACTGCGCTCTGCAACATCCGGTCATAGATATGATTGATATTAATTATAAGAAATTACATTTTACATCTTTTCCAAAAACTCATCCAAGGATTCGGATCTTGCAGCTAATCTGAGCCACTTCTTTAACGTTTCCAGATCTTTTTCACTTGTGATTCTGTTTCGAAGTTCATCCGGGATCTCGCCCAGATCATTCATTAGTTCTAATAACATTTCTAAAACAGCTTCTGCTTTTCCTTCTGCTATTCCTTCTGCTTTTCCCTCTGCGCGTTCATCCCTCAACATCTCTTCAAAGATCATAAAACGCTCCTCCATTTCACGATTGGATTTGATTCTGCGTATCGTATCCTGAAGCTTTTCTACAAAATCATCCTTAAAATCTGTTTCACTTTCGCTCAGGTCAGCTTTCACAAAGTTCAGGAAACTTACATGAAATTGTCCTTGAGCGTAAGCTCTTTTAGTTGCTTCTTTCGCTTCATATATATCCTCCACAATGCAGAGGAATCCTATGAATAGATTGTAGCATATTACTTTAAGAAATACTATATCTATTACAATCCCAGAATCTATGGGAAACTCATTTTAGCATTAGGCCCAATCCTAATCAACGCGGACAGTCAACTAGTTATTTCATCTATGACGAAACCGGCACTCCCATATATATTGCCAAATTTTTTGATTTTTTCAAGAACATCTCTATTCCTCCCAGTATCGATATTCATTCTTGTCAACAACCAGAAGATGTCATTGATCAACTCGCTGATGCAGATGACTTTATGGACGATATCGGCAGTGTCTCAGACATGTTTTATTACCAGAAACGTTCTTTTACACGATATGTACAAGTTTGTTTGGAAGAGGATATTGGATTCCCCAGAATATTCGCGGTAAAGGAGAATCTTTTAATTCACTCACACTTTTATGGCCTACTAATAGAAGAGGCGATAAACGGAATCACGCTTGAAGACTATTTGAAATCATCCATTTCCAATGACGATAGAACCACTTTTGCGATAGATTTCTTATTCAAAATGTCCAACATCATAGAGAAGTTTGTAAAAAATGGGATTGTACACCGCGACCTTTCTCCCGACAACATTATGATAAGCAATCATCAATTTGTTGTGATCGATCCAGGAGTGGTGAAAATTATCAGCAGAAACACTACAGAACTTGGATATGTCATGGGAAAGCGTGCATACGCCTCTCCTGAACAGTATTGGGGACATGCTGTATATGCAGACTTTACCAGTGATCTGTACTCACTTGGATTAATCGCTTTTGAGATCGTGTCTGGAATAAATCCACTGGCATATTATATTGCCAAGAATCCAGCTCACCCGCATGAAGATATCATACACAAATTCGACCGAGAATTAGAGGACATCTTTTTCAAGCACATTGATGAATCAGAGACCAATCAACAATTATTTATTATCATTCGGAAATTATTACAGCCAGATAAAGCTTATCGTTTTAGTGATGTCTCCAGTTTTCAAGAGGCAATGAACGTATTAAAGGAGGGAATATAACCATGACAAAATTATTGGCTCAACACGGCACCGCAAAAGGGAAGAAGATGGATAACGCCATCACCAATCAATACTTATCCGGTGTAATATTCTCTCCAAGAGAAGAAAATCTTGAATCCATTAAAAAATATTATAACAACAGCTCTTTCCTATCACCTGAAACTACATTTCTTGATCCTCAACTATATTATTCCACTTTTGAGGGTAAGATGAATAATCCGGGGGCCGTGTCCCTGCTGTCCGGACTTAGGAAACCGCAAATCCGTTTTTAAGGAAACCACCATTCCGTTGGTGGAAACCTTTATCATAAATTCTTAAAATGTAACTATGCACCCTG
>NZ_JAFBIX010000047.1 GCF_021531895.1 Faecalicatena contorta | reverse complement strand
AAGGCACTTGAAACTTTTAATAAAATAATATCTTTATCAAAGTCATCCCTTCTCTAAATAATATTTTCTTTTTTAAATATCTTTGTTGACAGTTAAGAAATATGCTGAAAAAGCTGATATTTAAAGGGCACTGAAAAAGTCTGATTCTTTAAAATAGAATTAGGCTTTTTTTTGTGAAGAAGTTATAATAGAAGAAAGGAAAGGGGATTTCAAAAATGCTGAAGGATCATTCACAAATGACACTATCTTTATCACCATATCAAGGACTTTATGATGCGATTATTCCAGCGAACCATCTTTTGCGCAGAATAAAAGAAAATATTGATTTCAGCTTTGTAAATCCCATGCTTCGTAAGCAATACTGTGAGAATTTTGGACGTCCTGCCAAAGAACCGGAACTGATGTTTAAACTGCTGTTTTTGAAAAAATTATGTAACTATTCAGCACCCCGTTTAGGGCACATTAATTTTTGGTCAAAACGGAGAAAATAATGGTTCTTCCGTATATTTACGTACCAGTAGCATTCCTATACATCAACTTTGCCGATAACAAATGCCTTCCGCAGCGCCCATACATGGTGCGCTTGACCATCTTTAAGCGACTGTTAGTTCCTTCTACAAAACCATTACTTTTATCACTTGCAACTGCATTTTCAACTGCTTCAATATCTTTTTCTAATCCTTTAGCAAATGAAGCAATTTCCTTTATAGTCGATTTTTTATAGCGTTCTATAAACAGATACAACAAGGAGATATTCTTCTTGCCAAATATTGTTCGGAATTCAGATACGCAGGCACCGATTTCATATAAAACATCATATTTATCCCAAAGAAATTTTTTATGTATATCCGTCAGTTCGATTCCCATCCATATATGATTAAAAATCCCGGCACGTGTTATATAGTCAGCGTCCATACTTTTCTTAAAACCAGTACGTTTTGTACCAAGACTGTTCCCACCGGAACGATATTTTGACGCAGGTATGTTACATTCTTCACATAGTTTTCTTATGTAAATTTGTGCATTTGTTTTTGTACCTGTGTATCCATTTTCAGTGATATGCCTGATTATATCTGCCTGATGAATTTTTGCCTTAAGTTTTTCTATTATAATGTCTCTGAACGGATCCAATTTACTTTTTCCCCTTCTGCCATGACGGCATAGTATTATTGGTTCACCTTCACGATATTTCTTCACTGTTCCAATGTCTTTCCCGGTTCTCCTTGCTATTTCAGCAATCCCCAGTCCTTGTTTATGCATTTCCTGTATCTGTTGGATTAATAATAAACATTTCTCCTCCCTGGCAGTTAGGTTATCCACAATGGCAGTGGTTTTTTTTACGCCCTATGGAACTGGGATTTTTTTGATGTTCGCTTTTTTCTGGGATGATTGTCTCCTTTGCATGAGGAATAGCAGTCGTTGCAGGTACTTCTCTCCCAAGTATTTTATTAACTGCCTCCAACAGGTTTTGGTGTAAATGAAAACGATCGGCAATCTGCATTGCATCTGGAAGAACTTCTTCAATTGCTCGTGCATAAGCACTTGCTCTGTCTCTTGTGATTGTTGTGACATGCTTGTTTTGTTCCAGCCAGGCTTTTAAGGTATTTTCATCACGTCCCTCTAATACCGCAACCGGAGCATGGGTTTCCTCGTCCACAATAATAGTTCCATATTTATGCCGCTTTTTAAAAGAAAAATCATCTACTCCAACACAACTCCCACAGGAAGGTAATGGCTGATTATCATAACGCTTAAGCAATGTGCGGATCACAGTGTCTCCGCTGATTGCTATATTCATTGAGTTTAAAATCCTTGCTGCTCCTTCACAGCTCGTTTCCAATGCCAGTTGTGTTACCAAATCAGCAAGCCTTTCCGTCATGCGACTATATCCGTTAAGAAAACCATTAAAGTTCTCTGTTGTACTTACACAGCTACATTCTGGATTCTCACACTCAAACTCATAGATACTGAGCATAAGAATTGTTCTTTTCCCCCAGACAGGGAGGTCTTGAACCTTTCTCTTATGTACAGCATGATATGTTTTGCATTCTTTATTACATTTGGGACAAGTAATACTTCGTGTTCTTGATTTCATCCAGATATACACTGTATCAGAAGTTGTCTCAATTTCCTGTATTTGTAACTCGGATGGAAAGAATTGCTGAAGATTCAGAGCAGTATTATTTAATTCCATAAACACCATTATCCTTTATCAAAAACATTTACAATCATTATAGTATACTCTGCACAAATTTTTCATCATTATACGTAAATATGCGGAAGAACCAAAATAATATTTCTGTTTTGCCATTGCTTTATTGCGAAAAGTGGATAACTTTTCAATACAACTGCCAAATGCTTTTTGTCTGTGGATTACTAAACCATAAATCCTCGATTACAGCCAGATAACGTTCTATTTGTGGATTTTATCTGGGCGTTATCGGCAATTATCCTTTGATTTTTACTGTTTATCCACCGTCATTTTGACAGTATATCAAAACGACACGATTCGCTTTTTTGGCCATTTTCCGTTAAAATAGAAGTATCAATTTTAACGGAAGAAGGTGGTCTGAATGCCAGTAAATGTTACACTTGAAATGGTTCAGCAATTGCTTGAACAGAATGCTTCATTACTCAAGCAGAATGAAATGCTCACTGCAACTATTGCTGAGTTAAATCAGACCATACAGGAACTAAAGGGACAGCTTAATAAGAACTCCAAAAACAGTTCCAAACCACCTTCCAGTGATGGCTATAAAAAACCTGCTCCTAAGAGCCTCCGCAAACCATCTGGCAAAAAGGTCGGTGGACAGGACGGACATCAGGGGACACATTTAGCGGTAATAACAGCTCCGGATGAAATAATCAAACATATGCCCTCCGCATGTGAAGGATGCCAGCATTATCAGATATGCAAAGGCACTGCATGTATCGCAGAGAAACGCCATGTTATTGATGCGGTTGTTACAGTCAATGTAACGGAGCATCAGGCATTGGAACTTCTAATCTGTATGCTGTATAGAGATACCCGCAGAGGTGATTTCCCTTCTGACGTAAAAGCAACCGTACAGTATGGTGAAAACCTTCAGGCATTAGCTGTTGCACTAAATACCGTAGGTGCAGTCAGCATCAAACGCACCCATGAGATTCTTTCCGGAGTATTTAACATTCCGATTGCAACAGGAACGATCAGCAGCATGGTAAAAAGATGCGCTGACAGTCTAAGTGAAACAGTAGGTAAGATCAAGGATAAGATGATCGGTTCCGCGCTTGGACATTTCGATGAAACCGGAACCAGAGTGGATAAAAAACTCTGGTGGGTTCATGATGCCTCAAACTGTGAATACACCTATCTTGATATCAGTCCCAAACGTGGAACCGCAGGCATGGAGCAATGCGGTGTTCTCCCGGAATTCAAAGGGATTGCCATGCATGACTGCTGGGCTTCCTACTGGAATTATCCGGATATTCAGCATGCTATCTGCTGTGCCCATCTTCTCCGTGAATTAACGGGGATTGATGAAAATCATCCTGATCAGAAGTGGGCATCTGCATTTATAGACCTTTTAATGGAAATGAAAAAGGTCAAAGATAAAGCTGTAGAGAAAGGCAAGCACTCTCTGAGCTATTATCACTATCATAAGTTCGATAAGAAGTATGATGAACTTATCGAACAGGCTCGGAAGGAAAATCCACTTTCCGAAACCACGGAGAAAAAACGTGGACGGAAGAAAAAAGGAAAAATCCTTGCGTTGGTAGAACGCCTTGCGAATTACAAGGCCTCAGTCTGCCTTTTTATCCATAACTTCAATGTCCCGTTTGATAACAACCAGGCGGAACGAGATCTGCGGATGATAAAGGTGAAAACCAAAGTATCCGGATGCTTCCGAACTGAGGAAGGGGCCAGAGATTATCTAAAAATCATGTCCTACGTTGGTACGGCACATAAGCAGGGATACAATGCTTACGAAACAATCCGAAATGCAATCTCAGGTTATCCTGATTTCATCTTTGAATAAGGGTGGTTCTGAATAGTTACAAAATTATATGATTTGTCAGACGAACGGCTAATTAACAGTGCCCAGACCGACATGTCTTATAAATATTTTTTAGATATGGAACCGGAAGCCCGCATGGTCGACCCCAGTCTCCTGACAAAATTCCGCAAGACACGGATTACAGAAGATATCCTAGAGGAAATGTTGAAGGAAACCATACAACAGGCATTAGATAAAGGACTGATTAAATCAGGAACCATCATCGTTGATGCTACACACACGAATGCATCTGTCCGCGCAAAGTCACCGACACAGATTTTACGTGATTTGAGTAAGCAGTTACGGAAAGAAATTTATAAAAATGCATTTGAACTATCCAAAAAAATTCCTGAGAAACCTTCTTTGGAATCCAGCCTGGAAGAAGAGATTTCATATACTCACGAGCTATTATCTGCTTTAAAAGAAGATATTTTCGCTATTGAGAGCAAAAAGATTCAGAAACTTTACGAAAAAATAAAGGAACTACTGGAAACAGAGAAGATTCGTGATATCCGTTCAAAAGACGATGAAGATGCACGTTTTGGACATAAAACACCAACCAGTACTTTTTATGGATATAAAAACCATCTGGCCATAACTGAAGAACGGCTGATTGCCGGAATCAGTGTAACAGATGGCGGAGCACCAGATGGTCAGGAACTTCCAAATCTAATTGAGAGTGCCAAAAAAGTGGAATCGAAGTGACCGAAATCATAGGTGATATGGCATATGCAAGTGAAGAAAACTTAGAGATATGTGGAGAAGAAATCACATTAATTGCAAGGACAAATACCGCAGTTGCAGCTGCCGCAGCAGCAGAACTGGAGGAAGGGTTCTCCTTCAATAAAGATGCTGGAAAACTACAGTGTTCTGCAGGCGAATTAGCAATGCGTGTTGAAAAACGTGAAGCCAAAAACGGTAATCAATATCATAATTACGTATTTAGCAAACGGAAATGTAAAAAATGTCCTTTGAAGGATAAGTGCCGGGTCGGGAACGGAAAGACACAAAGCTATTGTGTGACTCAAGTAAGTGAAAAAAATCGTGAACGTCTTGAATTTGAAGCAAGTGATGAATTTAAGGAACGATTAAAGATCCGTCATCGAATCGAAGAAAAGAATGGCGAACTGAAAGAAGCCCATGGTCTGCGAAGAGCAGATTCGACTGGGCTGTTTGCCATGCGGGTACAAATGTATTTTACGGCGTTTGTCGTAAATGCCAAAAGAATAACGCGGTTAGCGACATGTTTCGCAGGGTAAATACGGTACTATTCCTGCGTTTTTTATCAAAATCTGTATTCAGTTTTTTTAATATAGTAGATAAAGAAAAACTCCCACAAAAAATGGGAGTTTTTCAGTGCCCTTGAAGATTAAGCTTTTATTAAATGCCGCAGACCGGAATCGAACCGGTACGGGAGTATAAGTCCCGCAGGATTTTAAGTCCTGTGCGTCTGCCAGTTCCGCCACTGCGGCATTTTCACAACACATTACATGTTGTAAAGTGGGACCAATAGGGCTCGAACCTATGACCCTCTGCTTGTAAGGCAGATGCTCTCCCAGCTGAGCTATGATCCCATATGAAATTATTACGTCGTATCTTGCGATACGAACGACCCAGAAGAGACTCGAACTCTCGACCTCCGCCGTGACAGGGCGGCGCTCTAACCAACTGAGCCACTGGGCCTCATTATGAGCACTTAGTGACCGTACTATGGTCACTTACGTGCAATACATATCGGCGCTGTTAGTGAGGATTCATACGAACTTACAAGTCGATATTAAATGGACCTTCGGGGACTCGAACCCAGGACCGATCGGTTATGAGCCGATTGCTCTAACCAACTGAGCTAAAGGTCCAAAATCAGTAAGTCCCTGTTAGGAACTAAGCCGATGATCGGACTCGAACCGATAACCTGCTGATTACAAATCAGCTGCTCTGCCAATTGAGCCACATCGGCGAAATGACTCCGACGGGAATCGAACCCGTGTTACCGCCGTGAAAGGGCGATGTCTTAACCGCTTGACCACGGAGCCATAATCTATGTCAACACGTCTTCCGTGGTGACCGAAATTTATAATACCATATACCACGATAATTTGCAACACTTTTTTGTGTTTTTTTCTGATTTTCTTATATTATTTTCTATGTTAATTTCATATGCATCATCACACTTTTTAGCATCTCAATATTCTTATATTTTTATCCACTATATTTATTGCTATTGACAATTTTCTTCAATATCATAATAATTATAAAATAGATATTTACATAAAATCAATAGGAGGAGGAACTATTATGGCAAATATATTAATCACCGGTGGAGCGGGCTATATCGGGAGTCACACTGCCGTAGAACTTTTGAACCAGGGATACGAAGTTACTGTATATGACAATCTCTGTAATTCTTCTCAAGAATCTTTAAAAAGGGTAGAAGAACTTACCGGTAAAAAAGTAACATTTTACGAAGGTGATGTCTGTGATCACGCAGCTCTTGAGACATTATTCCAGAAGGAATCTATCGATGCTGTTATTCATTGTGCAGCCCTGAAAGCTGTCGGCGAATCTGTTCGCAAGCCTTTGGAATATTACCAGAATAATATCACTGGAACATTGACACTTATGAATGCTATGCGCAGTGCCAATGTAAAAAGAATCGTTTTCAGTTCTTCTGCTACTGTATATGGCAACCCGGAAGTAATGCCTATTACAGAAGATTGTCCTAAAGGACAATGTACGAATCCTTATGGCTGGACCAAATCTATGATGGAGCAGATTATGACAGACCTGCAGAAATCTGATCCAGAATGGAACGTAATCCTGCTTCGATACTTCAATCCAGTCGGAGCTCATAAAAGTGGAAGAATCGGCGAAGATCCAAAAGGTATCCCAAATAACTTAATGCCATATATTTCTCAGGTCGCTGTTGGAAAGCTCGAGAAATTAGGTGTATTTGGAAATGACTACGATACTCCGGACGGAACTGGCGTGCGCGATTATATTCATGTTGTTGATCTGGCTATTGGACATGTAAAAGCTATTGACTACATTCTAACAAATCCAGGTCTCGATATCATTAATCTTGGCACAGGAGTTGGTTACTCTGTGTTAGATATGGTAAAGGCTTTCTCCAAAGCATGTGGAAAAGAAATCCCATATGAGATCAAGCCTCGCAGAGCCGGTGATATCGCTATGTGTTATGCAGATCCTTCAAAAGCGTTGAAAATCCTTGGCTGGAAAGCAGAACGTGGACTTGATGAAATGTGTGAAGATACCTGGCGTTGGCAGTCCCAGAATCCTAACGGATATAATGAATAAAAAGGAGCCAATAATATAATTAAGGGCAAGATCTTAACTGACCTTGCCCATTTTTTATTTATCCAGATAAGTTCCGACAGAAGAAGTATTATACTGTTTTTTAATTTCAATCATTACGGAGCCATCTTCCAATGTCTCTTCAGATAATATTCTGTATTTTGTTCCCGTTTTGTCTAACCCTGCTTTGTACTTTCTTACTTCCTCTTCCACCATTTTTGTCGCATAATTTCTTTCAATATCATCCTTCTGAAAGAAATGTAATGTCTGCGTGATACATGCCGCTTTCACTCTTTTCATAATATTCCTCCTCTTTTTTAATATAATAGGATTGCTGCATTCAGTGAATTTGAATGAAACAATCCTTATCATGTAAATTACCTGTCTGAGCCTTTTTCACAATATATTTTATCATTTTAATCTTCTTTTCGTAAGCAAAAATTCTTCTCAGAAACGTAATTTTGGTAATTATTATCAAAAAAGCGAAGAGATATTTTAGGCAAATTTCTTGTATAGAGACATTAAATTAATATCATACACTTATTTCTTCTTGCGTACCCTTTAATTCAGATAACAGTACAGCTATTAACATACATACACAGCCAATTAATATTTTTATCGTAAATTTTTCATGCAAGATTATCACAGAGAACAGCATTCCAAATACAGATTCCATAGATAAAATTACTGCCGCAACACTTGGATTCGTATATTGCTGACATACAATCTGTAATAAAAATCCCATCATTGTACTTGCCAGTCCTATATACATAATCTTAGTAAAAAGTTCTGGATGAAGTACCTGTGTTGGAAATGGCATACGTGTAACTCCAATAATTGTCCATATATATATGGCCGCAAACATAAATTGGATCATAGTCAACAGAACAGGATCTGTCTCCCTGGTATAGCGATCTATATAGATAATGTGAAATCCAAGCATAATTCCGCAGATCATCGTCAAAAAATCACCTGATTGGATATGCATATTTCCATTTAAAGATAGAAGTCCAATGCCTATAATTGCAATTACTGCAGAAATAACTTGAATACTTCCTGGTTTCTTTTTCTCCATTATCCAACATAAAAATGGTACGAGAATTACATATGCTGTCGTAATAAAAGCATTCTTTCCTGCAGTTGTATATTTACATCCCAATGTCTGGAAAAATTGACCTATACATAAGAAAAGTCCCAAAACAGCTCCTTGTTTTATTACTTTAAAAGTCAGTTCTTTTAATTTAAATGAAAACAACAGTAACATTCCAGCTGATGCTAATATGTACCGAAATGCAACAAGATAAGGGACTGGAATACTGGCAGTTGAATCTTTGACTACTACAAATGAAAATCCCCATATAATTGTTGCTCCAATTAATCCCATACTTCCAAAGAATTGACTGTTTTTACTCTTCTTAAACATTGTACACCTCTTCTAAATAAACATATACGCATAAGAAAACCTGTAAACTAAGAAGTCTACAGGTTTTAACTCCCCGAGTTGGGCTCGAACCAACAACCCCACGGTTAACAGCCGTGTGCTCTACCATTGAGCTATCGAGGAATATTTAATTAAAGGTATGTACCTTCAAAACTGCATATAAGAAATATTTATCCATTACCTATCACCTTGCTTGGTCATGCCCTCGACCGATTAGTAGCAGTCAGCTCCATACATTACTGTACTTCCACCTCTGCCCTATCTACCTCGTCGTCTTCAAGGGGTCTTACTACTTTCGT
>NZ_JAFBIX010000046.1 GCF_021531895.1 Faecalicatena contorta | reverse complement strand
ATGTAGCTTAGCATATATTGGATCTGGGGAGTGCTCCACTGTTCTCTCCATGTTCCTTGTAACTTGTTCACCATATCAGTTCATTATAAAAATCTTAGATTTTTGTCTTGACAACTGAGCCACTATATATAGAATACTGAAAGGATATAAAGATGTTTTCGAAAATTAAAAAAAAATTATGGAATATAAAATATACAGTCGATATTATCGATTATGATAATGAAATATTTACTGTAAAAGGATGGCTCTTCTCACCGGAAGATAAAGTGGAAAATGTTTATGTTATCATTGATTCGGGGAAGATAAAAAAAGCTGTCTCAATTAAATATGGAATTAAAAGAAATGATGTATATCAGACTTTTCAAAATCCATATGCTAAGTCATGCGGATTTTACGGGCAGATTCTTATTGAGAATGTGCGATCATTTAAAGTATGGTTGGCATATGCTAAAAATAAAAAGAGTTATAAATTTTGCATTGGAGAGTTTAATGATAACGTAATTAATAGTGAGCTACCACCTAGAGTAAGTGCTATTGAAACTTCTGAGAATGGAATGGATCTTCAGAAGATGATAGATAATCAAGAGAGGTATCATTTTGAATTCCCAGGAGAATACTATTCTCAGACTGTTGATGTTATTATCCCAGTATATAATGGATATGAGTTCTTAGATAAATTACTAGATACTGTTTCACTTACAGAGATGAAATATAGAGTGATATTAATTCATGATAAAAGTACAGATGAAAGAGTATTACCTTTTTTAAAAGATTATACAAAGGCTCATGACAATGTAGTTTTGATTGAAAATGAAGAGAATTTAGGGTTTGTAAAAACAGTTAATAAAGGATTTGAGTATAGCAGTCATCATATTGCATTGGTAAATACAGATGTAGAACTTCCAGATTTGTGGCTTGAGAGATTAATGCTTCCTATTTTTAGAGATGATAAAGTGGCATCTTCTACTCCTTTTACTAATTGTGGGACAATCTGTAGCTTCCCGGATTTTGGAAATGATAATGAATTGTTTTTAAATCTGACTGTTCAGGAGATTGATAATGAATTTAAAAAGATTCCACCTAAGTATGAAAGTATGCCTACAGGGATAGGATTCTGTATGGGTATAAATCGTAATGCGATGGATAGAGTCGGTCTTTTTGATGCAGAGAGTTTTGGTAAAGGATATGGTGAAGAGAATGATTGGTGTCAAAGAGCAATTAAGTTGGGATATAAAAACATACATGTCGAAAATTTATTTGTATATCATAAGCATGGTGGCAGTTTTTTGAGCGAAGATAAGAAAAGATATCTGGAAGAGCATGAAAAGATTCTTTTGAAAAAGCATCCATATTATAACAAAGATGTTGCCAGATTTTGTACAGTGGATCCTAATAAAGATATCCGTGAATTTGTTAAATTAAATCTTTTGTTGAACAGTAACGAAGAGTATCGCACTATTCTGGCTTTTGACCATGATTTAGGAGGTGGAGCAAGTAAGTATTTGCTGGAGAAGAAAAATCATTGCATAGAAGAGGGCAATGCCTTTGTGGTCGTTCGGTTCGATTTTGTAAAAGAGTATTATAAAATATTGTATTTTTACAATAATTATAAGATTAAATTTCATGTTAAAGAAGAAGAGAATCTCTTTAGTATTATGAATTACATTCATATTTGTGAAATATGGATTAACGAGTTGGTTACTTATCCTAGATTATATGAATTATTAAAGGCAATTCGAACATACAAACAAGAAAAGAATCTTTATGTAAAAATGCTTGTTCATGATTTCTTTTCGGTATGTCCGACAATTAATTTGTTAAATAATCAGGAGGAATATTGTTATCTTCCGAATTGTAAAGTATGTGATGAATGTTTGAAAAAATCAACAAGAGTGCAGTCTCTCGAATATGGTACGATGGAAAAATGGCGTTTGGAATGGGGGACATTTTTGCACTCGTGTAACGAAGTTGTGTGTTTTTCAGAAGATTCTAAAAACATCATGCAAAAAGCATTTGGTGAATTGGATAATTTGATAATTATTCCCCATCAAGTTGAATATATGCCTGTGATAAATAAAAAATATAAAACAACCAGTTCGTTAAATGTAGGGTTATTGGGGAATTTAACAAAACATAAAGGAAGAACGATTGTAAAGCAAATGGTCCAAACTATTGAAAAAAAAGGATTGAATATTAGAATTGTTCTTATAGGAAGTTCTTCTAAAAAAATTAATAGTAAAGTATTCAAAGAGACCGGTAGATATACGAGGGATAGTATTCCGCGATTGGTTTTGGAAAATGATATAGATGTCTTTTTAATTCCGTCTATATGGCCAGAAACATTTTCTTATACCACGGCAGAAATTATGCAAATGAATATGCCGATTATGTGCTTTGATATCGGTGCACCGGCAGAAAGAGTAGCAAAATATGAACAAGGTATTGTTATACCTAAAATATCACCGGAAGCAGTAATAAAAGAATTACAAGAAAATCCGATAATTAATGAAGCACTACAGAAAAAGGAAAGGAATAAAAAAATATTATTTGTTGTTGAAGAAATAACATTTTCTTCCAGATATAGAGTAGATCACTTGAGGGAGCAATTGCTTCATCAAGGAATTCAATCAGAATGTTGCTTGATTAAAGAAGCATATAATGTGGACATTAAGAAGTATGAAAGTGTTGTAGTGTATCGCAGTTCAGAGGTGGAATTAGTAGAAAAGCTGGTGAGAAAAGCGCATCGTTTTGGAAAAAAGGTATTCTATGATATTGACGATTATATTTTTGAATATAATGAGATATGTGATCTGAAATTTCTTGAAGGTGATGATTACAAAGATTTTGATGTCTATTCTAAGAATATTAAGCAGACTATGGGGTTATGTGATGGATTCATTGTGTCAACTGAGAATTTGAAATCAGCAATAGCAAAGAGTTTCCCCAATAAATCGGTATATATCAATAGGAATGTGGCTAGTATGGAAATGCTTACCATTTCAAAAGGATGCTTTAAATGTAAGGGAAGTGATGTGGTTAAACTTGGTTATTTTAGTGGATCAAAGACTCATAATGAAGATTTTGAGAGTATAAAAGATGAAATACTCTATATTATGGAAAAAAATCAGAATGTCCAGCTATTTATTGGCGGGCAGATTGAGCTTCCACCGGAATTTAATTCTGTGAAAGAACGAATTGAAAAGTTTGATTTTGTTTCATGGAAGAAGCTACCTAAATTAATTGCGCAGGCAGATATTAATCTAATGCCATTAGAGGATTCTTTTTTCCATGCATGTAAATCAGAAAATAAATGGATGGAAGCTGCTTTGGTTGGTGTGCCAACAGTGGCATCGTGGAATAATGAACTTGCCGGAGCAATTGAAAATGATGTGACAGGATATTTGTGTGGAAGTGTTGGAGAGTGGAGAATGGTATTGCAACGTCTGATTGATGATGAGGATTTACGCTTTAAAATTGCGAAAGCAGCTCATGAGAAAGTGTTGAAGTGTTATACGACATTTAAAATTGAACCAGATATTGTAGATGTATTAACAGGAGAGCAGCAGTATCAATAGATACTGCTGGTCTGCGTTGTGAACAAAAGTGAGGATATGATTATGATACGGAACAAGATAGAAAGAGGAGCTTTGTTAATACGACAACAAGGGATTATTAGAACGGTAGATTATTATATCAAAAAGAAATCTAATGAAAAAGAATTTTTAAATCAGGTTAGAAACTATCATTTGTTGTCAGAGAGTGAATTGGAGGCTCAGAGGAAGACACAGCATAGAGTTTCGCCATGTATAAGTATTGTTACACCTTTGTATAATACCCCACGTATTTTCCTTGAAGAGTTGTTGGATTCCGTTCAGAATCAAACATATGCGAAGTGGGAACTTTGTCTTGCGGATGGAAGTGATGATGAACATGATTATGTTCGTGAGCTCTGTGAAGAACGAGCAAAAGATGATAATAGAATTGTATATAAGAAATTATTAAAAAATGAAGGCATTGTGGGTAATACGAATCAGTGCCTTGAGTTTGCAACTGGAGAGTATGTGGGTCTTTTGGACCATGATGATTTATTGCATCCATCTGCTCTTTTTGAGGTGGTAAATGCAATTCAGGATGGCGCAGATTTTATCTATACAGATGAGATGAAATTTATGGATAAAGTAGAGAATTCTACGAATATTGTATGTAAATCTGGATTTGGAAAAGATGAACTTCGTTCTCATAATTATATTTGTCATTTTGTAGTTTTTAAGATGGAATTATTGAATGGAATGACACAAGTATACAGAAAAGAATGTGAAGGAAGTCAAGATTATGATATGGTACTTCGGTTGACAGAAAAGGCAAAAAAAATCATTCATATTCCGAAAATACTATACTATTGGAGAGTGCATCAAGGGTCAGTAGCAATGGATTTATCGGTGAAACAATATGCAGTCGATGCTGCTAAGAGAGCAATTCTTGGTCAGTTGCATAGAAGTGGTGAAGAGGGAACGATTTCTTCTAATTTGCCTTATCAGACTATTTATAGATTGAATTATTCACTTAATGGGAATCCGTTAGTTTCTATATTTCTATGGGGAGAACTGCGAAAAACGGATTTGAAAAAGAGAATTGGAGAAATATTAGAAAATACAACATATAGACCATTAGAGATTATTGTGGAATCAGACATAGACAATACTGTTGTGGATGAGAATGTGCAGTTGAGCTGTGTGCCGCGAAATAGTAGTGATGAAAAATATGTATGGTTTAATTATGCAAAAGAGTCTTCGAAAGGTGATTATTTTGTCTTTTTACATGATCAGTGTGTCCCAGAAACACAAAATTGGATAGAAGAACTTTTGATGTTTGCTCAACGAGATGATGTATGTTCAGTAGGTCCGCAAATCAATTATGGACATCAGAAAATATATTTTGCAGGTGCAGTTATTGATAAAGATGAACAGTGTGGGATTCATGTGATAAATTATAATCATTTTCAAAATGAAGAGGGATACGAGGCAAATTTAAAACATGTAAGAAATACCACTGTGTTATCAGCGCTATGCATGATGGTAGCAAGAGATAAATTAGAAGAATTATCAGGTTTTGATATTCAAATGAAAGATTATGGAGATGTGGATCTTTGTTTAAAAGCAAGGAATGCAAATTATTGGAATGTATGGACCTGTTTTGCTCAGATAAAATATCAGGGAAAGAAAAGTGTATATTCTAATTGGAAGGATGAGGGAAAATTCAGAGAAGTTTGGAATGACGAATTGAAGAAAAGGGATGAATATTATCATCCGTTTTTGAAACAATTGAAGAAGATGTAGGTGATGATTATGGATAAAACGGAAAAAAATATTATAACTAAAGTATATCAATCTTTATCAAATGAAGGAATACGGGGCTGTGCTTCAAGAACACAAAAATATTTATATAAAAAAGTGGAAAGATATAAACGTACAGAAGAATGTTATAAAGATATCCTTTTCATAAGCGGGTGTAATGAGAAACTGCCACATCCGCGAAGATATCGTGTTGTACACCAAAGGGAGCAATTAGAAGCTTATCATTATGCTACAGATGAAGTTTATTTTATGAATCTTCAATTGGAACAGGTTAGACGTTATAGGGCTTTTGTGTTTTTTAGATGTCCTTATACGGAACTAATAGGAGAATTTGTGAATCAAGCAAAAAAATTAAATAAAAAAGTTATTTATGATATTGATGATCTTGTGATTGACACGAAGTATACAGATTTGATTCCTTATGTTCAACATATGAAGAAAGAGGACAAAAAAGCATATGATGAAAACGTGATGAATATGCAGAAACTTTTAAAAAGCTGTGATATTGCAATCACCTCTACTGATTGTCTTGCAAGAGAATTAATGAGCTATGTTCCTACGGTATATGTGAATAGAAATACTGCATCGGAAACGATGCAGCAATTATCAGAAAAAGCGTGGAAAAGTGTTAAGAGAGATCAAGATAAGGTGAAAATTGGATATTTTAGTGGCAGTATTACACATAATGCAGATTTTGAATTGATTTTACCTGCACTGAAAAATATTATGGAAAAGTATTCTTTTGTGGAATTACATGTAATGGGTGAATTAGATATTCCGGATGCACTTAAATGTTTTGAATCTCGTATAAAAAAAATTCCTTTTGGTGATTGGAGAATATTGCCGGAAAAGATTGCTGAAATGGATATTAATCTTGCTCCATTAGAAAACAACATATTCAATGAAGCAAAATCTGAGAATAAGTGGGTAGAAGCTGCATTAGTTAAAGTGGTTACTATTGCCAGCAATGTGGGAGCATTTCAACAATGCATTGAAGATAGCAAAACTGGAATTTTGTGCAATGATATAGAAGAATGGGAAAGAAAGCTGGCAAAACTAATCAATGAACCAGATTATAGGAATCAAATTGCAGAGAATGCGTTCCGCCATTGTAGTGAAAAATGTACGACGATAGGAAATGGGTATGACATTGCACATATCATTAAAGAAGTAGTGAAACCTAATTATGGTTTTATATTACCAGGATTGGAGATAAGCGGAGGAATAAAAGTTGCTTTAAAACATGCTGACATACTTCAGAAGAACGGAAAGGATGTTACGCTGTTTTTGATGGATGGAAAACAGAAATGGTACGAATTTGAAGAATCTATATTTCCTGTTATAAATTTAAGTTCCGTTCAAATGGAAGGGAACATCGGGTGCGCAATTGCGACGATGTGGTCTACGATGGAATTTGTACAGTCTTATCCTAATATTAGCAAAAGATGCTATTTGGTACAGAATTATGAGACCGATTTTTATAAAAAGGGTGATGAATTACGTATCCAGGCAAATAGGACTTATATGCCTTATGGGAATGTTGAGTTTTTTACAATTTCACGTTGGTGTCAGAAGTGGCTTAAGGATAAGTATGGCCAAGAATCAAGATATTCTCCTAATGGCATGGATATTAAGCAATTCCCTTGTCATAAACGGTCAATGAATGATAAAATCCGAATTTTAATAGAAGGAGATTGTGCGGTAGAATATAAGAATGTGGATGAGGCATTTCAGATTGCTGGTAAATTGGATAGCGAACGGTATGAGATATGGTATATGTCCTATAATGCGGAACCCAAAAAGGAATATCGCGTTGATAGATTTTTTCACAAAGTTCCTTATGGAGAGGTGGCAAAAATATATAGCGAATGTGACATTTTGCTAAAAACAAGTATTCTTGAAAGTTTTTCTTATCCACCATTGGAAATGATGGCTACCGGAGGATATGTTGTGGTAGTTCCGAATGGGGGGAATGTTGAATATTTGGCACATGGCGAAAATTGTCTGTTCTATGAGCAAGGAAATATTGAAGCAGGAAAAGAGACGATAGAATGTCTTGTAAGCGACAGAAATCTGCAAGAAAAATTGTTCGTCAATGGAAGAAAAACAGCCGAGAAGAGAGATTGGGCTGAAATTGAATATGATATATTGAAAATGTATACCTGTGATAAGTGATAGTTGTCAAAAAAGTAGTGAAATGATATACTGTATTAGATTGTATCTAATTAACAAAGATAAAAAAGAATTGGAGGGGCTGAAGTGTCAACCTATATTCAAAACTTTAAAAAATTTCGTCCATTACTAAATGAATTAATAGCCCGTGATATTAAGATAAAGTATAGAAGATCTGTCTTGGGTGTATTATGGACGTTGTTAAATCCTTTATGTATGATGATAGTATTATCGGTAGTTTTCTCTAATTTATTTAAATTTGATATAGAAAACTTTCCGGTATATTTGCTTAGTGGTCAGTTGATTTTTAATTTTTATTCAGAATCGACTACTAATTCAATGTCCGCTATTCTTTCGAATGGTCCATTGATTAAAAAAATATATGTGCCAAAATATCTTTTTGTGCTTTCCAGAGTTTTTTCTAGTACAATTAATTTATTGGCATCATTTACAGCCATGGTCTGTGTAATGTTGGCTATGAGAGTTGAATTGCATTATACAGTCCTGTTGGCACCGATTCCGTTAATGTTTATTGTACTTTTTTCTTTAGGAGTGGGATTGATTTTATCAGCGATAACAGTGAAATTTAGGGATATAATGCATTTGTATTCGGTATTTGTTACAGCACTTATGTATTTGACGCCGGTGATATATCCGATGTCAATTTTACCAGATTGGTTGAGCCCAATTGTAATGCTTAATCCAATTACAAATATTTTGCAGATGTTTAGAAGTGTGATGTTGTATAATTCGTTGCCTACATTGGAATCGTTGGTTACAGCATCTGTGGAATCAGTAGTGATGTTAGCATTAGGTTTATATGTGTTTTATAAGAATCAAGATGAATTTATTCTCAATATATAAGAGAATATATAGGAGAAAACGAGATGGAAAATCAAGAAATAATTACAGTGGATCATGTTTCGATGCGTTTCAGTCTTGCATCTGAGAAGATTGATAGTTTTAAAGAATATGTTATTAAATCAATAAAGCGTCAATTGTCGTATGATGAATTTTGGGCACTTAAGGATGTGTCTTTTTCTATAAATCGTGGTGATGCATTAGGATTAATAGGATTAAATGGAAGTGGTAAAAGTACCATGTTAAAAGTAATTGCAGGTGTGTTAAAACCGACTAAGGGTACTGTGACAGTAAGAGGTTCGGTAGCACCTTTGATTGAGTTGGGAGCAGGATTTGATATGGATCTTACTGCTACTGAAAATGTATATCTTAATGGTGCTTTGTTGGGATATTCACGGCAGGAAATGGAGAAGCACTACAATAATATTGTGGAATTTTCAGAACTGCATGATTTTATGAATGTACCGGTTAAAAACTTTTCATCTGGTATGATTTCTAGATTGGGATTTGCGATTGCTACAATTGGTACACCGGATATATTGATAGTGGATGAAGTCTTATCTGTTGGAGATTTCCATTTTCAGGAAAAGTGTCAAAATCGCATAAAAAATATGTTGGACAAGGGGACAACATTACTTTTTGTTTCACATAGTATTTCGCAGGTAGAATCATTATGTAATAAAATTGTGTGGTTGGAAAAAGGCAATGTGAAAATGTTTGGCGATGCAAAAGAAATCGCTGAAATATACAGTGCGTCTTAGATAGGAGTGCAAAATACAATGAAAGCAAAAATAAAATTAGTAGTAATTATTTTGATAATTGTTATAGCATCAGGTCTTTATTCTGTTGTGGATAAAACGGGAGAGATATATAATAG
>NZ_JAFBIX010000045.1 GCF_021531895.1 Faecalicatena contorta | reverse complement strand
ATGTAGCTTAGCATATATTGGATCTGGGGAGTGCTCCACTGTTCTCTCCATGTTCCTTGTAACTTGTTCACCATATCAGTTCATTATAAAAATCTTAGATTTTTGTCTTGACAACTGAGCCACTATAAAGTATGCAATTTTGCAACTGCATACTTAATTCTTATCTCTTTTGACTATTTCCAATTTTTCAGGCTTGGAATCAACACACCTCCCAGGCTGTTTCCCAACGTCATAATTATCAGATAAACAATTGTTTTTAACGACCATGCTCCTGCAATACTAAAATAAAACATATTAGCAATACAATGTTCAAATCCACTTAATATAAAAACACTGACACAGATAAACAAAATCAGAGGATTCTCTTTCTCCTTAAATCCATCTACAGCAATATACATTAAAATACCACAAAAAATGGCAAGCAGGAAAATACTCAACGGTTCATCTGCCAGCTTCGTCTCACAGATACCGACTGCATTTTCACGGATCCCCTGAATCCTTGTATTTAAAACTGCCACTGCCCCAATCCAGGTACCTGCCAGATTACCAAGCCAAGTAATAGCCAGAAGGCCCAGATATTCTATCTTGTCGCTCTGAACAACCAGATATCCGACCTTTCCTGTGTAAAGAAAGAGACCATTTAACACAATAGCATACAATCCTACAGCAAATAACAGGGATCCAATAATTTTATTATCCACAGATAAATATACTGTTCCACCAATTGAAATTGCAAGTCCTGCTCCTATAGCCAACAAAAACATCTTAATATTCTTCTTCATCTTCTCCTCCTACACCCCAATTAGGAAAACTGACGATTTCTTTTCAATTCTCTTTTTACAAATTGTTCTAAAATGGTGTTCCCATGAGATCATACGGTGTTACCTGATATACATAATAATTCAGCCAGTTCGTATAGAGATTATTTGCCGTTGCCCTCCATGTCAACAATGGTTTATTCTCCGGATTATCATCTTTGTAATAATTTTTCGGTATTTCAATTGGAAGACCTTTACTCAAATCTCTCTTATATTCTCCGTCAAGTGTAACTCTGTCATATTCTGGATGTCCCATCACAAAGATCTGGCGGCCGTCCTGGGCCATAGCAAGGAACAGACCGGCTTCTTCTGACTCCGCAAGTACAGTTAATCTCTTATCTGCGCGGATTTTATCCATCGGTACCTCTGTATGGCGAGAATGCGGTGCCAAAAAAACATCATCAAAACCTCGAACTAATGGAATCTTCCGATTCAAAACTTTATGCCAGAACACACCAAACACCTTTTTATCCATCTGTACTTTATCAATTCCATAATGATAATAAATTCCTGCCTGTGCTCCCCAACAAAGATGAAGTGTTGATGTCACATTTTTTTTCGTCCATTCCATAATTTCTGTTAATTCATCCCAATAATCAACTTCTTCAAATGGAATCTGCTCTACAGGCGCACCAGTAATGATAAAACCATCAAATTTCTGATTCTTAATTTCTTCGAATTTTTGATAAAATTTGTTCAAGTGACTTACGGATGTATTCTTAGCCTGATGACTTGAAACCATCACAAAAGTAACGTCCACCTGCAACGGCGTATTAGACAGCGATCTTAATATCTGAAGTTCTGTATCCTCTTTTAGAGGCATCAGATTTAAAAGTCCGATCTTAATTGGGCGGATATCCTGATGCGTCGCCCGGTGTTCATCCATCACGAATATATTTTCACTTTCCAGTATCTCTTTTACCGGAAGATCATTTTGAACTCTAATTGGCATAATACTTATTCCCCTTTTTCTTTCTTTTCTTCATTTATCGCCATTCTCTGCTCTTCTGAATGGCAGTAATTTCCTTCGTCATCAACGTAGCTCATAGCATCATAATACTTAGATTCTTCTGGCAATTTCTTCCGCTCCAGTCGATAATTAATAATCATCTCCGCAATGTAATAGATAACTGCAAATGTAGGAACACCCATAATCATTCCTACGAATCCGAACAATCCTCCCCCAAGAAGAATTGCCACGATAACCCAAAAAGCCGATAATCCTGTAGAATTTCCCAATATCTTCGGTCCCAGGATATTCCCATCAAACTGCTGCAGTAACAAAATAAAAATAATAAAATAAATTCCCTTGACTGGATCCACCAACAGAATTAAGATTGCACTTGGAATCGCACCAATATATGGTCCAAAAAATGGAATCACATTGGTAACTCCGACAATTACACTGACCAGAACCACATAAGGCATCTTCAATATGCTAAGAACTATAAAACATAATACTCCAATAATCGCCGAATCAATAAGTTTCCCAATAATAAATCCACCAAATATCTCATTACCTTTTGTAGTCAGATGAAGTATCATGTTCGCATGTCTTGGAGAAAAAACAGCATAGACACACTTTTTTGTCTGACGTGTAAATAGTTCTTTACTAAATAGCAGATAGATAGATATAATTACTCCGATCAATGCATCAAACAATTCACTTAGAAAATTAATCATTCCTACGGTCAAATTCGACATGAATGCATTCACCTTATCTAAAAAGTCGGTCTTCAACCAGTTTAGAAACATATCAGTTCCTTCTTGTATCCCTGTCTTGACTAATTTTGATGTAGTAGAATCGTTAAATTTCACGTCACTAAGTTCATTTACCAATTCGGTCAACTGTCTTGGCAATGTAAAAATCAAATTCCGAATACTTGAATATAACTCCGGCAACAACAGATTACACAATGTCACAATTAGCACAACCATCAAGACCAGCGACACAAAAATACCAACACCACGCGAAATCTTCTCTGCTTTTTCACGTTTCTTTATGTATCTTTCCAAAGCAGGCACAAGGTATTTATCAATTTTTCTAACAATTGGATTCAACAGATATGCAATCACGCAGCCATATACCACCGGCTTCAAAACTCCGAAAACAGTCAGAAAACCATCCGAAAGATTCGTTAGTCTTAATAATACAAAATAAAATATAAGGCTGGCCGCAATCACAAGAAAATATGACATTCCCCTGCTAAACTGCTGGCGCAGCTTGGAAGGTCCTCTTCCTCCAATCTTTGGTCTGCTGGAATAATAAGCCTGTCCACTTGAACTTTTCGACTTTTCCTGTTCCTCTTTTTTTGGCTCTTCTTCCATGTTCATTCTATCATCCTCTTCCCTACGCAGATAAAATAATTATACCCTTTGCGCAAATCCTCGTCAACTAAAAAAGGGAAGCTCAACGCTTCCCTTTCCCTTTTAACATCCACACTTGAAAGTGGCACATTCTGTCTGTTCGCACTGACAAGCATCGCTTCCTTCTACACTGATCTTTCCGGCATGACATTTACATTCGTCATTATACATACATTCAGTTGCCTTACAATCAATATCACTTTTCGAAGAAGCTTCTCCTGTTACATTGCTGTAAGAATCTCCCTTACGTTCTTCAAAACTATCACAACAGGTCTCTTCTGAACGCTTCGCAGAATTTCCTCCCACCACAATGCTGTCCAAATCACAATAGAAATTCTTGTTATGAGTACATGTCTGTACTGTACATTTTAATTCTGGCATAATCTTACCTCCTAAATATTATAAAATATCATGGTATATTATGCCCTGTTTTCTAAGCTTTAACCGTCTGTTTAGTCCTCTTTTACAACTTCACGCTGTGTCTTGGAATCAATCTCCTCTTTGATATCTTTGATAAATGCTCCAATCTCTTTCTGACCTTCATCACCAGCAAAACGACTTCTTACAGATACCAGATTCTGTTCTTCTTCCTTTGCGCCTACTACCAGCATATAAGGAATCTTATTCATCTGTGCCTCACGGATCTTGTAACCGATCTTCTCAGCTCTTTCATCAATCTCAGCACGGATTCCTGCAGCTTCCAGTTCAGCCAGCACTTTCTGTCCATATTCCAGATGTTTCTCTGAAATTGGAAGTACTTTTACCTGTACCGGCGCAAGCCAGGTTGGGAACGCTCCTGCAAAATGTTCGATCAGAATACCGATAAAACGCTCGATAGAGCCAAATGCAACACGGTGAATCATGACCGGACGATGCTTTTCTCCATCTGCGCCTGTATATTCCAGATCAAAACGCTGTGGCATCTGCATATCAAGCTGAATTGTACCACACTGCCAGGTTCTTCCAATGGAATCTTCCAGGTGGAAATCAATCTTCGGTCCATAGAAAGCTCCATCGCCTTCATTTACAACATAATCAAGTCCAAGATCATCTAATGCACCTTTCAGACCTTCTGTAGCCATTTCCCAATCTTCATCACTTCCCATGCTGTCTTCTGGACGAGTAGAAAGCTCTACGTGATATTTAAATCCAAAAAGGCTGTAAACTTCATCAATCAATCCTGCAACACCCTTAATCTCATCACGGATCTGATCCGGAGTCATAAAGATATGTGCATCATCCTGTGTAAAGCAGCGTACACGGAATAATCCATGAAGCGCTCCAGATTTTTCATGTCTGTGTACCAGACCAAGTTCTCCTACACGAAGCGGAAGATCCTTATAAGAACGAGGTTCTGATTTGTAGACCAGCATTCCTCCAGGACAGTTCATCGGCTTCACTGCATAATCTTCCTCATCGATTACAGTCGTATACATATTATCCTTGTAATGATCCCAGTGTCCTGAATTCTCCCAGAGATGTCTGCTTAATATAATCGGAGTAGAGATCTCAACATAACCATTCTTCTTATGAAGATCTCTCCAGTAATCCAACAATGTATTCTTAAGAACCATTCCTTTTGGCAAGAAGAATGGGAATCCCGGTCCCTCATCACACATCATGAATATTCCAAGTTCTCTTCCTAATTTTCTGTGATCACGCTTCTTTGCTTCTTCCATCATGTGCAGATAATCATCCAAATCTGCTTTCTTTGGATAAGATATACCATAAATTCTGGTCAGCATCTTATTCTTTTCATTTCCTCTCCAGTAAGCGCCAGCCAGACTTGTCAGCTTAAATGCCTTCACATTCTTTGTTGACATCAAATGAGGTCCTGCACAGAGATCTACGAACTCTCCCTGCTGATAGAAACTGATTTCCTCTCCTTCTGGAAGATCTTCAACCAATTCCACTTTATATGGTTCATCTTTTTCTTTAAAATATGCGATTGCTTCTTCTCTGGATTTTGTAAATCTTTCGATTGGCAGAGCTTCTTTCACAATCTTCTTCATCTCAGCTTCAATCTTTTCCAGATCTTCTGCCACAAATGGAGTTTCTCTGTCCAAATCATAATAGAATCCATTGTCAATAGATGGACCAATGGCGAGTTTTGTCTCAGGATAGAGACGTTTGATTGCCTGTGCCATAATATGGGATGTAGTATGCCAGAATGCACCTTTTCCATCCTCTGAATCAAATGTTAAAAGTTCCAATTCACAGTCTTCAGAAATCTCTGTTCTCAGATCTACGATATCTCCATTGACCTTTGCACAAGTTGCTGCTCTTGCCAATCCTTCACTGATATCTTTTGCAATGTCAAGCACTGACATGCTTGCGGCATATTCTTTTGAAGAACCGTCTTTTAATGTGATTTTCATGTTTTTACCCTCTCTTTTCTTAGTATTGCAAGCTATTTATTTTTATGGTTTTCTAAACCTTTTGCAAACATATTATGGAAATCCAGGCATGCCCGTTTTAGAGACAGTGGTTTCCCTTCTCGATTCAGGAAACAATGTCTTGTGAATCCTCGACAGCACACCATCTGTGTCTTGGAAGAAATCACTTCATATCCTACCGTCAACTTGACTCCATTATATTCCTTAACAAAAGTCTCTATTGTAACGGTATCGCCAAAATGAACCATTCTAAGATACTCAGCCTCCACCGATAAGACCGGACTTATGATCCCTTTCTCTTCCATCTGATCATATCCCATGCCCATCTGCTCCATATAGTCTGTCCGTGCTTCCTCGAACCAGCGAATATAATTGGAATGATGCACAATTCCCATCTGATCAGTTTCATAATATTGCACCTTATGTTGATAAGGTTTCCATTCATCCATTCTTACACCTTCTATTTTATTTAAAATAAATTCTTTCGCAATCTGGATGTTCTCCGGACCACCCAGTCGGCTGCATTGTTCCGATTCGATACATATCCTCTGAAGTAATTATAAAATCAAAAACATCCTGATTCTGTTTCATACGTTCATATGATGAAGCCTTAGGAAGTGGTATCACATTTCTCTGAATCGCATAACGAATACAAATCTGTGCCGAAGAAACTCCATACTTTTCTGCAAGTTCAACAAGCAATGGATGCTCCAACACTCTTGTTCTTCCCAAAGGACTCCATGCCTGCACAAGAATTCCTTTTTTCTGACAATAATCTAACGTCATCTCCTGCGTATGTCCCGGATGAAATTCAATCTGATCAACAGCCGGACGAATCTGCGTATTCTGAAGAAGATTTTCCAGATGATGCGGCAGAAAATTGCTGACACCAATCGCCTTAATCCTTCCTTCCCGGTATAATTCCTCCATTGCCTGCCAGGTCTCAATATCCAACTGCTTCCAGTCTTGATATCCTGCCTCTGGCAATGGCCAGTGAATCAGATACAAATCCAGATAATCCGTCTGCAGCTTTTCAAGCGAAGATTCAAAAGCTTTTTTCACATTGTGATATCCCATATCACCCTTCCATAACTTAGACGCCAGAAAAAGCTCTTCTCTTTTCACTCCTGTCTCCCGGATTGCCTCTGCAAGATATTCCTCATTCTGGTAAAATGAAGCCGTGTCAAAATATCGGTAACCAGATTCTATCGCTAATCGAATACCCTTTGCGCCACATCCGTCAGATGATTTATATGTGCCAAATCCAACACACGGAATCTTGACCCCATTATTCAATTCATAACAATCATAAATGCTTTTCATATTGATTACCCTTTACTCAAAGTTTCTTATAGAATAAAAAATCCCTTACAGCATCAGCTGTAAGGGACGAGTCATTCTCTTCTCGCGGTTCCACCCTGCTTGCCCTGGCATCAAATACCAAGACCACTTTATTACTGATGATAACGGAATCACCGGACTGTTTTGCAGTCACTCAGAGGTAGTTTTCAGAAGGTTCCTAAATAAGAAGCTTTCAGCCAATGACTTCTCTCTCTGCTATTTATTTCCCAGCTTACTCGTCTCATCAACGTATTTTCCATATATGAAAACATTATAACACGGTCATTTTCTTTGTCAAGATAATATCCACATCTTCCACACGGCGAAAAATTCCCGGGTCATATAATTTAGAAGCAACACTGGGTGACAGCTTGCAGCTATCGGACATGGGTGTTGATAGCCGAGCTTTCTCGCATAACGTAAGGCGCGATACATATGAAAATTATTCGAGACAATTCCTATCTCATCTTCCATACATTCTATGTACTGAGAAGATAACTTTAAATTCTCTTTTGTTGTCCTCGACTGATCTTCCAGAATGATTCGATTTTGCTCGATTCCACATGAGATTAAGTATCCCGCCATAGCTTCCGCTTCTGACACTTCTTCTCCTTTTCCTTTTCCGCCGGAGACAATCACTCTGGTATCTGGATGTCTTTCCAGATATTCTTGTGCCTTATCAAGCCTGCGTTTCAGAGAATCCGTAATACTTCTCCCTTTCACCTGTGCACCCAGGACAATCAGACAAGAAACTTCTTTTCGTGTCCTTGGGAACATGCCTGTTACAATGATTCCTTCTGTAACAATAAACAGAAGCATGAAACATGTCAGGATCTCCCAGACCATCTCCTGCACTTCAAAACTGCTTGCCAGACACCAGCATAAGATCATCAGAATCCCTGTCACCAACCAGAATCTTGAAAACGTTGAATTCCATTTTCTTAATACAATACACAAAAGTATATAGTACGTCAGACATAATATTCCCAAAACTAAAAACATTATTTACCACAACACTTCTTATATTTTTTACCAGAACCACATGGACACGGATCGTTACGTCCAATCTTCTTCTCTTTACGAATCGTACCTGATTCTTTCTGTTCTTTATAAAGTTTCTTTAACTCTTCCTCGGAATAAATATCTTTCCACTGTGGAAGTTCATACAGCCAGTCAGCCTTTGCAGCTACCATGTTTTTATATAATTTTTCTTTGTCAAATGCCAGACTTACTACTGTATCCTCATCCATTGTCTCGATTGGATTCGCTTCTTTCAGGCTTTCATTGATTCCATCCAGGAAACCAACCATAGTCAATACTTCCTGACCATACTTTTCAGCTAATTCCTTGACTGTTCCCTTTACTTCTTCATCTGGATTCGACAGAAGCTGTTCATAGATTTCTTTTTCAATTTGAAAATAAGTCCCCCAGAATTTCTGAAGCTGTCCTCTGTCAGCTTTTTCATTATAAGCAATATCTTGCCATTGTTCTAATAATGTACGACTCATATTTTCTATACTCCTTTGTATTCATTTGCAATTTTCTCTTGCTCTTTATATAATATACTAAAGTCTTGAAAAGATGTAAAGGATGATTCTTATGAAAAAAGTAAAACGTATTCTGTCCGCTATTGGTGCAATTCTACTTTTTAGCATGTATGCCAGTACGCTCTTGTTCGCGCTGATTGACCATTCTGCCTCCAAAGGTATGTTAAAAGCGTCTATTGCCTGCACTATCATATTCCCAGTGCTTCTCTATGCTTACACGCTTGTCTATAAACTTACAAAAGACAATTCGGCAGATATCGAAGACGCTGAACAAACAGATGAATCTGTAGCCTCCGGCCACAACCAAAATTAAGAAGAGACAGGTCCTCCAATTCGACCTGTCTCAGCTTTTATCCTTATACATATAATTCTGCCAGAACCATTGCATGATCCTCTTTTGCAATTCCTCCCCATCTTTTGTTTTGCTCATTTTCTCTGACTTTTTTTCTTTTCGTAAGGTATTCCTCCATCGATATTACCTCTGGGTAGTTTTCTTCTCTTTTTTGTCGCATCGTAATACCTCCATTCTGTTATTCATACTCACGCCTTATTATTATATTGGTACTCATCCTAAAATATGCCTTCTTTTTACAATTTCAATTCTCTTTTATTCTATCTGATAAATGTGTCTGGGATGTGGATGAAACCTAAAATATTTATTAGAGATTTCTTAAGTGGGAATTTAGATGAGTTAGTTGGTAATTGGGTGTGTACGGCGAGAGGATGGATGGGATGGTTGCCATTGCGGAGTCCTTCGCTAAGAATCCATAACAGGAAAAGAAGCAGATATTTTGTGACCAGGCTGATTCACCCCGAAATCTTGA
>NZ_JAFBIX010000044.1 GCF_021531895.1 Faecalicatena contorta | reverse complement strand
AGCCCACGCAGTCCAATAATAATTTTTTTCTAAATAGAATAATTTTCTCATGCTTTCTTCATTAATTGCTAAATATTCTATTTTTTCTTCCTGATTTTCAAAAAAGTCCACCGGTATTCTTTTGTCCGCTATAGAATCACATATACTTATACTTATACTTACTTTATCGTTTTGTGTAGCGTTGTATAATATTTCAAGCATTTGCGGGTGTATCATATCATCACTATCTACAAAGCTTATCCACTCCCCTTTTGCAAGTTCAATTGCAACATTCCTCGCTGCTGCTTGTCCTTTATTAATTTGATGTACAACGTGAATAAACGTTTTTTGCTCTGCATATTCATCACAGATTTCTCCACTCCGATCAGTACTACCATCATCCACCAAAATTATTTCATAATTTTGATATGTTTGATCTAAAACACTATCAATACAGCGTTTTATGTATTTCTCAGAATTATATACAGGAATTATAACACTTATTAAATCATTTTCTTTTTTAGCATTGTTCATTCGATATCACCCTTATATCATGCAAGCGAATATGCCCCCAATATTGATGCAGCCAAATTAATTCATTAGCTTCATTTAATATATCATCTATTTCAAAAACGAATCCAGGATATACACCATCTAAAAATTGTTCTACTCCAAATTCATCATATACATACGCTACTATGTTGACTCTATACTGCCCTGGCACAAAATGGGCTGTATCGATTATCATACAACAATCTTTCTCTTCATTTTTTTCAAAACTTATCCCTTGATTAAAAAACATTGTTCCAGCGTTTGTATCATCTTGATATTTAATTTCAAATCTTAATTTAACGTTATTCCATTTTTCACAAGACCATAATTTCAAATTAATTCTCACTTTTTCATTCATTTCAAATCTTGCTTCACTTTTCTCATTTATCTCTAATTCTCTAAGTTCAAACTTTCCATCTGATTTTGCATTACTATGATATTTTTTGGAATATCTATATTTTGTTTGAAGTCTATCCGAATTTCCAATATAATATCTTATAGCTGTTTCAACATCTCCGTCAAATATAATCCTCCCTTTTTCTAAAACAATACACCTATCGCACAACTGTCGTATTGTATTCATATTATGGCTTACATAAAGAACTGTTCTTCCTTCATTTTCAGAAACTTCTTTCATCTTATTTAGACACTTCTGCTGAAATTTCATATCTCCCACAGCCAACACTTCATCCATTATCAATATTTCCGAATCCAAATGCGCTGCTACAGAGAATGCCAATTTCACATACATTCCTGAAGAATATCTTTTTACAGGGGTATCAATAAACTGACGACATTCTGAAAAGTCAATAATATCTTCGATTTTTCTATCTACTTCTTCTTTGCTCATTCCAAGAATAGCACCGTTAAGATAAATATTTTCTCTCCCTGTCAATTCCGGATGAAACCCTGTCCCCACTTCTAGCATACTACTAATTCTTCCATTAATATATACCGTTCCTTCTGTAGGTGCTGTGACACGGGATAAAATTTTTAAAGTAGTTGATTTACCTGCACCATTTCCACCAATAATTCCGAGGCGCTCCCCCTTTTTCACTTCAAAACTAATACCATCCAATGCCATGAAGCTACCTTTTTTTGTATCAGTAGTTGTACCAATTTTTGTATTTGGATCTTCTTTTCCACGTACGCGTGCCCACCAACTCTGAATATCTCCCTGAAGGGTACCACCGCCAATTACCCCTAATCGATATCTTTTTTTAACATTATCTACTTTTAATGCCAATTCATTTTCCATGATATCTCTCCTATACTGTATCCATAAATGTTTTTTCCACTTTATTAAAGATCACTATACCTATAAAAAGTATTATCAAAGTTACCAAACCACTTATTCCTAAATAAAAAGCTGAAAATGTGCCATGACCCGTAAATGCATAACGAAACGCTTCGACAATCGGTACTACGGGATTTAACATAAGTAAACTTGCCCATTTTTCAGGCAATGAAGAAACCGGAAAAATAATCGCACTTCCATACATCCACAATTGAACCCCAAAAGTCACAAGCACAGCTAAATCTCGATACTTCGTTGTTAATGCAGAAATAATAATTCCACATCCCATTCCAAGTAATGCCAATTCGCATACTAAAAGTGGTGTGATAAATATCATTAAATTGGAATGTATTACTCCATTCACAGTATAATAAATAACTGTAATAAGTAATATTGCGAACTGCACTCCAAAAGAAATAAGTCCTGATATTACAATTGAAATAGGTGTGACAAGTCTTGGAAAATATACTTTTCCAAACACGCCTGCATTAGCAACAAATGTATTAGATGTTTTTGTAAGGCATCCTGAAAAATATAACCACATCGTATTGCCTGCCATATAAAATAAAAATTGTGGCATGCCATCTGTAGAAATATTTGCTATATTTCCAAATACCAGGACCTGCATTAGAGTCGTTAAAATTGGATTAATGATAATCCAAAGTGGTCCTAAAATTGTTTGTTTATACATTGTTTTAAAATCACGTTTTACAAACATGATTATTAAATCCCGATACTGCCACAATTCTTTCAATTTTAAATCCAACAATCTATTCTTCGGTTTAATAACCGTTGTCCATTCTTGCATTACTAATTCCTTTCTTTAAATAAAATTCCCCTTACATACGCTTTAAACCATTTGGGAACCATCGCTCTTATTTTTCTTGCCAACCTAATTTTTGCAAGTCTCTTCTGATACCACTTTTCGATTTGTTCATATCCCTGCTTTTGTAATTCTAAAACAATTTTTCTTTCATCTTTCAGATGGGATGCTTCTCTAAGCTGTGCATTATATCTAGAAGCCTGTTCAAAAGTAGACTCCCACATCATTATACCTTGTCCATACTTTTCTACCAACTGTTTTCCTTGTTGATTATTCATAATAAGACAAGAAGCACCCTTTCTTTCATCAATTTCTCCGCCATTTTCAATTAAATATTCCGGATGTATAAGATCAATACACCAATAATCTCCTATGGTAATATCCCCTTGACGATACTCAGAAGCAAATGGACAACTATAACAGTTTTCTCTATATGTATAGGAATTTAAAAACATCTGGTAATATGAAGACTCCTCTGGTTCAAAATATTTCTCAGTTTGAGCTTCGTACTCATCTTGTAAAACCATCTTTCCATATAACTTCCAACCTTGACTCTTGTCACGGAATTTAAATTCAATTATTTTTTTCTTTTCCCTTTGTTCTACAAATGCTAAATAATCATGGAACATTTGTATACTAGGCACTCCATGACAAACCACCTCTACTGTATATAAGTTTTCATACTCTTTTTGAAGGTATCCTTTTAGCCCCATAATTTGGCAAGGTGTTCCGCTAAACAACACACTTATATTCTCATGAAGTTTTTCTTTTACATCTACATAGATATTGCCCAACTCGCTCTGAACATATTTAGATCCTTTAAGCTTTAACAACTCCTGTTGTTCTCTGACACAAATATGTTTCGGTATTAATTTCTCTCCGTCAAAAAGCATTGCGCATCCATATACAACACCACCTTGTGCTAATACCGATTGTGCCAAGCTTGTGAATAATCCACCAGACGCAGATTGTATCAAATCCGTATCTTTTGCATACGCTGCATATGTTTCTCCCAACGTTTTTTTCCATGTAGTTCCTTTAAAGTTACAAACTTTAAGGCATTTTCCGCAATCAATACACTCTGTTTCATCTATTTTAGGATACATGAATCCCTCTGCATTTTTAACCATAGAGATTGCTTTTTTAGGACAAATATGATAACATGCACCACATCCACAACACTCTTTTTCACTTTTGATTAACTCAATACTTTGCATTTATTTTATTACCTACTTTAATGCTTTTTTAATTGCTTCAAGTTTCTGATAACCATATTTTTCATCTGGCTCCAAAAAGGCACCCTCTCCCCATTCATTCCATGCATTGATGAAAATCATTGGCTTCTTCTCTTCCTCTGCCCGCTTCACAAGCCGCTTCATATATTCTCCAAATTTTTCAATAGAAAAGCCTTCATACATGACTCCATGCTTATTTCTCGGGGTATTATCCCAATCTACAAAAGCTCCTGGAAGGAATTCCTCAGTCCATTGATTATTAAGAATCTTTTCCCAAGTTTCATCATAGAAATACATTGAAAGATTTTGTGGCTTTCCCCAATTTGACCCACACTTATTCTGCCTGGCTCTGCGATAAGCTGATACTGCCTTCTCACCCAAAGTCTTTCTAAGTAGTTCTACTTTTTTAGCGGTCCCCGGACGGTCTAGTTTTTCTACATTTCTTGAATATACCGGTTCAAAACCAATACGATAATCAAATATATCATCTCTATAATACATATCGGCATAGTACATCGGAAATTGAAACGCACAGCAAAGTCCCGGAAATCCTACTTCCTTTGCTCGTTTTCTGAAATATGCAACCATCTGCTGCAGATCTATTATTTGTTCCGGCTTATAGATAACAAGTAAAGGTTTTCCATGCACTGTAATATAACGCTCATCGCGAAAGAATTGCACGAAATACTGAAAATGTTTTTCCCAATCTTCCTGACTTCCATAGTCTTGTTCCATGATAACTTCCTGATTACCGCCATCCCAGTTCTTGCTCCAGTTTTCATTTGCCCAACAAAAACAGAACGGGATATCTATCTCTTTATTTTTCAGCATTTGTTCTGCTGGTTTTTCAAGCAATTGTCTCCCGCCTTTGAACCAATAATGATAATAACAAAAGCCAAATATCCCATATTCTTTCGCAAGCTTTGCCTGCCAGATCTTCACATTATCATCCATTAAATTATAATAATTGTTATTCAAAGGAATCCTCGGCTGATCATGTCCCTCAAAAAGCGGTTTCGCTTTCTTAACATTTGTCCACTCGGTGAAGCCTTCTCCCCACCATTTATCATTTTCCGGAATTGTATGAAACTGAGGTAAATAAAATGGAATAATCTTAACCCCTTTATTATCAAATACTTCTGCCATATACCCTCCTGCAGCCTATTTTCGCTGCTCCATAAATTCTTGATAAACCTCATCAAGACATCTTTTTTGCACCACAGGAACAAAAGTGTCTGTAAGTTTTCGCTGCCATTTTGCAATCTTTATAAGTCTATCATATCGTAGTGAACGTAATTTATAAAACTGCTCTGCACCATCCAGGCCAAATCTTTTTGTATAATATATTAGCGTCCCATTCATCCGCATTTTAAACTGTCGGTCACTAAACTGGTTTTGATCTTTAATTGTAGCTCCTTCTAAATGAATAATTTTCGCCTGCGGAATATTCATAATATAATAACCCTGTTCTGTAATGCGCCAGGATAATTCCTGTTCTTCTGCATACATGAAAAAATCCGGATCAAAACCTCCAACTTTTTCAAATACTTCTTTTTTTATCATCATGTCTGCACCAAAGATATATGCTACTTTCTGCGCTTGATCTGTATGATTAAATTCATCTTTGCATATTAATGCACCTTGTTTTCTACTAAATATTTTCTGCTTTACCTTCCCAAATAAAATAGTTCTCCAGGCAGCCCGTTCCTTCTCCAATTGGAAATCATCATACTTCTGGCAGAAAGATGGAGTCGGCTTCATATCTGGCGTATAAAGATTTCCACCCACCACACCTACTTCTGGATGCTGTTCCATATAATCATACAAATATTGAATAGCATCATTAACAAGTATTGTGTCTGGATTAAGGAGAAATAGATATTTTCCCCTTGCTTTTGTTACACCTAGATTATTTGCTTTTCCAAATCCCAGATTCTTTTCAGACGAAATAACAATAATTTGTGTTCCGAATATCCGCTCCAACTTTTCTACTGAACCATCTTCAGAAGCATTATCAACTACAATAATTTCATATTTTAAATTATTTACTTTATCAAAAACTGTATTAATACAATCAACTACCAAATCAGCCGAATGATAGTTCACTATAATAATTGATACATCCACCTTTTATTTCCTCGCTATGAATACAGATCTGACCTTTCTAAAAAGATCCCTGCATTTATTTCTTATTTTAAAATATATGAATATAGTTTTATTCTTTCCATGAACAAAAAGCCACGCCACCATGTTATTTTCACTCCATGGTTTCACGTCAGTAAGAAAACTTTTTAATCCATCAATATCTTCTAATTTTGCGATGGCTTCTTTAAATTGTCCATAATTATCTACATTGTATAAATACGAATAAATCAGCAATATAATCCTATCGGCTACTGCCTGTCCTGCCTCCGCCGTAAGTTGAATCTTTTTTTGAGCAATTTTAATTAATTTAAGCTGATTCTCAATAAAGTCCCATACTGGTGGAACTCTTCTACCTATTACCTTATAATATTGATAATCCGTATTAGAAACCCAGCTAAATGTCTTGCATTGATCAAAATATCGTAAACAAAAATCTAGATCTTCTTGTGAATATAAATCAGTCCTAAGACGAAGATTACTTTTTTGAACAATGTCATTCATAAATAATTTATTCCAAAGATAGCCAAACTGTTCAGGTTTCCTGCAGATGACTTCCCATATATCCTTATGACTAATACCACTTAAAGTCGGAAAATGGATTTCTTTATTACCATCACTTTCTATTTCTGTGTATCCTCCAATTACCACATCACTTTTTTCTCGTTCAGCAACTTCAATATAATCTGCTAAAAAAGTTGATATGATTTCATCATCACTGTCAACAAATTTAAGATAAATTCCTTTAGCAACATCAATACCTACATTTCTTGCAGCAGATACCCCTTTGTTTTCCTGATGGATAACAATTATTCTGGAATCCTGCAAGGCATATTGTTCGCATAACTGCCCACTCAGATCTGTCGATCCGTCGTCAATAATAATCATTTCCCACTCTGCATATGTCTGTCGTAGTATAGAATTAATGCATCTTTCCAATGTTTTTTCTGCATTATATACCGGAACTATTATACTAACTTTTACTTTCATTATAATCTTGCCAGGAAGCCACTCATCTTCCATCTAACTAAAATCATTACAACCTTTTGTTTCCAAGTAACATTAAAATAAGAGAGCCTAAGTTTTGTTCTCCGAATCACTGGATCATTCAGCAATTTCTTACAGTATTCCCGCTTTTCTGAGTAGCCCTTTAAATATTTCCGTTCATTCAAAGCAAGCATAATACAAAACCAACGCAAATAGTAAAGTTCTCTTTTAAAATCATATGTTGTATCATTTGCAAAATCTTTCTCGCAATAATGAATCAGGCTTTTGCAGGAATCCCATCGTCCCTCTCTAAAGGATTTTGAAATAGAGTTTGGATTATAGAAATAATGATACACACCAGGAGTATCGATAAAGTAAAAACTGTTCGCTGCGCGCACTACATTGGCACTAAAAATCAAATCTTCACTAAATTTCACTTCTTCATAAAATGATAATTGATTTTTCCTTAAGAAATCGGTTCTATACAGAGAGCCCCAAGCTCCTACAATTGCTCCCATTGTTAATTGAGGTGTTGCCAACAGGCGTGGATATATTTCATTTATAATTCTCTTTTTATCGTATAATCCTTCCTGTAGTTCTCTTATCTCTTCTACCATACACGGAGCGTTCGCTTCCATACCCGGCCATCCGGTTCGAATTGCCCGATATCTGACAAAATCTACCTGGTACTTTTCTGCAGTTTCATATAATCTCTGCATACCATCCGATTCCAGCCAGTCATCACTGTCTAAAAAGAAAATATATTTTCCTGTAGCGATACGCATTCCTGCGTTACGTGCCGAAGAAAGGCCACCATTTTCTTTATGAATGACTTTAATTCTAATATCCAATTTCGCATAGTCATCACAAATCTCCGGACACTGATCTGGGGAACCATCATCAACTAAAATGATTTCCAAATCAGACAGAGTCTGCTCTCTTGCACTCTCAATACAACGTTTTAAATATTTTTCAACTTTATATATTGGTATGATTATCGAAACACTAGGAATCCTCATTTTTTCTCGTTATCTCCATTAAATATTCTATAGATCTCCCACGCTCTTTATTTATAATTTCATCCACCTTTCCCCAATCAATAGGTTCAGCTAATTCAAATTCTTTTTCTGTTGAGATCATTCTATCTTCCAAACCTACAAGTTTTAACAAATCCATCATACGAAGATTAATATTTTCATTTCGCTTAACAACAAAAAATTCTTTATGAAAAATCAATGAAAATACTGTGGCATGAAAAGAATTTGAAATAACTATTTTCGAATTATAAATGGTTTCCAAAAATTCTAAGGGCCCCGGATATCGCAAATTTTCATTTGCATATTCTATCGAGAAAAAGCTAATAATTGGGGAATTTGTTTTTTTCTTAGCTAATTTACTGATCTTTTTTATAAACTCATTACGATCAAAATCATATACAAAAACACCTTCCGATGCTTCGCCACATTTTATCAGTTGCTTCCATTGATCTTCTATTAACAAAAAAACTGGATCAAGCACAGCGCGCCCTTCTATTCCCAGTTTCTTTAATAATGTAATGGAACTTTGCTCTCGAACAGAAACTTTATCCAAATTTTTTAACCAACTTTTTACCTGCATTTCCCATTCTGGTACAATTTCTTCTGTTGCAAAACTTGCTGCATAAGAAGCTTTCTTTGTCCCTTTTGGTGCAAACTCCAGATAAAACGCTCCATCTTTTCCATTATCAAATAACGTATTCCAAATCTGATCACTTCCAGCAATATATAAGTCCGCCAAAGGTGGATTATTTTTTAACTCATTTAGACTATTATAGCGTTCAGTCAAATGTAAATATGTTTTCCTGAATTCATCAAAATTTTTCTTTCCTGGGCGCTCACACAAACGCTTCGGAAATTTTAAAGTTAAATATATTGCTTTGAGAAAAAACGGCTTTTCAAATTTCGGATTATCAACTGCCTTAAAATTGTACCTTTTACTTAAATAATCCGGCTTATAATCAATAATTTCAACATCATGCCCTTGCTGTCGCAAATACTCCGACAATGCATATGCCTGTAGACTTGCTCCTACATTATATACATCATGACAAGTAATTGTTTTGATTTTCATTTTCCGAAAACTCCTTGTATCAAAAACATATTTTATCAGAGAATAACATGCACTTTTGTATAATATATGACACGCCAATACATACACTCATCATCAACACAAATATTAAGATAGGATACTTTACCACAAACACAAAATTCGTAAACAATCTCGCGTAAAAAAACATATGTATCAGCCAAATATTTGTAGAATGCTTTCCTAAGAACAAAAAAGTCTTTTCAATCCATTTTGGTTTATTCCACAAATAAAAACATATTAATGTTCCTAATCCTGTAATAGGTGCAACAATTGTCGATTGAATTACACAGTGAAAGCAAAATAGTACCATTGGAAAGACCAATATAATTATTTTTCTAATTTTTTCTAAATCACTCATTCTTTTTTTCAAATAAGTAATTACGTTTTCTTTTCTAAATAGCATTCCAACAATATAGGCAAATTGCGAGGTTCCTACTAAAATCGTTTGATTCCATAACCAAGAAAAAGGTGTTGATGATATTGGCAAACAATAAACAAATCTAAAAATGTAACAAATGAAATATATTCCCCCGCTAATCACCACTAATAGCATGATATCAATTCTATTTACAATCTTTATAATAATCGGTGAAATAAGTGTCAAAATGATATATGTTAATACAAACCACCAAGCCCCGTTATAATTCATTTTGACCAAAAAGAAATTTCCTAAAAATGTCCCTAAACTTTCTGGAATCGTATTCGCTTTATCAAATAATAATCCTAAAAAAGTAAAAAGTATTAAAACCACCCAATAATTTTTCAAAAACGACCCTATTTTTCGTTTCATTACATGAAAATATTTCTCATCATATTTTTGCATTAATAAATAATGTGCATAAC
>NZ_JAFBIX010000043.1 GCF_021531895.1 Faecalicatena contorta | reverse complement strand
TCACGAAATTGCAGTTCTTTTTTCTGTTATGGATTCTCAGCGAAGGATACCAGATACAGACCAACCGATCCAACTCCCTTGCGCCGTGCACTCCTCAATCACAAAATTTACTCATCTAAATTCCCATTTAAATTGTGAACAATCCGAGTGCGCTTGCTACGGAACTTATTAGAATCAGTACGAGGAAGACTGGAGCAACCCATTTAATAATGACATTGAACATTTTTTCTGCCTTGAAAGTTCCATCGGTTGCCTTTACTTCATCGGAAATTGTTTTTGGCTTGATGGTGAAACCAACAAAAATGCAAGTAAAGAATGCAACAATTGGCATTAATACACTGTTGCTGATAAAGTCCATGATATCCAGTACTGACATTCCCATCCAACTGATGAAGCTTAATGGTCCGAAACCAAGAGAAGAAGGAATTCCCATAATACATGCTAATACTGCAACGAAAATACCGGTAAATCTACGTTTCCATCCAAATTTATCCATGAAAACGGATACGATAGTCTCCATCAGAGAGATTGCAGAAGTAAGGGCTGCGAAAAATACGAGAACAAAGAAGATTGTTCCGATAACACCGCCGAATCTCATGCTTGCGAATACCTTTGGAAGCGTCATGAACATAAGTCCAGGACCGGCATTTAACATAGAACGGTCGCCGCCGGAGAAAGCAAATACAGCAGGGATGATCATCAGGCCTGCCAGGAAAGCGATTCCAGTATCAAAGATTTCTATTTGACGAACAGAGCTCTCCAGATTATTTTCTTTTTTCATATAAGAACCATATGTGATCATGATACCCATTGCCAGAGACATAGAATAGAAGAGCTGTCCCATAGCAGCCAGAATTGTTTTGGCGGATACATCGGACATATGTGGCTTTATGTAGTAGATAAGACCTTCCATAGCACCATCTAATGTAAGACCATATACTGCGATGATGATAGTAAGAATGACCAGAATCGGCATCATAATCTTACTAACTTTTTCAATTCCCTTTTCTACACCGCATAAAACGATCACAGCAGTGAATGCCATGAATAAGAAGAACCATCCGATTGGTTCAACAGAACCGCTGATGAAGTCAGTAAAGTAAGTATCTCCTGCGGATGCCTGAACACCGCCACTTATAAATACTGCAAAGTATTTGATGACCCATCCTCCGATTACAGAATAGTATGGGAATATAATGATTGGAACGAGAGATGCTAAAATTCCTAGAAATCCAAAACGCTTATCCAGGGATTTGAATGCTCCAATAGCGCTTAATCCTGTTTTGCGTCCCAATGCGATCTCGGCAATCATAAGGGTAAATCCGAAAGTGATTGCTAGAATCAGATAAATTAATAGGAATGTTCCTCCACCATATTTGGCAGCAAGGTAAGGGAATCGCCAGATGTTTCCCAGACCTACTGCAGAGCCAGCAGCGGCCAGAACAAATCCCAGTTTACTGGAAAAGTTACTCCTGCTATTCATATAAAAAAACCTCCTCAAAAATATAAAACTGACATTCCAAAATATAGAACATGCCCTATTATGGCATGAAAGCATAATTTTTTCAAGAATAATTAAGAAATATGAACGAAAAATCTTTAAATATGCAAAAAAAATTGTGAAAATAGATATTGACACATAAAAATATATATGATAAATTAGATAATGCGTGAGGCAAAAAAGAAAGTAGAGTATCCACTCTCACCATAGCACAATTGGGTGACTATTGGTTTGATATTGAGTATAGAAGTTCTTGTTATTATAGATCATTTTGTGCAGATATGTAAAGTGGATAGTCGAAAAACTATTCACTTATTTTTATTTATTTTATGATGGGGGTGCGCGACAATTAGCGATTTAATGATTAACGGGCAGATCAGAGACAAAGAAATAAGAGTTATTGGAGAAGACGGAGAACAGTTGGGTATAATGTCCCCGAGAGAAGCAATGAAGATTGCTCAGGAGGCAGAACTGGATCTTGTAAAGATTGCTCCGAAGGCTCAGCCGCCAGTTTGCAAGATTATTGACTATGGAAAATACAGATATGAGCTTGCAAGAAAGGAAAAAGAGGCAAAGAAGAAACAGAAAACCGTTGAAGTGAAGGAAGTGCGTCTTTCACCAAATATTGAGACCAACGATCTTAATACAAAGGTCAATAATGCAAAGAAATTCATCTCAAAAGGAAATAAAGTAAAGGTTACTCTGCGTTTCAGAGGACGTGAGATGGCACATATGCAGCAGAGCAAACATATTCTGGATGATTTCGCAGAATTACTTGCAGATGTTGCAGTTGTTGAAAAACCTGCTAAATTGGAAGGCAGAAGTATGAGCATGGTTTTAACTGAAAAACGTTAAAAATATATTTATAAATTTTAAGGAGGAAATTTATTATGCCAAAGATCAAAACAAATAGAGCAGCTGCAAAGCGCTTCAAAAAAACAGGTACAGGAAAATTAAAAAGAAATAAAGCTTACAAGAGCCATATCTTAACTAAGAAATCTACAAAGAGAAAAAGAAATCTTAGAAAACCAATCATTACTGATGCAACAAATGTAAAGAACATGAAGAAAGTATTACCATATCTGTAAGATATTGGGAAAGTATTGAAGGAGGAAATAAGACATGGCAAGAATCAAAGGCGGAATGAACGCTAAAAAGAAACATAATAGAACATTAAAGTTAGCAAAAGGATACAGAGGAGCACGTTCTAAACAGTACAGAGTTGCAAAACAGTCTGTTATGAGAGCTCTTACATCTTCTTATGCAGGAAGAAAACAGCGCAAACGTCAGATGCGTCAGTTATGGATTGCACGTATCAATGCAGCTGCAAGAATGAATGGATTATCATACAGCAAGTTTATGCATGGTTTAAAACTGGCTAATGTTGATATGAACAGAAAGATGCTGGCAGAGATGGCTGTTAATGATGCGGCTGGATTTGCTACACTTGCTGAGCTTGCAAAGAGCAAATTAGCATAATTTAGGAAAAGATTTACAGAAAGGCTGGGTACGTCAGGTATCCAGCTTTTTCTAATAGAGGAAAGGAATTAAAAAAATTCACCTCTCCTCTATTGACATTCGCAAGTTATCGTGGTAAAGTTTTACTAAACTGATGAGGAAGAGTAAGTACTGACAGATATTTGCCATACAGAGAGCCGCAGGTGGTGGGATTGCGGTAGGTTAAAGCTATCGGGAATGGGCTTCCGAGGGCGAGCTGAAATGGATGATCATAGCAGAGTAGGCAAGCCGGAGAGATTACTCCGTTAACAAAGTACGCGTATGATGGTACGCATGAGAGGGTATGCATGAAGTGCATATCAAGCCGGGTGGCACCGCAGGAGTTGATTTATACTACTCTTGTCCCTGCAATAACAATTGTATGGGATAAGGGTATTTTTTATTTTATTAGAATTTAAGCTGCCCTGTTCCCAGACACTTATGAATGAAAGGAGAACAGAAAAATGCAAGAAAACAAAATCCCTTACAAAATCTATCTTGAAGAGAGTGAGATGCCGAAGCAATGGTATAATGTACGTGCAGACATGAAGAATAAACCGGCACCACTTTTGAATCCGGGAACGTTACAGCCAATGACGGCAGAAGAACTATCTGGCGTATTTTGCGAGGAACTGGTAAAGCAGGAATTGGATAATGATAACCGTTATATTGATATTCCACAGGAGATACAGGATTTTTATAAAATGTATCGTCCGTCACCGTTGGTCAGAGCATATTGCCTGGAAAAGCAGTTACAGACACCGGCAAAGATCTATTATAAGTTTGAAGGAAATAATACAAGCGGAAGCCATAAGCTGAATTCAGCAATTGCGCAGGCATATTATGCCAAGAAACAAGGGCTTAAGGGTGTTACAACGGAGACCGGAGCAGGTCAGTGGGGGACCGCTCTTTCTATGGCATGTGCTTACCTGAATCTGGACTGTAAAGTATTCATGGTAAAATGTTCTTATGAACAGAAGCCTTTCCGCCGTGAAGTTATGCGTACGTATGGTGCAAGTGTAACACCATCTCCATCTATGGAGACAGAGGTTGGTAAAAAGATTCTGGCAGAGCATCCGGGAACAACAGGAAGTCTTGGCTGTGCCATTTCGGAAGCAGTTGAAGTTGCAGTGGGAAGCGAAGGATACAGATATGTATTGGGAAGTGTGCTGAATCAGGTATTACTGCATCAGTCTGTCATAGGAGTGGAAACAAAGACGGCTTTGGATAAATATGGAATCGAACCAGATATTATCATTGGATGCGCCGGAGGAGGCTCCAATCTTGGAGGATTGATATCTCCATTTATGGGAGAAAAATTAAGAGGAGAAAAGGATTATCAGTTTATTGCAGTTGAACCTGCATCTTGTCCAAGTCTTACCAGAGGTGTGTACGCATATGATTTCTGCGATACCGGAATGGTCTGCCCACTGGCGAAAATGTACACATTAGGCAGTGGATTTATTCCATCTCCAAACCATGCTGGTGGATTGCGATATCATGGTATGAGTTCTATCTTGTCACAATTGTATGCAGATGGATATATGGAGGCTAGATCCGTGGAACAGACATCCGTGTTTAAGGCAGCTGAACAATTTGCAAGAGTAGAAGGTATTCTTCCGGCACCAGAAAGCAGCCATGCTATTAAAGTTGCTATTGATGAGGCATTGAAGTGCAAAGAGACAGGTGAAGAAAAAACAATAGTGTTTGGCCTGACTGGTACCGGATATTTTGATATGGTTGCCTATGAAAAATTCCATAACGGAGAAATGAGTGATTATATTCCAACGGATGCAGATCTTCAGATCGGATTCGATGGAATCCCCAAATTCCCTGGAAGTATGGAATAATTGTCCGATATAGAATATTTATTTTCTGTTGGTCTGATATTTAGCAGCCTGACCGAAGAAGAAAAAGCCAAGAAGGAACATAACTGAAAGGGAGCCGACACCTGCATTGGTACTTCCACTTAACTGACTGATAAATGATACCAGGAAAGTGCCAAAGAAGGAGGCTCCTTTTCCGCAGATATCCATAATTCCAAAATATTCACCAGATTTTTCAGCTGGAATAATCTGTGCAAAGTAAGAGCGAGAAAGTGCCTGTATAGCGCCCTGGAACATTCCTACCAATACAGCCAGAATCCAAAAATCAAGCTGTGTATCTAATTTGATGGCATATAAGGCAATACCTGTGTAAGCTAAAATGCAGATTTTTATTAAGGTTACAGACGAGGCTTTCTTAGATAAAGATCCAAAGATCAGCGCACAAGGAAATGCCACAATCTGAGTCAGCAAAAGCGCCAGTAATAATCCAGTACTGTCCAATCCAAGTGACTGGCCGTAAGCGGTTGCCATATCAATAATGGTATAAACCCCATCAATGTAAAAGAAGAATGCCAGGAGAAAAAAAAGAATTTTCTTATCCCTGGTAATTTCGCTAAATGTCCTGCCCAGACGTGAAAAACTATTGTGTACTATATGTTCTTGCATAGAAATATAATATGTTTGTTTGTAATTTTGCAGAAGCGGCAGAGAAGATATCAGCCACCATGATCCCGTTATAAGAAATGCTATGAACATTGCATGTGACATAGCAAGATTTAGCTTATCGTAATTTAATACAACAAGAAGTGATAAGATAAAAGGAATACAACTTCCAATATAACCCCAGGCATACCCGTTTGAAGATACGGTATCCATACGTTCATCGGTCGTAACATCCGTAAGCATAGCATCATAGAAGATCAAACTGACAGAGTAAGCTGTCTTAGCAACGACAAAAATGCAAAGAAACCAGAGCCAGGATGGAGCAATTCCCAGCAGGATACAGCTGATCACGCCAAGAATCATAGAGCCGGCAAAAAGACGTTTCTTATAATTCTGGACATCGGCAATACTACCTAACACTGGTCCTAGAAAAGCGACAATCAATGTAGAAACAGAGACGGCATAACCCCATTAAGCCAGATAATCTACAGAAGATAAGCCTGCCTTGTCTCCAAGATAGTTAAAGTAGATCGGCAGGATGGTAGAGACAAGAAGAACGAAAGCGGAATTGCCGACATCGTAAAGTATCCATTGTTTTTCTAAAGTGGTAAGTTTAAATTTCATATATGTTTCCTTTCTGTTTAATGGTTTCTACAAGGATATGATTTTTTGTTTCCAGTTATCTCCGGCACCAAAAGTATGTTGAAAATAAGAAGGAAGCGAAGCATTATCCTTTAAAACTCTCTGATATTGTAAAATAGCGTCAGCTGCAGACTGTATAGCGTCATGATACAAACGGTTTAATAAAAGACAATAGTTGTGGCAAGAGGCATTGGGAAAAGGATTCATTATCAGACCATGCATAGAATCATAATGACCGATAAGTTTCATGGCATTCAGAAGCAAGGCGCGTTTCGGGTAATGAGGGGCATGCAGCAAATGATGAGTTTGAATCATTCCTCTTAAAGCAGTTTGAATATTGTCTACAGTCAAAGTGGAAAAGCATGGGGCAATGATTTTGGCATTGCTTTTATTGGGATAAATATGCTGAATCGGGACATAGGTCTTTGGATCACGGTTGTCTTTTTCCATGAAAAAACGGTCTAATTCTGTTTCAATCTCAGAGTGGCTGATCTTGCTTATGTAGATCATTTTTTCAATATAAGGGTGACAGATACTATCCAGAATAAAATGACAGACAAACCCATAAAGATAGGATTCAAGTGCGTCTTGATTTAAGGCATATTTCCACGCAGTAGCATTTTGTGTAAAAAATTGTGCGGCAGGTTCGTCGTGCATCTGGTACCCAATCTGATTGATCGGATTGGTACGTAGTGGATGATAATAAAAAAGAATGTCGGGACCGTGCAGACCGATATCATATAACTGACGATAAGACTCAATCTGTTGTTGCAGTTGAACCGGCAAAGTGACCAGGACATCTCTTCCAAATCTGTAATGTGTATAAGTAGATGGCATATGATAACCTCATTTCGTATTCTTTCTATCAATTATATTATGGCGTGGCTGTGAAAAATTCAATCACGAATTCTGTAAAATACAAGTAAAGTTTGATTTCTGAAAAATCTTGTATATAATGAAAACAAGAGTGAATTACGGAAGGAGACTACAGCATGGATATTTTAGTTGTCGTAGATATGCAGAATGATTTTATTAACGGAGCATTGGGAACAAAGGAAGCAGAAGCAATTGTCCCGCAAGTTGTGGAAAAAATTCGGGATTTTAAGGGAAGAGTTCTTTATACCAGAGATACACATGAGAAGGATTATCTGGAAACACAGGAGGGAAAGAATCTTCCGGTAGAGCACTGTATCAGAGGAAGCAAAGGATGGGAATTGAATGCCGAGATTGAAGCTTTGCGTGAGGAAGTGCCTATTGATAAGCCGACTTTTGGTTCTACAGTACTTGGACAGTTATTGAAATCACAAGATACAGAACTGAAAGAAAGAGGAGAGACAGGAGTTGAATCGGTTACCTTAGTGGGACTTTGTACAGATATCTGTGTTATTTCAAATGCTATGTTGATAAAGGCATTTCTGCCGGAAGTCCCAGTGATTGTTGATGCCTCATGTTGTGCTGGAGTAACACCGGAAAGCCATAAGAATGCATTAAAAGCAATGGAAATGTGTCAGATTACCTGCATGAACCAATAGAATGACAATCATCCATATAAGAGCGGGGATATTATGAAGGAGGAAAAAGTATATGGATAAATTATTCTTGGTGGGATGTGGCGGAGCAGTCGGGGCAATCTTGCGCTATGTGATCAGTCTTGTGCCATGGAAAGGAGAATTCCCGCTGCTGACACTGATTACGAATCTGGCAGGTGCAATCCTCATTGGCCTGGTCGTAGGGCTTGCTTTCAGTAAAGATACAATCAGCCCGAATATGGTGCTCTTTTTTAAGACGGGAGTATGTGGTGGATTTACAACATTTTCTACTTTTTCACTGGAGGCATTGACTTTGCTGGAACAAAATCAGAAAGGGGTTGCAGTTGTCTATATCTTCTTGAGTGTAGTAGGATGTGTGATCGGAGTCTGGTTTGGGAAAAAGCTGATTATGAGATGAAAAAAGAGTTCCGGCTGGAACTCTTATATTATGAATATTGGTCTATTCTGGATAATGTAACTGTTCGTCAGTGATATTCAGAAGTACTTGATTCAGATATCTGCTTGCCAGATACTTTGCCATCGGTAGATTCATGTCCAGATAATTGCCACAGTCTTTGGCGCAGGCACCGGGAACTTCTCCCTCAAATTCTGCAATAAAGGTAAACATCTCGGTCATCAGAGGAACAATATCTTTGGATTCATAATTGCCGGAAAGAAGCAGATAAAATCCGGTACGGCAGCCCATTGGTCCAAAGTAAATAGTCTTATTTGCAAATGTTTTATGATTCCGCAGGAATGTGGCACCGAGATGCTCAATCGTGTGAACTTCGGCGGTATTCATAACCGGTTCATCGTTCGGACTGGTCATACGGATATCAAATGTGGTTACGGGATGACCTTCCACCTGATCAATACGAGAAACATAGAGTCCTGGTATCAGGCGGATATGGTCTATTGTAAAACTTGTGATTTTTTCCATAACATTCATGGCTCCTTTTTATTTTCTAAGCTATTATAACACTTTCTATGTGAATTTGCTATGAAAAACATAAGGAGATGTGCTATACTTACAAGGTACGTTAAGGAGGCTAATGATGAAGATATATTTTGTAAGGCATGGAGAGACGGAGTGGAATAAGCAAAAAAGGATTCAAGGCCGGGTCGATATTCCGTTGGATGAATTTGGCCGGATGTTAGCAAGAAAGACAGCAACAGGTCTTGCAGAGATTCCTTTTGACGTGTGTTATTCCAGCCCATTATCCAGGGCGAAAGAGACAGCAACTATCATTCTGGAAGGAAGAGATATTCCAATTATAGAAGATGACCGGATTATAGAGATGGCATTTGGAGAGTATGAAGGTAAGTGCTGTTCCAAGAGTGGATGGAATCTTCCAGAAGAATTCCACAGGTTTTTTGATGAACCGGAGAATTATGTACCGGCACCGGGCGGAGAGAATTTCGCAGAAGTAAAGAAGCGTACAGGGGAATTCTTACAAGAACTTTTCCAGAAAGAACAATATCAGAAGAGCAACGTGTTAATTTCAACCCACGGTGCGGCACTGGCGGGAATGTTAAATTATATAAAGGGTAAACCTCTGTCAGAGTATTGGGGCATTGGCGTACATAGGAACTGTGCAGTAACAGAAGTGCAGGTAACAGACGATGTCCCTGAGATTTTGTCAGAAAATGTGGTCTATTACAATGATGAAGTAGAACCATGGGAAGAAAGATGAGAGTGGAGGAAGAAAAATGATTAACGATAAAAAAGTATTATTTAGCGGAATGCAGGCAACCGGGAACCTTACATTGGGAAATTATCTGGGAGCTTTGAAGAATTGGGTAAATTTAAGCAATGAATATGAATGCTTCTACAGCGTGGTAGATATGCATTCTATTACTGTCAGACAAGATCCGGCAACGCTCAGAAAGAGAGCAAGAGCATTGTTGACTTTATATATTGCAGCAGGCCTGGATCCGGAGAAGAATTGTATCTATTATCAGTCCCATGTTTCAGGTCATGCAGAGCTGGCATGGATCCTGAATTGTTTTACTTACATGGGAGAACTTAACCGTATGACGCAGTTTAAGGATAAGGCTGCAAAGCATGCAGATAATATCAATGCAGGTCTGTTCACATATCCGGTATTGATGGCAGCGGATATCCTGCTGTATCAGGCTGATGTGGTTCCGGTAGGAATTGATCAGATGCAGCATCTGGAACTGACCAGAGATATTGCAGAGCGTTTTAATAATATCTATGGTGATGTCTTTACGATTCCAGAAGCTTATATCGGCAAAGTAGGAGCTAAGATTATGAGCCTTCAGGATCCATCAAAGAAGATGTCCAAGTCTGATGAGAATCCAAACGCAAGTATTTACCTGATGGATGATCCTGACACTATTATGCGTAAATGTAAGCGTGCTGTAACGGACTCTGAAGCACAGATTTTATATCGTGATGAACAGCCAGGTGTAAAGAATCTGATTGATATTTACAGTGCATGTACAGGCAAGAGACCGGAGGAAGTTGTAAAAGAATTTGATGGCAAGGGTTATGGTGAGTTTAAGGTCGCTGTAGGAGAAGCTGTGATTTCTGTATTAAAGCCATTGCAGGATGAAGTTGCACGTCTGGAAAAGGACAAGGCTTATATTGATGGTATTATTAAAAATAATGCTGAGAAAGCACAGTATTATGCAAATAAAACATTGAGAAAAGTTCAGAAAAAAGTTGGATTTCCAGAGAAAGTACGTTAATAGAAAATAGAATATAAGGCGGGAGAATAGAGAGAGTGACCAAAATGATGAATATCCAGACGGCAGGTCAGCAGAAATATTATGATTTTATCCAGGAGAGGGCAAAGAGACTTAAGACAGGTATGATTGTATGGATCAGCCTGCTGGCGGTAGCATTGATATGCATGTTTTCCAATGTTAAGTTAGCGATTGTCCTGGCATTAGTCGGAATTTTTCTGGCAGTGATGAATATAAAATCACAGAAAGCATTGAAATCTAAATTGGATGGGGTTACCGATAAAGAGGAATTCTTTCATCAACTGGCAGATCCTTCGACACTGCAGATTCCAGAATATCGTTTAATAATCTTAAAAGATTATGTTCTTGTGGAGAAGAGTGATATCTGTGTGTATCAGTTGGCGGATATGCAGAAGATAGAAGTCGGACTTCAGGGAAATATCGGGAAAGTATTGTTTCTAACTGACAAGCAAGGAGCACGACATGAAATCGTATCCTGCACGAAAGGAGATGGAATGCAAGAAACTTTCGATAAAGTTTATTATTCGTTGCATGAGAGAATGGGAATTTAGATTAGTTAGTAGGTAATTGGGTGTGTACGGCGAGAGGATGGATGGGATGGTTGCCATTGCGGAGTCCTTCGCTAAGAATCCATAACAGGAAAAGAAGCAGATATTTTGTGACCAGGCTGATTCACCCCGAAATCTTGATGATTTCGAGGCTCAGCAGCCTTCTCAGATTTGGCTTGAAGCCAAATCTTCGCACAAAATATCTGCTTCTTTTCCTGTAACGGATTCTAACGCTTGTCCAACGAACGGCAACCATCCCATCCATCTTCTCGCCTGACATCCCCCAAATCCGCAACTTCCTCATCCGGGAGAATTCCTGCGCGTCATGCAGAGCGAACGATCATAGTAAAGATATTGTCAAAAAACTGGCAGAATAACTAACTGAATC
>NZ_JAFBIX010000042.1 GCF_021531895.1 Faecalicatena contorta | reverse complement strand
TCCGTTACTGGAAAAGAAGCAGATATTTTGTGCGAAGATTTGGCTTCAAGCCAAATCTGAGAAGGCTGCTGAGCCTCGAAATCATCAAGATTTCGGGGTGAATCAGCCTGGTCACAAAATATCTGCTTCTTTTTCAGTTATGGATTCTAAGCGAAGGACTCCGCAATGGCAACCATTCCATCCGTCCTCTCACCGTACACCTCCCAATTACCAACTAACTAATCTAAATTCCCATTTACTCCACTATCCAGCTCTGAATCTCTTCTGCACCGACGTATTGTTCTAAATATTTTTTTCCATTCTCCAGTGCATGTTCTAAATCTTGATTCTGTGAGAACGAATAAATTAACGTCAGCACTTCTTCTGCATTTTCTGTAATCATAGCCCGTTCTGAATCACTGGTGGAACTCCCAATTGCACCTTTTGTATCTGCCAGCACCGGAAGGCAATCTATACGGATTTCTTCTTTTCCAATCCCTTTATAGGTCTCTCCTTCCTTTCCAACTCGAAATACTAGCTCATCTTCTATATTTGAAGTATCGTATGAACCAACAGAAAATCCTGATTCTATAGAAATCAGATTATTCACATCAACAACTGTATTTACCTCGTAAAGTCCTTTTCCTTGGCCGATTCTTCGAATCAGTGCTTCTGAAGATACGCGATAACGACTTGGATCTTTTCCAAAGGCTTTATATGCGGCTCTTGATTCTTTGATATTAGGGATTTCGTTTACACCGTAATCAAAGATTTCATCTTTTACTTTTTTGAAAATATCTTTCTTCAGATATTTCCACATCTCTTCATTTTTCTTTTCCACCTTCACTTTATATTGCAGACATCCAACCCTGACTGTCGGCCAGATCTGTTTCATTTCTTTATCAATTATAAGTGTTTTTTTCATTCTGTTTATATCTCCTATTGCTTAGCGCTTACTTCCCATGCAGAATACGGCTACAACTCCTGGACCTGTATGACTTCCAATTACCTCACCAATATTATTTACCAGAATATTCTCAATTCCCATCTTTTTGCGCACTAGTTTTGCCACATATTCAGCATCCTCTGCACAATCCCCATGGGTAATCATAATAATATCATTTTCCCAGCCCTTTGCCTGCTCAACAGCCATATCTACAATCTTATTCAACGCTTTCTTTCGTCCACGCTCTTTCCCGATAACTTGCAAAAGACCTTTGTCATCCATATGAATGATTGGCTTTACTTGAACCATTGTTCCCAATATTGCTGTTGTCTTGGAGACTCTTCCACCCCTTTGAAGATGATTCAGATCATCAATCGCAACATTATGACACACATGAAGCTTATTCTCCTCTGCCCACTTTGCTACTTCTTCGATTGATTTCCCCTCTCCTTTACGTTTCAATGCATAATATAACAGCAATCCTTCCCCCAGACAAGCGCACAATGTATCTATCACAATAACCTTACGTTCTGGGTACTCTTCTTCCAATTCTTCCGCCGCAATTCGCATACTGTTATATGTTCCACTTAAGCCAGAAGAGAACGCAAGATGCAATATATCTTTTCCTTCTTTTAGGAACGCTTCCAGTGCTTCTTTGGCTTCCTCAGGATTTACCTGAGAGGTTACTGCCATCTTTCCTTCTCTTAATTTTTGAAAAAATTCTTTGGAAGACAGTCCTTCCATTCCTTTATAGTTCTCGCCATCTATAGTATATTTCAAAGGAATAACCGGAATATGTCTCTCTTCCAACCACTCCTTTGGCAAATCGACTGTACTGTTTACTGTAATTACATAATCATTCATGTCTCTGTTCCTCCTTCTCTTTGCTTGACGATATCATAACATTTTTTTCCATATTACGCAAAATTTTTCTAATAATAAATATAAATAAAACACTGATTGTTAATATAGAACAAATATCCGCAATCGGCTCTGCCAAGTAGATTCCATTCACTCCCATGAACTTAGGCAGGATAATCGCCAACGGAATCAACAGGATTACTTTTCTAAGTAACGCAATAAATAAAGACACTTTTGCCTGCCCCAATGCCAAAAATGTCGTTTGACAAGCCGACTGAATCCCAAAGATTGTGATAACAAGGAAATATACTGGCATGACCTGACAAGTCAGTTTCTCCAGCTCAACATTATCCGTAAATATTCCCGCATATACTTCTGGCTTCAACACTGCAATACCTCCCAAAAGCAACGTAGCCGTAAGACATACCAGAATCATTCTAACGATCGTTTTCTGAACCCTATCTTTGTTACCGGCACCATAATTGTAACTGATAATAGGTTGGATTCCCTGTGTAATTCCCTGTACCGGTATTACGATTAACTGCATGATACTTGTCATAATCGACATAGTTCCTACATACAGATCTCCTCCATAACGCTGAAGTCCAGAATTTAAAGTAATACTAACCATACTCTCTGTACTCTGCATAATAAAAGGGGAGATGCCAAGTCCTGCAATTTGCATCAAAATATCCTTTTTTAAACGCATATTTTTTAATTGTAATCGTATCACACTCTTCTTAGACACAAGAAAATGTACGACCCAGACAGCACTGACCGCCTGAGAGATGACCGTTGCCAGCGCTGCACCTTTCACTCCCATATTCACACCAAATATAAAAACCGGATCCAGGCAGATATTGATCACCGCACCTATCAGCACAGACAGCATAGCAGTTCTTGCTGCACCCTGCCCACTGATAAATGTATTCAGTCCCAATGCCAGCTGTACGAATACTGTTCCAATTAAATAAATGGATATGTACTCTTTCGCATACACAATCGTCACATCACTGGCACCAAACGCATATAGTATTGGTATTTTAAATATACTGAAAAACACTGTTAAAAATACCGAAAATATAACTAACAACCCGGCAGAATTCCCGAGAATTCTTTCGGCACGACTATAATTACTTTTCCCCAACTCAATAGATGCCAAAGGTGCACCGCCCATCCCAGCAAATGCACTAAAAGCAGAAATCAACATAATAATAGGAAATGTAACCCCGACTCCCGTCAAAGCTACATCTCCGTATCCTTGAATGTGTCCAATATAAATCCGGTCAACTATATTATATAATACATTGATCAATTGAGCAGCTACTGCCGGAACTGCCAACGAAACCATCAGCTTCCCAAGCGGTGCCCGCCCCAACTTCTCGTCTCTTGTTTCCGTCTCCATTCTATCACCTCATCTATATTCTACCACGTGATGGTTATTCTGTAAAACAAGAAACTCGACTCCTCCTTTTTACCTTATCTCTTTCGTTTACTCAATTTAATTTAATGTTCAAATAATTTCTTCCTGATAAGGTTTTATTAAAGGCAACACTGCAAATCACAATAACTGTTCCTATTACGAACCCCCACCAGTTAAATAAAGCTGTAAGAAGCAACAATTCCAGACGCATAAATTTCAACGCATAACCAAGCTCAAAATTGGGTTGTGTATAATTTGCAACGGCCACAAATGCCATATATAACATCACTTCTGAATTAAACCATCCTGATTTTACAGAGAATTCTCCCATGACCAGACCTGCAATAACACTTAACGGTGTACTTAACATACTTGGTGTATTTAACGCCGCCAGCCGAAGACCATCTATGGCAATTTCGAGAATCAATAGTTGAAAAATCAATGGAATATTTACAGTATCTTTTACTGCCACAAAAGCAAATACCTCTGGAAGCCAGTTTAGATTCTGCATAAAAAGTAAAAATAATGGTGTCAAAAACACTGTCAGAAGAGTGATCAGACATCTGGCTGATTTAAGATATATGTTTGTCAACGTAGGAAAATAATGATCGTTGGCTTCTTCAATCATATCAAATATTGATGTTGGAAGAATCATTGCAGACGGGGAATTATCAACCAGAATTACAACTTTTCCTTCTAACAGACAGGCCGCCGCTGTATCTGGCCGCTCCGTAAACTTAAATTTAGGAAAAGGATTATACCATTTTCGTTTAAATAAACATTCAGCCAGACTCTGCTGATTCATTCGTAAATCATCCGTCTGAATACAATTCAACCGTTCAGATACATTTTTCAAAAGTTCCCGATCCACCCGGTCACTCATATAACAAAGTGCCACATCTGTCCGAGAGGCATTTCCAATCTCCATCATCTTCATCACAAGATGCGGATCACGAATCCTTCTCCGCATCAATGCAGTATTAAATACAATCGTCTCCACAAACCCATCTCTGGAACCACGCAGAGATTTATCTTTATCAGGTTCCTCCACACTTCGCGCTGGATAAGTTCTGCAATCAATCGCGATGCACGCATCATAGCCATCAATAAAAAGACATGTAACACCCGACAATATATTTTTCAATACCTGATCAAAATCCCCCAGCACATCCACTTCCACATACGGAATACATTTTCTTGAAAACTGCGTCGCATCCGCTGGCATGTCTTCCTCCTTCACATGAAAAAGAGAATCCATAATTTTCAGCATCGATTCATCCTTCGTAAATCCATCTATAAAATAAAAAGAAGACATCCGTCCTCCTATAACCATATCCCTCTGTATAATATCAAAACTTTCTTTAATCGGAAGCAGTCCATTCATATAAGAAGCATTTTCTTCCCTTGAAGCAGCTACCATCTTCATATTTGGCATATTCATTCCCCCATCTATCTCATATTCTTAAAAATAGAATGTCCGAAACATACAAAAATATGCAAATGGGTACACCACAAAATGCAATTAGGGACGTAGTCTTTTTAAAAAAGACTACGTCCCTAATTTGTACTTCCAAATCCACCATTACGTACTGTAGTAACATTATCATCCACAGTAATTCCATATTCTACGAAAATTCCCTGCATAAATCCTGTTCCAGCCGCGATTTCAACTGTTCTTTCTTCATTGGTATCGTTTGTAAGCTTGGCAAAAATATGTCCTTCATTGTCGGAATAGAAATAATCACTGTCAATAATTCCTACTGTATTATTCAATTGTAAACGATATTTAAACCCAAGCCCACTTCTTGGATAGCATTTCAGCACCCAATCTGATTCCATCTCTACACGTATTCCAGTAGGAATCTTAATCGTCTTTCCAGGTTCAAGAGTTATTGATACCGGAGCATAAAAATCATACCCTGCAGATCCGGCAGTTGCCCGTTTCGGGAGCTTAATATTATCATATATCTTCTGCAATTCTTGTTCTTCTGTTGGACCAAACGAATCTACAAATCCTTCCTGAAACTGTGCAAAACTCACTTTATAAAACTGTGCAATCCTTCTTGCCATATAATCCTGCCTCCCCTAAATTTAATAATGCCGCCGGCATTCCTGCCGGAGGCTATATCATTTACAATATGAGTCAATTTATATTATCATCTACTGATTCTTTTCGTCAACACCTAAAACATATGAGTATCAAGCTTCATTTTTAGATAAAAGAATTCTATCGTTATCCAGCTGCTTTCCGGCATTCTGTGCAAATTGATCCAGAAGATCATCTACCGTCATACTCTTACGTTCTTCTCCCGAAACATCCAGGATAATATTTCCTGCATCCATCATCAATGTCCTGTTTCCCAGTTCCAGTGCCTGATGCATATTATGGGTAACCATCAGACAAGTAATCTGCCGCTGTGCCACAATATCTTTGGTAAGCTGCAAAACCTTTTCTGCAGTTGCCGGATCCAAAGCAGCCGTATGTTCATCCAGCAGAAGAATTTTCGGAGTCACAATAGTTGCCATTAAAAGGGTAAGCGCCTGACGTTGTCCACCAGAAAGAAGTCCTACTGGTTGTTTCATTCGGTCTTCCAACCCCATATTCAACAAAGCAAGCTTCTCACGAAATCTCTTTTTATCTGAAGACCTGATCCGACTAAAATATGCGTTTTTTGAAGTCGAAGATCGAAGATATGCAAGCGCCATATTTTCTTCAATTGTCATATGGGGAGCAGTTCCTTTTAAAGGGTCTTGAAATAAATGTCCTATCACTTTACTTCTTATATATTCTTTTTGATAAGTAATGTCTTCTCCATCCAGTAAAATCAATCCTTCATCTGCCAGAAAAGATCCGGTAATTGCATTAAATAATGTAGATTTTCCAGCCCCGTTACTCCCAACAATTGTCGCAAAATCTCCACGTTTTAACTCAAGATTTACTTTGCGCAAAGCCATTTTTTCATTCACGGTCCCAGGATTAAAGGTCTTTGACACATTTCTCATAATCAGCATATTTTCACTCATTATCTCTGACCTTCCTTTCCTTTGCTTTCCTGTGCAAGAATTTCGTCAATATATTTCTGGTTTTTTACTCTGGCAGCACGTTTCGTCTGATAGAGATGGAATTGCCTTTTCAAATATGGCAGTCCAATTGCTATAGCTACAATTATTGCAGATACTAGTTTCAATGCCTCTGGAGGTACATCAAAACGAAGCGCTATTGCAACAATAAAACGATACAGACAACTTCCTAACACAACACCAAGAATACGGCACCAGATAGATCCTTTTCCAATTAAGGTCTCTCCTATGATCAAGCTTGCCAGAGCAATCGTAACCATACCGGTTCCAAGATTGATATCACAGGACTTCTGATATTGTGCCAAAAGTCCACCAGAAAGTCCTGTCAATGAATTGGATAGACAGAGTCCGATCGTAATCATCAATTTTGTATTAATACTGGATGCACGGACCATATCCGGATTATCTCCAGTCGCCCGAATAGAGAGTCCCAATCGTGTGTTTAAAAATAACGATACCAAAAAACCGATTACGATCACAATAATTGCTACAATAAGTAATGTGTACCAGGCTCCTCCAATATGCTCTTTTCCCCATGTGAAGATAGAATCACATCCAAACAAGTTAAGATTAGAGGCAAATCCCATTGCTGCAATATTAATTGTATATAATCCTGTATTTACGATAATACCGGCCAAGATGGATTCAATTCCCATCTTCGTCTGCAAAAATGCAGTTACAAAACCCGACACAGCCCCTGCACCCATCGCTGCGAATAATCCCAACACCGGATGTCCTGCTATCGTCAGTGTCGCACAGACTGCACACCCTAAAGTAAAGCAGCCATCTGTAGACAGATCCGCAATATTCAATATAGTAAATGAAATAAATAGTGCAAGTGCAACCAGCGAATAGATAAATCCAAGTTCCAAAGCGCTCTGCACAATCGACAACGTAATAATTGACCCCATAATAACCTCTATTCAAACTCTTTTGCAGTCACAGTCTCCACCACTTCTGAGCCAAGATCTTTGAATGTCTCAACAGCAATACCAACAGACTCTGCTGTCTCTGTATTAATTGTAATAATACCATCTTCCAAAGTCTCAACCGGCATCTCTGCTGGATTCTTTCCATCTACCAGAACCTCTACTGCCATATCCGCGGTTACTGTTCCAAGATTTTCATAATTTACACCATATCCGATGAATGCTCCATTTAATGCAAATGAGTCAGCTCCTGTATAGTGCGGAATCTTTGCATCCGTAAATTTCTCAAAAATAGCAAGTTCTGCTGTCATAACTGTATTATCCTGAGGAGTAAATACTGCATCTACTGTCTCTGCTACCAGTGAATCTGCCGCAGCCTGAATCTCAGCAGAAGTAGTTCCTGTCTTCTCTACATATTCCAAATTGTTTTCCTCACAGAACTTAATTGCATCTTCAATAGATCCAATAGAAGAATCCTGACTCTTATCGTATAAAAGACCAATCTTCTTTGCGTCCGGATTACCTGTCAGAATCAGATTCATAATCCCCTCTGTATCAATTGCATCAGAAGTACCTGTAATATTAGAACCAGGAGCCTCATTATCTGCCACGAGACCTGCACCCACCGGATCAGATACTGCAGAAAATACAACTGGAATCTGGTTATCTTCTGTTGCTGATTGCATAACCATTGCTGCCGGAGTTGCGATTGGAATAATGATGTCTACCTCGTCCGCAACAAGATCTGCGGCAATCTGATTCAAAACCGTAGAATCAGCCTGACCGTTAAATGTATAATCTTCATAATCAAATGTGACCCCAAGTTTCTCACCCTTGGCATCTAATTCTGCCTCGATTGCTTTTTCAATCTGATTTAAAGAAGCATCATCCACATACTGTACAATACCAACCTTGTATGTTGTATCCTCAGTCTTTGTCTCCTCTTTACTTTCAGACGTATCTTCACTTGAACTTCCACATCCTGTTACCATTGTTGCTACCATTGCAACTGTCAATAATCCTGCTAATACTTTGTTTTTCATTGTCTCATTCTCCTTTTTATGAAATTTACTTTTGCTGTTAGGAGAGAAAATTCGTGGATTACGGCACTTTCTTCAAAAAAGAAAACCGCCTCAAACTATAATGTTTGAGGCGGTAATAATATCTTATTATCGCGGTACCACTCAAATTGACGAATCGTCCACTTTTCTCATGTACTAACATACACTCCTGATTGATAACGGGTTCGGTTCCCGACAAACCATACTCTCTAAAGATTTCCGGCTGCCCTCGAAAGTCCATTCATCTATCAACTTCATACGGCAATTCCACCATCTGCCGCTCTCTTTAATGTCATTAGATAAACTACTTCTCTTTCTCATCGGTTTTTCTTATTTACAACATAACTTTAATCCAATAAAGTGCATTTGTCAAGTCAAAGTTTCTATTTTTTTTATTAATCCTTAATAACTGGAATTGGTGTATCATCTTTTGCGTCCAAATCATTAATATATTTCTTTGTTTCCCGAACCATTTCATTGGACAACAAAAGCACCGCAACAATATTTGGAATTGCCATCAATGCATTCAATGTATCAGCAATCAACCATACAAGATCAAGTGCCACTACAGGAGCAATTGCTGCTACAACGATATAAAGAATGCGATATGGGACCAGAATCTTCTTACCACCAAAATACTCTACGCAACGTTCGCCATAGTATGCCCATCCAAGAACTGTAGAATAAGCAAATGCGATAATACCTAATGTCAGAATAATTGGGCCAAGATAAGGAATCTGTGAGAACGCCATGGATGTAAGGACACCACCATTATCAATTTCATCCGCATTGATAGATGGGTTCTTCATGATTGTCGTTACCAATACAAGACCTGTCATTAAACATACAACTACTGTATCCCAGAATGTACCAGTAGAAGATACCAATGCCTGACGAACCGGATTTCTTGTCTGAGCTGCTGCTGCTGCGATAGGAGCGGAACCAAGACCAGATTCATTAGAGAAAAGACCTCTGGCAACACCAAAACGCATTGCTGCCATAATACCAGTACCTACCAGACCACCTGCTGCTGCTCCCGGTGTGAATGCAAGTTTGCAGATTGTTCCAATAGCTGGAATTATGTAATCATAATTCATAAATAAAATTATAATACATCCCAGAACATAGAAAATTGCCATGAATGGAACCAATTTTTCACATACTTTGGAAATGGACTTGATACCTCCAAAAATAACGATTGCAGTAAGGATTGCAATAACGATTCCAACTGCAACTGGAGGAATACCAAAGTTCTCATTACATACGGTTGCAATCGCATTTACCTGTGTGGCACAACCTATTCCAAAAGAAGCAAAGCCAGCAAAAATTGCAAACAACATGCCAAGCCACTTCATATTCAAACCACGATCCAGAGCGTACATTGCACCACCCTGCATACGGCCATCTTCTGTTTTTACTCTGTATTTTACAGCGATGAAAGATTCTGCATATTTCGTAGCAATACCAAATACACCTGTCAACCAACACCACAAAACAGCTCCAGGTCCTCCAAGTGCAATCGCTGTACCAACACCAATGATATTACCGGTACCAATTGTAGCTGCCAAAGCTGTTGTCAGAGCCGCAAAATTTGATACTTCACCTTCTGCTTCTGGATCCTTTGTTACTGACAGCTTAATACCTCTTGAAATTGTGTATCTCTGAATAAAGCCAGTACGGATTGTCAAAAAAACATGAGTTCCTAACAAGAGAATGATCATCGGCCATCCCCAAACCACTCCATTAATGGTGTTCACTACTGAATTAATAGCATCTAGCATATTATTCCCCCTTTTCTTCCTTTGCTTTTCATATGCACTTTTTTGTAAACATTCTGATAAATCGAAAAGAGTATCGGCATGTTCGTCGGTACTCTCTTGTATATCACCTGTTTATATTTTACCTCATTGTATTTAAAATATCAATAATTGTTACGAAATTGACATTTAATTTTTTGCAAATACAGAATTATAAAGATTATTCTTCGTTTTTATCATCCTAAACCAAGCCAAAATGTTTATATGTGTGAATTTTCTGACGTTTTGACATGAAAGGACAAAATTATGTCGTTGGCGGTTCTACTTTGACTTTAACCAGATTATTTGCCGCCTTTTGAATACTATCACGATATATAACATTATCATAACGTTTTATCTGCACTTTCGTTATTCCCATTTGCTTCGCTACTTGTCTGGAATCTGCGCCATAAGAAAACATTGTAACTCCACAAGTATTCCGTATACTTTCCGCACTATAGCAAGGAATTCCAGCTTTCTTTGCATATTTTTTCATTAATCGACTAATGTACATCGGATTTAGTTTATTTCCACGACTATTATAGAATAAAAACGTATTCTCTTTTCGTTCATTGATATAACACTCAATCACTCGAACTGCATCCTCTGGAATAAAACTTTTTTCTCTGCGATCTATTATAGATACATATACTCCGTTTTCATATATAACAAAGTCTTCCGGTTTAAGCTCTACAATTTCCGTAGAAGTAAGACCGACCCGATAAAGCAATACAATAATACAATATGCCATACTGTTTTCTTCTGCAGCCAAAAGGAGTCGGTCTATATGTTCCAAAGGAACAGCTTTAACATGTTTTTCCTGCTTCGCCACCACCTTCAAATATGGATAATAATAATCTCGATAATCCTTATCTATCCCGTATTTTTCATGGTTTTCGTACACATACTCAGCAAAAGAATGTAATTCCCGAAACTTTTTTGCCATCGTTCCAGGTCTTAATGCTCCTTTGTTAACTTTATTCTGCAACACAGCAAAATATTCTTTCACTTCTACTTCTCTTATCTCAAAAAAATCTTTTTGAAAATAGTTCATAATTTCACGTATATCGGTCCGATAAGAGGCTTCTGTTGTAATACTTTTAAAATGTGCCTTAAAATCATTCCAAATCCCTTGACTGAATAAATTCTCTTGATTCATACTTATTGTTCTCTCCTTCCCTGATTGATTATATCCGCGAAGCGGAACTTATGATATGTTATAAGTATAATTCATACTATAACATTTATGATTTTTTTTTAAGTATAATGGTCTCATAAATTAAGACACTTTTTCGGACAGTTTTTAATGAATCTGATATACTTAAACCAGTATGAAAGAAAGGATCCATTATCATGTCCAGACAAAGAAGAAATTTCAATGCCAAATTC
>NZ_JAFBIX010000041.1 GCF_021531895.1 Faecalicatena contorta | reverse complement strand
GATTAGCACATATTTATAAAAGAGTCAATGCATTTAAAATTATTTTCAATATTTTTTACAAAAAGTGTCGAAAAAAATTGTTACATGTATCATTTTTCGGTATAATAATTAATAGATATTTTGCATGAAAGAATTGGAAATGTTGAGGGATAACAGTCTCTTGACGAAATGAACGGAAGCGTGTAAAGTATAATTGCATGATTGAAAGCTTCTATAGCTGTAAATGAAACGTAGAGGGAAAAAATATGATTACATTAACGGGGAAAAAGGTATCTGAAGGAATTGCTATAGGTAAACTATCTTTTTATAAAAGAGATTCAAAAGAAATTCGTCGCATCTATGTGAAAGATGTTGAGAAGGAAGTGCAGCGTTTTCAAAAAGCTCGTCAGAAGGCAGTATTTGAATTAGAGAATTTGTATGACATGGCGTCAAAAGAAGTAGGAGAAGCAAATGCCGCAATTTTTGAGATGCAGCAAATGATACTGGAAGATCAGGAATTAAAAGATAAAATAACGAATATCATCGTAGAGCAGAAGCTGAATGCAGAATATGCAATTCAGAGTGCAGTAGAAAGTTTTCTTTCGACAGCATCGACAAGTGAGAAGTCTTACATACAAGGGCATGATGCAGATGTGAAGGATGTGGCAAATCGAGTTCTGCGTATTCTCTCCAGAATATGGAAAGATAAGATGCTGACGGATGAACCGTTTGTTCTGGCAACGGGGGAATTATATCCGAGTGAAGCTGTTCAGCTGGATAAGACAAAGGTCCTGGGATTTGTAACAAGATATGGAACGATTAATTCTCATACGGCAGTTTTGGCACGAACCAAAGGGATTCCTTCTGTTATAGGACTTGGAGAAGCTTTGAAAAAAGATTATGAAGGAAAGACCATTATTGTAGATGGATTCGAAGGAAAGGTCTATATTGAACCGGATTATACGACTATCACAAAGATGAAGCAGAAGCAAGATGCTAACCATACACATGTACAGAATCTGGAACGCCTGAAAGGAAAAGAAAATATTACCCAGAGCGGTCAGAAGATAGATGTCTGTGCGAATATCGGAACAAAAGAAGATGTCGAAAATGTATTACGCTGCGATGCGGGAGGAATTGGCTTGTTCCGCAGTGAGTTTCTATATATGGAAAATGGAACGAAGCTTCCGACGGAAGAGCAGCAGTTCCAGGTATATAAGCTGGCAGCTGAATCTATGGGGACTAAGAAGGTAGTTATAAGGACTGCAGATCTTGGCGGGGATAAGTTGGCAGAGTGTCTGGATCTCGGGGAAGATGATAATCCGGCAATTGGATATAGAGGTATTCGTGTATCGCTGGATAAAGAAGAGATATTTAAGACACAGCTTAGGGCAATCTTAAGAGCTTCTGCGTTTGGTAATATTTCTATTATGCTTCCAATGATCACATCGATTGAAGAGGTGACGATGGCAAAAGAAATGATTGGAAGAGCCAAGAAGGAACTACGCAATGAGAAGACAGCATTCAATGAAGAAATTCCAATCGGTGTCATGATTGAGACACCAGCAGCGGTTATGATTAGCGGAGAACTGGCGCGGGAAGTTGATTTCCTTAGTATCGGGACAAACGATTTATCACAATTTACGCTTGGTATGGACAGACTGAACAGTAAACTGGAAAGATATTATGATCCACATCATCCGGCATTGCTGAAGATGATTCGTATTATTACAAATAATGTTCATCTGGAAGAAAAACATATCAGTATCTGTGGAGATCTGGCAGCGGATTTGGAGATGACAGAGTATTTTATTCAGATAGGAATTGATGAATTATCGGTGGCTCCGAATCAGGTACTTAGCCTTCGCAAGAAGATAAGGGAAATTCAATAACATAGAGAATAAGAATCACTGTAATGTCACAAGATATTTGCAGTGATTCTTTTTTGTTCTAAATTCATTTACTTTATCCGGTTATTTTGCTAGAATAATATATGTTATTAATTTGTCGAATGAGAGAAACAAAGGAGGAGAAAGATGTTAGAGAAGTTTTTCAAATTAAGTGAAAATGGTACAGACGTAAAAACAGAAGTCGTTGCTGGTATTACAACATTTATGACGATGGCTTATATTCTTGCTGTAAATCCAAGTATTTTATCTGCAGCAGGAATGGATCAGGGAGCTGTCTTTACAGCAACGGCACTTGCCTCTTTGATCGGTACATTGTTGATGGCCATTTTTGCAAACTATCCATTTGCATTGGCACCTGGTATGGGATTGAATGCATATTTTGCATATACAGTTGTCCTGGGAATGGGATATAGCTGGGAGATTGCACTGACAGCGGTATTTGTAGAAGGTATTGTGTTTATTATACTTTCTCTTACGAATGTACGTGAGGCGATTTTTAATGCTATTCCAAAGAATCTGAAGGCAGCAGTCAGCGTTGGTATTGGTTTGTTTATTGCGTTTATCGGTCTGCAGAATGCGAATATTGTAATTGGAGGTGCTACACTTCTGCAGTTATTTTCATTGGATGAGTATAATGCAGTGAATGGGGTAGAAGCTACATTTAATGACGTAGGAATTACGGTTATTCTTGCAATTCTTGGTATTCTTATTACTGGTATTCTTGTTATTAAGAATGTTAAGGGCAATATTCTCTGGGGAATTCTGATCACATGGGTTCTTGGAATCGCTTGTCAGTTTGCCGGTTTGTATGTCCCGAATCCAGAATTAGGATTCTATGGATTGCTTCCAGACTTCAGCGGCGGATTATCGATTCCAAGTATTGCACCGATTTTTGCAAAAATTGATTTTAGCGGTATTTTCTCTTTGAATTTTGTTGTTGTTATTTTTGCATTTTTATTTGTAGATATGTTCGATACAATCGGAACTTTGATTGGAGTATCTTCGAAAGCAGATATGCTGGATGAAGATGGGAAGTTACCTCGCATTAAAGGAGCACTTCTTGCAGATGCGGTTGCTACGACAGCAGGAGCAGTTCTTGGAACATCTACGACAACAACATTTGTTGAGAGCGCGTCTGGCGTATCTGAAGGAGGAAGAACAGGACTTACAGCAGTAACCACAGCAATTTTGTTTGGCCTTGCATTATTCTTGTCACCAATCTTTTTGGCAATTCCTTCATTTGCAACAGCGCCGGCATTGATTGTTGTTGGGTTCTATATGTTAACGAATGTTGTAAATATTGATTTTAGTGATATTGCAGAAGCTTTGCCATGTTATATCTGTATCGCATCAATGCCATTTTTCTATAGTATTTCTGAAGGTATCTCTATGGGAGTTATCTCATATGTAGTACTGAATGTTGTAACAGGAAAGACAAAAGAGAAAAAAATCAGTGCATTAATGTATGTGTTAGCAGTATTATTCATATTAAAATATCTGTTCTTATAAGATAGAAGCGAAGAAGAATTGCGGGGCCATAATATGGGAAAAGAGTATTTGGAGATGCCGATTGTAAGAGCGATTGCTGCTGCCAGAGAAGTTGGCTGGGTGAATCCCAAATTACAATCATGGATTGAAGCAAAAGATACACTTGGAATCACGATGGAAGATATTGACGATGCAGAAGCGAGACTGCAGCGCTTCGCACCGTTTATTATGAAGAGCTTCCCGGAAACAATAGAAACAAAGGGAGTCATTGAATCTGTCTTGACACCGATACCGGCAATGCAGGATTATCTGAATGAAACCTATGGAGATGCCATTCAGGGAAAACTCTTTTTGAAGCAGGACAGTCATCTTGCTGTTGCAGGTTCCATTAAAGCCAGAGGCGGCATCTATGAAGTTTTAAAGCATACAGAAGAACTTGCATTGGAGGCAGGATTGATTACGCCAGAGGATGACTATTCAAAACTGGCTTCAGAAGAGTGCAGAGAATTTTTTGGTCTGTATACGATACAAGTGGGATCTACGGGCAATCTTGGTCTGAGTATAGGCATAGCCAGTGCGGCTGTAGGTTATAGAGTAATCGTGCATATGTCAGCGGATGCAAAGCAGTGGAAAAAAGAGCTGTTGAGAAGTCATGGTGTACAGGTTATCGAGTATGACTCTGATTATAGTGAAGCGGTAAAAAATGGGCGAAAGGAATCAGACGCGAATCCGAAAAGCTATTTTGTAGATGATGAAAATTCAAAAAACTTGTTCCTGGGATATGCAGTCGCGGCAAAAAGATTGAAAGCACAATTGGAAGAACAAAAGATTGTTGTGGACGAAAAACATCCTTTGTTTGTATATATTCCATGTGGTGTAGGCGGGGCTCCAGGAGGAATTACTTTTGGATTAAAGGAGCTTTGGGGAGATAATGCACATGTTTTCTTTGTGGAGCCGACACAGGCTCCGTGTATGCTTCTTGGAATGACAACGGGACTTCATAATGCAATCTGTGTACAGGATGTTGGTTTGACAGGTATTACACATGCAGATGGCCTGGCGGTAGGCCGTCCCTCAGGTTTTGTCGGAAAGGTAATGGAACCACTATTAAGTGGGGAGTTTACAGTAGAAGATAAGTGGTTATATGAATATATGCGTGCACTTTGTAGGACAGAGGATATCTTTATTGAACCAAGTTCTTGTGCAGCATTTGAAGGTCTGTTAAAATTAATGCAATATGAAGAAACCAAAAAATATGTGGAAATACATCATCTGTCTGAAAAGATGGATCAATCGTCACATATTGTATGGGCGACAGGAGGAAGCCTGGTGCCAGAAGAAATTCGGGAAGAATACAAGAAGACATATCTTGATTAGAACAGGGAAATATAAAGAAAAGCGTATTCAGAAAAATGAATACGCTTTTCTTTATATTAGTTAGAATAAAGTTTTAGATAACATCTTCACGACGGATATAACCAGGATTATCAGGTGTTCCGATAATCTCTTTTGCATGAATAATCTTAGCATGCTTGTCAACTACCTGGCAGTCAATGGTGATATCTTCGCCAATCTGTGTGCCTGGTAAGATAACACTGTTTTTGACAACAGCCCCTTTCTTGATTATACATCCACGTCCGATTACAGAATTCTCAATGGTACCTTCAATCAGACATCCATTGGATACAACGGAATTTTTAACATTTGCCGTTTCAAAATACTGTGTTGGGCAAGAGTCGTTTGTTCTGGTATATACCGGCCAGTCTTCATCAAACAGAGTTGTTGCTGTCTTAAAATCAATCAAAGAGATATTTGCATTGTAGAAACTGTTCAGGTCTGTAATAGATGCAAAGAATCCACGATGGGAAACGCCACGTACATCCAGTTCATTACATGCATAATTAATAGTATCTGCTAATGTATACATGGAAGAAATAGATTTTGCTTTTTTCACCAGATCGATAAACAGTTCCCTTTTCATAATATATGTATCCATGAAAATGTTTCTGTTTTTTGCAGTTCCACGATTTGGTTCCAGGGACAATACACCTTTCTGTCGGTTTAAATTCAAAGTATTACAATTCAGGAAAGAGTCCTTGGCATTGTCTACAGAATGATATAGTAATGTAATGTCTGCTCCAGAATCAATGTGTGTTTTAAGCAGAGTATCAAAATTAGCAGAATATACCATATAACTTGGGGCAATAATTACGTAAGGATTATGTGCCCGTTCAATACATTCCATATTTTCTGAAAAAGCAGCGATATCAGTGTTATATAAATCATTTTCTGCTTTTGGGTCAGTGAACAGGATATGTAATTTACCACGCTTGGAGTTGATATTATAGTGACGTCCAGTTCCAAGGTGTTCAGTCAAGGAACGCGGTTTTCTTCTAATGTATACTTGAATACGGTCAATTCCACTATTGCTCATGTTAGAGATAGGAAAGTCGATCACACGGTATCTTCCTAAGAAAGAGAATGCACCAATCGGGCGATAGTCCTCCAATCCATTTACCCAGATGTGATTTCCGGAAAAATTAACAATACCTAATGCATCACACATATTATTCTACCCCCTTTACACGTTTTGCAACAAGCTCAATGTGCTCGCTGTCAGCGCTTCCGACAACAGCGCCTTTTCCAATCTTAATTCCGTCAGCAACAAGTGCACGTGTGACAACAGCACCTTCTTCAACTTCAACGCCTGGCATTAGTACGCTGTCAATAATCTTGGCACCTGCTCCGACTTTTGCACCGGTAAACAGGACAGAATTCTTTACTTCACCTTCGATTCTGCAACCCTGAGTAATAAATGCACGTTTAATTGCGGCATCAGGTCCGATATAATGAGGCAAAGTTGTAACATCTTCCGTATAAATCTTCCATGTCGGATCATTCAGATCAAGCTCGTTATTCTTGTCCAGAAGATCCATATTTGCTTCCCACAAAGAATCGATGGTTCCTACATCTTTCCAGTAACCTTTGAATTTGTAAGCATAAAGAGTTTTATTATCATTCAGGAGCTGTGGAATGATATCCTTACCAAAATCGTGATTAGAATCTGGATTCTTCATGTCAGCAACCAACAGTTTGCGAAGCAGCTTCCAGTTAAAGATATAGATACCCATAGAAGCAAGGTTGCTCTTAGGATGCTCTGGTTTTTCTTCAAACTCTACAATACGTCCGGTCTCATCGGTGTTCATGATTCCAAAACGGCTTGCTTCTTTCATTGGAACTTCGATTACAGCGATAGTTGCGTCTGCATTATGTTCCTTGTGAGCAGCAAGCATTCTGGCATAATTCATCTTGTAGATATGGTCACCGGAAAGAACGAGGAGATATTCCGGTGAATAGGTATCGATAAAGTCGATATTCTGAGAAATAGCATCTGCAGTTCCACGATATACATCCAGATTGGCATCTGCTTTCTCACGTGGTGGAAGTACATATACGCCACTGTCTTTTGCATCCAGACCCCAGCGACCACCGGCAGCTACATAACTGTTCAGCAGAATAGATTCATACTGTGTCAATACTCCGACAACATCAATACCACTGTTTGCACAGTTACTTAATGGGAAGTCAACGATGCGGTATTTACCACCATATGAAACGGCCGGTTTTGCAACTTTGTTGGTTAATTCATGCAAGCGAGACCCCCGACCACCAGCTAAAATCATCGCTAACATATTGTTTTGTTTCATAGTGAGTCCTCTCTTTCCATTTGTGTTACATGTTATTAAATATTATACAATTTTTTGTGAATTCTTTCCATATTTTAAATCAAAAATATGCAAAATTCGTAAAATTTTTTTGATTGAAATGGAATATCTGAGAAAGATTTTCAAATTAATGTGTAATTTAGAGATTTGCATAAAGAATTGATATCTTGAAGTTGATTATAATTTCAGATATACTGACAATTAAAATGAGAATTAAAAGAATAGTGGAGAAGAAAAAGTATGAATTTACTGACGATGGAGCATATTATCAAATCTTACACCGATAGAATCCTCTTGAACGATATAGGATTTAGTATTAGCGAGAATGAAAAAATCGGAGTGATCGGAATTAATGGAATGGGGAAATCAACTCTGCTGAAAGTTGTAGCGGGTATCGAACCTTATGATTCTGGGAAAATCAGTATGAGGAGCCAAGTGAAGATATGTTACCTTCCACAGACTCCGGTATTTGAAAGTGGAACGACCGTATTAAAAGCAGCAGTAGAAGGAAATATCGATGAAATGAATCAGTGGACCGTCGAAGCAGATGCAAAAGCGATGTTAAATCAGTTGGGATTTACGGAATATGATGAGAAGATAGAGCATATGTCAGGCGGTCAGAAGAAGCGGATTGCGCTAGTAAATGCACTTTTAACATCCGCAGATATCTTGGTGTTAGACGAACCTACAAACCATTTAGATAATGCAATGTCTGAATGGCTGGAAGAATATCTGATTCAGTTCAGAGGAGCAGTTTTGATGGTCACACATGATCGTTATTTTTTGGATCGTGTTGTAAATAGGATCGTAGAAGTAGATAATGGGAAATTATACAGTTATCCGGGGAATTATTCAGAATTTGTGCGTTTAAAAGAAGAACGTCAAAATATGGCACTTGCAACGGAACGAAAGCGGAAAAGCATGCTCAGAACAGAATTGGAATGGTTAAGTCGGGGAGCAAGAGCAAGAAGTACCAAGCAAAAAGCCCATATTGACCGTATAAAAGCAATGCAGGAGATTCAGGATATTCAGGAGGAAAAGAGAGTTTCCATGAGTTCTGTTGCTTCACGGATGGGGAATAAGACGATTGAACTATCTGATATTTCTAAGTCATATGGAGAGAGAATCTTAATTAAGAATTATAATTATATTTTTTTGAAAAATGACCGAATTGGCATCATTGGTCCTAATGGCTGTGGAAAGACAACGCTTCTTAAGATTATCAATGGAATTATCCGGTCAGATACAGGGACCGTAGAGATGGGACAGACAATCCGGGTAGGTTATTTTTCACAGGAAAATGAATATATGGATGATTCTGAGAAAGTGATTGATTATGTAAAGGAAGTCGGGGAATATATTACGACTCCAGAAGGAAAGATTACTGCTTCACAGATGCTGGAGAATTTCTTGTTTGACGGAGCTATGCAGTGGTCCAGAATTGAAAAGCTTTCGGGAGGGGAGAAGCGGAGACTGTATCTGCTTCGTGTGCTGATGAGCTCTCCGAATGTCTTGATTCTGGATGAGCCTACCAATGATCTGGATATCCAGACGTTGACAATTCTGGAAGATTACCTGGATCGGTTTGACGGAATTATCATTATTGTATCTCATGACAGATATTTTCTGGATCGCACGGTAAATCGAATTTTTTCATTTGAGGGAGAAGGAGAGATTCGTCAGTTTGAAGGAGGATATTCAGATTATCTGATTCGTAAGGAATTAGAAGCTGTTCCAGAAGAAAAAGTGTCTGCCGGAAAAGCTGAGAAAGCTGATAAAGATGCGAACAAAGATGCATGGAAACAGCATGAAAAGAAAATAAGATTTACTTATAAAGAACAGAAGGAATTTGAATCTATTGATGATGATATTGCAGAATTAGAAGGGGAAATAGAAAAACTGGATCAGGAGATTGCACAGAATGTAACAAATTCTTCCAGATTAAATGATCTGTTGAAGGAGAAAGAACAGATAGAGCAGGCATTGGATGAGAAGATGGACCGCTGGGTATATTTAAATGATCTGAACGAGCAGATTAAGCAGATACAATAGTTTTTTGAACGATAAATCAGGCAAGTTTTGTAAAAATCTTCTTACATCAAAAAATTGAGCATGATATAATATTTATGTATCAGAGACTTAAAAATAACTCCAGACAGGAGGTAAATATGTTTGAGATAGGAGATTACGTAGCACATTATAAAGAAGGTGTCTGCGAGGTAACGGCCATTGGAAAATTGGATATAAGCTGCTCAGATAAGAAGAAAAAATATTATACATTGAAGCCCTTATATGATGCTGGCGGAACACTTTATACACCTGTAGATAATGAGAAAAATCAAATCAGAAAGATCATAACAGAAGAAGATGCACATGCATTAATTGGCGATATGCCTAATGTTGACACTCTGTGGGTGCCTGATGAGAAGCGAAGAGAAGCATTATACAAAGAAGCATTGTTAAAAAATGAATGCAGGGAATGGGTCGCAATCATCAAGACTTCTTATCTGCGTAAGATGAAGCGTCTGGCATCTGGTAAGAAAGCAATTAATGTCGATGATAAGTATTTGAATATTGCAGAATTTTTCCTGTATGGAGAGTTGGCAGTGGCTCTTGGAATGCCAAAAGAAAAAGTGAAAAGCTATATTGTAGAACATGTAGGAGCATAAGAAATAAAAGACTGCCTGAATCTGTTTGAGATTCAGGCAGTCTTTTTAACATCTGGTAATATGAATGCGGAAGCTTTCGTATTCTGCCTTGGCAAAAGGAAGCAAAAGTCCGCCGTTCATCAGTACATCTCCAGGATATTTCTTCCCATCGATCAGATAAGCACTGTGCGGATCCAGTCCTTTTAATTTGATATAATTTCCAGGACCATTGGGATGAATCTGTAAAGATACAATACACAGAAGGGCCTCGCTTTTATCTTCGGCAACAAATTCCCAGCTATGATAGCTTTGGGCTTCTGAGGGATCTGTCAGCCGATAGTAATTACCATTCTGGATTAAAGAATCATAGCTTTTGAATTCTTTGATCTGAGCTTTTACAAGAGCTTTTTCTTCATCGGACATTTGATTTACGTCCAATTCATATCCAAAAGTTCCTGACATAGCAACAGTTGCTCTGGTGTTCAGAGGAGTTATGCGCCCAGTCTGCTCATTAGGACATTTTGAAACATGAGATCCCATGGTGCTGACAGGATAACCGAAAGAAGTTCCATATTGGATGCTGAGGCGTTCAATAGCATCTGTATCATCACTGCACCAGATCTGCGGTGTATAATATAACATTCCGGCATCAAATCGTCCGCCTCCTCCGCTGCATCCTTCAATCAAGATATCAGGATAACGCTGAATCAGTTTTTCCAACATATCATATAAGCCCAGAATATAGCGATGGGCGACTTCTCCCTGCCTTTTGGCGGGAAGCTTAGCACTGTATATATCAGAAATACTGCGGTTGAAATCCCATTTCAGATATTCAATTTTGGCAGAATCCAGAACTTGGCAAATATGAGTGAAAATATAATCCCGGACATCTTCCCGGGAGAAATCCAGTACCAACTGGTATCGAGAACGACAAGGCGCCTTACCAGGAACCTGAAGAGCCCAGTCAGGATGTGCGCGGTATAGATTGCTGTCTTCGTTGACACATTCAGGTTCAAACCAGATGCCGAATTTCAGGCCTAATTTGTGAATCCGCTCAGAAAGCTCGCCAAGTGTGCAACCTAATTTCTCTTCATTGACGAGCCAGTCACCTAGTCCGGAGACGTCCAGGTCGCGCTTGCCAAACCATCCGTCATCCATGACGAAGAGCTCGACGCCTAGTTCGGAAGCATCTTTTGCCATCTGGACTAATTTATCCCCGTCAAAATCAAAATACACGCCTTCCCAGCTGTTCAGAAGGATCGGTCGTCTAGCTGTTTTGTATTTGCCTCGGCATAGATTATTGCGGTATGCTTTATGATAGATATGCGACAGATTGCCAAGCCCACAGTCAGAAAAAGCCATAGCAGTTTCGGGTGCATAGAATTTTTCACCGGGTTTTATACAATAATAAAAATTATCAGGATGAATGCCCAGGAGAATCCGTGTCTGATCATATTGATCATATTCTGCAAGGCCTGAGAAATCTCCGCTGTATAAAAGTGAAAATCCATAACAATTACCGGTATCTTCCGTTGTGTCTTGCTCAGACAGAATGAAGAAAGGATTGTATTGGTGGCTGGAAGTTCCACGGGTGCTTCCGATGGACTGAATGCCATGCTGCAGAGGAGATTTTTGGTGCGTGCGTTCTTTTACATGTCGCCCATAGAATGTATGAAAATTAAAGTTTCCATGCAGATAGTCTACACAAGTACTTTGTATATTTTCAAAATAAAGATCATCACTACAGTGATTTTCAATACATACTGCTCTTGTGATAATGTCCAGATTTTCAAGAACTCCATAGTATATATGAACATAAAAACAGTGTCTGGTATCTTCCAACGTGATGATGAGGGTATCTGCCTTTGTGTCTTCCGTTGCATAGATAGCGGGAAGCCCAGGAAGAGAATACTTACCATTTAGAATCTGATAACTGTAGTATCGAAGCTCACAAGCATTGGAACCGTCAGGATAACGGACTTTTAATGCCGTAGAGCGGTAGTCTCCGCTTCCATAGACGGGATACTCTTGTGGCAATGCGTCTAAGGAATAGGTCCTTTCGTTTTCCGTTTCATAAGGGTTCCCGGAAAAGCCCCTGTCTTCGTATGTAATCAGATAAGAATAGTCAAAAGAGGTTCCGTTATTGCCGAACCAGGTATGGAGTAATACTCCATACCTGTCGGCTTTCATCTGGTACATGCTATGGTCTGTCTGTAGTGTAAATATTCGTTTTGTATCGTCAAGTAAAATTGCCATATATACGTCCTCGCTGTTATGAAGTGACCTCTTGTCAAGAGTAAATTTTGCATTAAGAAGCTTTCCCCTAACAATTATCACATTTGTTGATTGACAGCATCTGGAAAGAGCCAGATTTAACAGTTCCCGGCATTTG
>NZ_JAFBIX010000040.1 GCF_021531895.1 Faecalicatena contorta | reverse complement strand
ATGGAGTTTCACCTATATATATTAAAGGAGAATATGGCAACTCCCCTAAACGGCAAAACAAATGCAATACAACCATTCCAATGATTGCAAGCCCTTTTGCCATTTGGTTGTCTTCTTTCGTTAATTCCATCGCATCACAATATTGCATATAATTTTTCAACCTCTTTATTATTTACAAAATTATTTTTCTCGCAATATTCACAAAGGCCCTTCATCTTTTGAGAATCATTTAAAATTTTCGCAATTCCTTTTGCACATTCTTCATGATCCATCGGAACGATCATACCATCTACCCCATCCTTTAATTGACTTTTTGCTGTTGCATAATTCGTAATAACCACAGACTTTCCCAGCACCTGTGCTTCATGTACACTGACGCAATTTCCTTCATATCTGGACGGCTGTACATAAAGATCACATGCTTTCATATACGGATATGGATTTATTTTCTTTCCAAGAACGATCACATGATCTTCCATGTTTGCTTCTTGAATCTTTTCCCGAATCAGCGTTTCATCCGGCCCAAAGCCAATCAAATACCATTTGATCTTTAGTCCCGTCTTCATCAATCGACTACAAATATCCGGAACGCTGTCAAAGTTTTTTGCATTGCAAAATCTTCCGACGGATAAGAGCCTGATACTTCCGTCTTCCGGCATTTCTTCGGACACGTCGAATGCATCTGCCTGTTCTTTGATTAATTCTGCAGGAATGATATTGTCTATGCGAATGATTTTGTCTTCTAAGCCAGGAAATTTACAGCAGAACCCTCTGGTACATGCATCTGATATTGACACAATATGATCATAAGCATCCCACATTTTTAATTCGGACTCTTCATCTATCTCAATATTCGAATAATCTGTATGAATCCATGCAATTTTTTTACTGGCATTTACTTTTTCAGTAACAAAATAATGCGGTGTCAGAAAACTGATTGCAAGATCATAATCTTTCTCATTTATTTTCGGCATATATTTGCGTGTATATTTATGGCTATACTCCAATTCCACACCATTATCCACTGGAAGGGAATTCTGTCGAATAAACTTTTGGGCATTTCTTTTTCCATTTATACGTCCAAGCAATACATCTGCTCTTTTCTTTTTTATCACATCTGCTATCGGTACTGCCAGACAGGCATATGCTCCTATTTCAGGCAATAAATGCACTTGTTTTGGAAGAAACCTGAGCAATTCACCCTGGTGTCGCATCAGAAAAAGATCTATCTCATACTTTTCATAATCCAAACTATTTAACAACCCCAACAGAGCCCTCTCTGCACCCCCAAGCTCTAATGCATGGGAAAATATCAATATCTTTTTCATTACTTTCTCTTCAACCACTCAAAACAGTCCACTCCAAATACTCTGTGAAATGGCTGTGTTATTTTACTTCTTATAATTGATTTTCTATCCAGCCAGCTTTTTGCATACCAATGAACGGAATAGGTATTCTTTGTCTTTCGCAGCTTTCCTGTTGTATCATCATAAGGATTGAAATACTCTACCGGATATATTTCTGCCCCTGATAGATTCTGACGTTTTCCATCTTTCACAAGCCCCACTGACACAAGTGCCTGCGTGTTCAGAGTGGGACACGTCACTGTTCCTTTTGTTCCATCTAGAAAACAGTCATACGCTCTTTTTAACACCTGCACTGATTTATGATGAGCAACCGCTCCAAATCCAACTCCTGTATTGATATACTCATCATTTTCAAACCCAAAGAAGGCTTCATTTTCTAAAAGGTCATCTATATTCCTGATTACCTCTACATCTGTATCAAAATAAACTCCTCCATATTCTTCAACAATCACTAATCTGGCATAATCACTAAGGAATGCATATTTTTTTTCTTCAATACACATCTTAGTATATCCATTTTGATTTACATCAAAATTTGTTTCATTCCATTCTATTATTTCAAAATCTGGGCAATATTTTTTCCAGCTGGCGATACACTTTTTCGCTTTTTCTGGTTTTTCATTACCTCCAAACCAACAATAATGGATTTTTTTTGGAATCATATCTCTATCCCTTTATCTAATCTCTTTTTATGCAACATATCGTAGAGCTTTATTGGTAACATTCCCACAAGAATTGGTCGCAATGCATAGACAATCATCCACAGTGGCAATTGTAATGCTTTTACCAGATATAACTTAACGGCTGCTTCGTTTAACCTGAATTTAAATTTACGTCTTGCATAAGCATTTCTGTCATCCCTCATCTGATACAGCGGGAGGTGGATATTCTTTCCTTTATATCCGGCAGCATACATTCTCACCCAGAGATGATAATCCTCTACCCGAAGTGTCCATGATTTTTCCGAATATCCGCCGACTTTCATATAAGCTTCCCTTCTTACCATGCAAGGTGCGTGACAAAAGGGGGATCCATGCACAAAATCTCGTTTCGTTGGATATTGCGGATGACTAATTCTCCCCCATCTTCCAGTTTCATCAAAGAATTCCATATCCGTACTTACAATGGAGATATCTGACTCCCTCTCAAGGATTTCTAACTCTTTTTCAAATCGATTGGGAGCGCAGAGATCATCTCCATCCATTCTAGCTATATATTCACCTTTTGAATTTTTCAAACATTTATTTAATGTATAATTCAGTCCTTGATTTGTTTGATTTTTTAATAAAATTATTTTTTCTGGGTATGCTTCTTGATAACGCCGTGCAATGTCATATGTCCTGTCTGTAGAACCGTCATCACATAAGATTAATTCCCAATCTGCTACTGTTTGTTCCAAAATGGACACAATTGCAGCCTCTAAGGTAGTCTCACAATTATAAATTCCCATAATCACAGAGATTTTTACAGATTTCACCATATCTATACCAACCTCCATGTCAATTTCACCTGATAAAAATAAAATACAAAATAAGCAAACAGCATAAACAAATATATTATTTTTACCGATTTCTCACTAAACATATGCTCAATCTCCCACGGAAGTAGGATATAACTATACAGAGAAAAATAAATTGGCAGTCTTCCGATAAAGATTCCACTGGTAAACATAGACACGACATACAATCCCACCGAAGCAATCGACATATTTGTACACAGATTAATAACCGGATCATCTGCATATTTAATAAAGCGCAATCCAACCAGAGACAGGATAGATGGTATCGCATATACCAGAACCCTTATAATATTCGTCCCATCATCCTGCCACTCCTGCCAGTCAGATACCACATTCTTATACTGTGTCTCTGCCAGAAGAGTATCCAGAATATCTGTAAACTCTCCAATAAATATTACTGCTACAATAACCGCTATGATAAATAATATTGTCTTCTTATTCCACGCTTGTCCCTGAGCAATGAATATAAACGGCAGCACCAGGAGCGCACTTCCATGAAACAATGCTGCAAATAGTACGATCAGCACCGCTGGTACATATTTCTTTTTCAAAATATACTCAAATGCAAAGAATGTTATGGTCACCGCCGTAAACTGCCGGATTCCGTTGAACATCCATGAGATGTAGTCTGTCGATGCAACGAACAGAAAAAAGGTGACGATATAATTAGATGAGTATTTCCGATATACTTTTATCAGTAATGCCACCTGAATCAGGGCCAGAATTATAAAATATACATTTACATTATCACTGATCAGATTCTTAATGACTGCAGATAAGAAATAAAATCCTTTATCCTTTTCTACGGTATTCATGTAAGAAGGTATATTTCTTAAGCCACTTGGGATTTCCTGAAACATCTTCATATAGGCTCCTGTATCTCCCACGTAACCACGGAATCCACTCCAGATCACCAACGGCAGATAGATCAGGAATGCCCATAATGGGTAATACCTCTGTACCTTTTCTCCACACACATATTCTGTTCTTTGTACTTTGGTGCACAGCCCGATCATCCAGGCTACCGCTACCCATACTAATATCAGATAATAGTTCGACATGTCTTTTTTACTACCTTTTCTTTATCATATTGCTCTTCCATATATTTTCTTCCGGCCCTTCCCATGGCTTTTCTTTCTTCTTTGGATAGTTTCAGGAAGTCTTCCATTGCATGCAGAAGTGCGTTCCTGTCTTCGACCGGACATAAGAGACCGCTGATGCCTTGTTTTACCGCTTCTCTGCACCCCGGGATATCACTGGTAATCAGTGGTCTTCCGGTAGCTGCTGCTTCCAGAAGGACATTAGACATTCCTTCGTGATAGCTTGGGAGCACCACGCAGTCTGCCTTTCCATAATATGGTCTTGGATTCTCCTGGAATCCATGGAATACTGCGACTCCATCTCGGGTCAGTTTTTCTACTTGTTCCTTATATTCGTCTTCGAAAAATCCCACCAGATCCAGTACAAACTGACCGGCACACTCTTTCCGAAGTTCTTGTACCGCCCAGAAGAGTTCGTCCATGCCTTTTTCTTTCATGATGCGGCCCAGATATAAGAAGCGAACCTTGTCGTTATTCGGATATTCCTGATAGCTATAGGATTCCAGATTGACCCCGGCTCCGGGAAGAACTGTCTGCTGCCATGCCGGTGTAATCTTCTTCTTCCGGAAGAGCTTAGCGTTCTCTGCATTTTCGAAGAACACCGTCTTCGCTTTTTTTAGAGCCGTCCGGTACATGACTGTCACAATCTGCGCCAGCCCCTTCTTCTGAAATGCGGTTCCCAATCCCTGGACATTCACACAGTAAGGAATCTTCTGCATCCTACAGGCAAATCCTGCATAGATATTCGGCTTAATGGAATAGGTGATGACCATATCCGGCCGCTCTGTTTTTAATATTTTAACATATGTATGGTATAAACGGAAGTCAGTTACCGGATTAATCCCTCGACGGTCTACGTCTGTTTCCAACATCCGGCATCCCATCGCCGCGAAGTCTTGCTCATGTCCTACGAATGGAGTACTGATGACAACCTCTGCATCTTCCATGAGGCGCTGGATCAATTCCCTTCGGAACTGCCAGAGCATATAAGAATGGTTGGTCACGACCAGAATCTTCTTTTTCTTCTTACTTGCACCGGTTCCTCCTTCTACCACCCCTTCGCCGCGTGAAACTGCCAGGAATGTTTCAAGGAAGCACTTGATATCAATCATTGGTCCCAGCTGTGACACATAATGACCATCCAGTTTTGCTTTTTCTGGAATCTCCAGCTCATCTCGGCCGTGGATCTGAGCCCAGCCGGTAAGTCCCGGCTTCACATCATTTGCTCCGTATCTGTCTCTCTCCGCAATGAGATCATCCTGATTCCACAGCGCAGGTCTGGGACCGATCAGAGCCATATCGCCGCGAAAGATATTCCACAGCTGCGGCAATTCATCCAGAGAAGTCTTGCGAAGGAATCTTCCCACCTTCGTGATATACTGGTCTGGATTGCGCAGAAGATGTGTCGGCATATCATGAGGCGTATCCAGCTTCATACTGCGGAACTTATACAATTGAAAATGCTTCTTATGTATCCCGATACGTTTCTGACTGAAGAATACCGGGGCTGTGATACCATCCTCTATCTTAATCGCTGCAATAATTCCGAGAAACAGCGGTGACAGCACGAACATACTGGCTCCTGCAATCACAGTATCTATCTTGGATTTGAAAGATATATAATTCATTCTCTTCGATAACCTTTCTGTCTTTTTGATTCTATCTGCACAACCATATCTACAAACGACAAAAGACCTTTCGCTCTAAGCTAAGGCCTCCACGTCTTTTTCCCATTCTTCCGGAAGCATGTATGTCGGAACAATCTCTTTGACAAGTTCTCGCATCTTTTCTTCATCTGTCTCTTCTGCCATCTCTCTCAAAGTACTGCACAACTTCTCTTCGTCGAATTCAATAGGTCTTCCTATATATATCATCTTATTCCTGGTCTCTTGCATGCCTTCTTCGTCCATCAAGAGTTCTTCATACAGCTTTTCTCCCGGACGAAGTCCCGTATACACAATCTCAATATCCCGGCCTAATGTAAGCCCGGACAGACGGATCATATTCTTGGCAAGATCCAGGATTCTCACCGGCTCTCCCATATCCAGTACGAAGATCTCCCCGCCTTTTGCATAGGCTCCTGCCTGAAGCACCAGGGACACTGCTTCCGGGATTGTCATAAAGTAGCGGATAATGTCTGGATGCGTTACTGTCACAGGACCACCTTCAGCAATCTGCTTCTTGAACAACGGAATCACACTTCCATTGCTGCCAAGAACATTTCCAAATCGTACTGCCACGAATTCGGTCTTGGAATATCTGTCGAACATCTGGATGATCATCTCACAGATTCTCTTTGATGCTCCCATTATATTGGTCGGGTTCACCGCTTTATCCGTAGAGATCTGGATAAAGCGCTCTACCTCATATTGATTCGCCACGTTTGCCAGCTTATAGGTTCCCATCACATTATTCTTGATGGATTCATTCGGGCTGTCTTCCATAAGCGGGACATGCTTATGTGCCGCTGCATGGTAGATGATCTGTGGTCTGTAGGTTCCGATGACAGCGTTCAGGCGCTTTTCGTCTCGAATTGATCCAATTAAGACCACCAGATTCAGTTCCGGATAATTTTTCTTTAATTCCTGTTGAATGCTATAGGCATTATTTTCATAGATATCGAAGATAATTAATTGCTTCGGATTATGAGCAGCAATCTGGCGGCACAATTCACTTCCGATGGAACCTCCTCCACCGGTGACCATGACCACTTTTTGTGACACATATCCCATGATCTCATCCAGATCGACCCGAATCTCTTCTCTTCCCAACAGATCTTCGATACTAACCGGACGCAGCTTGCTGACACTGACTTCACCATTCACGAGCTGGTACACTCCCGGCATGATCTTCAGTTCACAGTCTGTCTCCTTACAGATATCCAGAATTGGGCGCAGTTGAACAACCGATGCCGATGGTATCGTAATGATAATCTGCTGTATATTATATTTTCGTACACATTTTTTTATGCTATGGCGGTCTCCCGCAATCTTAATGCCGCGTATGTATTTGCCTACTTTTCCAGGGTCATCATCGATGATACAGCATATCTTCTGATTCAGATACTTACTGTTCTGGATCTCACCGATGACCGATCTTCCGGCCTCTCCAGCCCCGACAATCATAACTCTTCTCTGCTGTCTCCATGGAAGATGGCGATTCTGCTTCTTAAGCCGGATCATTCGATAAGAGAAGCGGGTTCCAACCACGAATGCAATCAGATACATGGTTCTTAGCAGATAATAACTCCGCGGAAGGAAACCACCGCTTAACAAAACAATCCCTATCTCTAATACGCCAGATACAATACAAGCCCATATAATGCTGAATATCTCCTGGGGTCCTGCATATTCCCACAGGCTACTGTAGATCTTAAATAATGCAAATATAATTAGTGTTGTCAGTACGAACCATGGTTCATACTTCCACAGTGCTTCCAGATGTTCTGGGGGAATCTGATAGATAATAAACTCAAATCTTGTAGCCAACGCGAAAAAAGATGACAGTAATATACATACAGCATCCAATAATATCAGACACGCTCGCCGTATCAATAACTTATAATTCATTTCCTTCATATTCACCTGTGTTTCACTCTATCCAATCTATTTCACTCTTACATTGTAATTTCATATTATACCACATTTTTCTACACTTAGAAAGTGGCGTTTCTTACATATATTATTGCATTTTTCTCATTCAAAATCTACAACTTATAGCACGATTTAACGAAGGTTTAACTCTATTGTGCATTTTTCCCTAACATTCTTATCAAATAATAGAGGCACATTTTGGTGTCTCTAAGGTATCTGAGAGACCAGAATGAAACCTATAATGTCTACATATGAGAGGAGGAGAATCCATGAAAAGAAGACGTTTTCTCGCAGTTTTAGCTGCTGTATGCTGTCTGGCAATCCAGAAAGGTGTTCACTACACCGCATGGGCCGATTACGGTATCGCCCTGGTAGATGCTGAATAATTCAAAAAGGGACAGGGTAAAACGAATCTGGGACGGGGGTTTTTGAAAAACCCCCGTCCCAGATTCGTTTTACCCTGTCCCTTTTTATCTCTTTAAAACAGTCCTGTGATCTTTCCATCCGGATCTACGTCTATTCTTTCTGCTGCCGGAACTTTTGGAAGTCCTGGCATTGTCATGATATCTCCGGTCAATGCCACGATGAATCCGGCTCCTGCGGACATCTTAAGATTACGTACTGTAATATCGAAGTCTTTTGGTGCTCCAAGCTTGGTCGGATCATCTGTCAGGCTGTATTGTGTCTTGGCCACACAGATTGGTGCATCTGCGAATCCCAGGTCTGTCAGCTGTTTTGCCTGCTTCTGTGCTGCCGGTGTCAGGACGGCTTTTCTTCCGCCGTATACCTTCTGCACGATCTGGTCTAATTTTTCTTCGATGGTTCCTTCTAATTCGTAGCTGTAGTGGAAGTTATTTGGCTCTTCGCACAGACGGATCACTTCTTCTGCAAGTTTGATTCCGCCTTCTCCACCTTTTGCCCATACTTCTGAAAGTGCGACATTTACACCGACTTCTTTACATTTTGCCTCTACCAGGTCAAGCTCTGCCTTGGTGTCGGTCGGGAATGCGTTGATGGCTACCACACATGGAAGTCCGTATACGTTCTTGATATTACTTACATGCTTCATCAGATTTGGAAGTCCCTTTTCCAGTGCTTCCAGATTCTCCTGATTCAGGTCTGCTTTCGGAACTCCGCCGTTATACTTCAATGCACGAACGGTTGCTACGATAACAACTGCGTCTGGGTGGATGCCTGCCATACGGCACTTGATATCCAGGAACTTCTCAGCACCAAGGTCAGCACCGAATCCTGCCTCTGTGATCGCGTAATCAGACAGCTTCATCGCCATTCTTGTAGCAGTTACAGAGTTACATCCATGTGCAATATTGGCAAATGGTCCGCCGTGAACGATTGCAGGCACGTGTTCCAGTGTCTGTACCAGGTTCGGTTTCAGTGCATCCTTCAGAAGTGCACACATCGCACCTTCTGCGTGAAGATCATGTGCTGTAACAGGCTTCTGTTCAGAGACTTTTCCATAGGTATAGCCAACGATAATACGTCCCAGTCTTTCCTTCAGGTCTGTGATATCCTTAGACAGACACAGCACTGCCATGATCTCAGAAGCAACGGTGATGTCATATCCATCTTCTCTTGGCACACCATTCACTCTTCCGCCTAATCCATCCGTTACAAAACGAAGCTGACGGTCGTTCATATCCACGCATCGTTTCCATACGATCTTTCTTGGATCAATGTTCAATTCATTTCCCTGATATATGTGGTTGTCCAGCATAGCTGCAAGCAGGTTGTTCGCAGCACCGATCGCATGGAAATCACCGGTAAAGTGCAGGTTAATATCTTCCATTGGTACTACCTGTGCGTATCCGCCGCCGGCAGCACCGCCCTTGATTCCGAATACCGGTCCCAGAGATGGCTCACGGAGTGCTACCATAACCTTCTTATCCAGCTTCTGCATTGCGTCAGCAAGACCAACCGTTGTGGTCGTCTTTCCTTCTCCTGCCGGAGTCGGATTAATCGCTGTTACAAGAACCAGTTTTCCGTCCTTCTTATCTGATTTCTTCAATAAATTATAATCAATCTTTGCCTTGTACTTCCCGTACTGCTCCAAATATTCATCGTCAATTCCCGCTTTTTCGGCGATGGCTGTGATTGGCTCCATCTTACATTCCTGTGCGATCTCAATGTCTGTTTTCATCTTTTTTGTTTCCTCCTTACAGAATATTATTGTCTTGAAATACCCTTCTTGCGATACGTCCTTTCTTATTCTAGGAAATCCAGGTTTTCCGGGGAATAAAAAAGGACAACACTTATCACTTGGATAAATGTTGCCCAGACGGTCGGCCATAATAAATTCTGATTCCCCTGTGGTACTCCACATCTATCCGTCAGTTATCAGAATCCTCAGTTATTTCATATCATAGAATATGATACAGAAAATGTCAATCCAAAATCGCGATTTTCCTTACTGCGCTGCATCAGGCTTCTCAACATTCTGACACATGGCATATACTTCTCATGCTTCTAACTTGTTACTTATAATTGATTCTGAAGGACTTTGCCCAAGATGTCAAATGCAATAAAAGTATATGCTATCTCTTATCTTCCACACAATTCCCAATAGAAAATATACTGCTGCAATACTCCCTCATACCCTTTATATCTCCTTCTTGGAAATCCTCTTTTGTAATGCGCATCCAACGCCTGTCTGATATGTGTATCTATCGGAAATGCCTGAAGATGGTGCAGTCCGAACAGGCAGATACAATCTGCCACCTTTTCTCCTATTCCAAATAATTTCAGCAATTCTTCTTTTGCTTCCTTGTAAGGCATTTTCTCAATAGCCGCCAAGTCTACTTCTCCTGCCACGACACTTCTTGCCGTTCTTACGACATATTTGCTTCGATAACCCAGATTGCACTCCTTTAGTGCATCTTCCGTAAGCCCTGCCAACACCTCTGGTGTGGGAAATGTATAATATGCCTCCCCACGAAAGTTTACCCGCTGTTCACCATATTGTTCACAGATATTCTGAATACATCTGCGTATCCGCACGATATTATTTTGCTGGGAGATCAAAAAAGACACGATCATCTCCCACAGATCCTGCCTGAGGATCCGTATGCCCGAACCATATTCCGCCGCGTTGACCAGATATGTATCATTCGGATTAATCTTCTCTATGTAAGACATGTAATCTATATCCAGATCAAAGTATCCTTTCCAGAATTCTTCAAGCTCCTCCTCATCACAAGAAAATACACAATCCATCCCATGTTGCTCCACCTCCAGATAACGCCCGGAAGCAATCACGCTGTAAGTGGTTTCACCAATCGGAGTCATACGGAAGCATTCACCCGAATCACAGATCTGTGCGATAGAAAAATTCTCAATTCTTTGCTTTACCATAGTTTTTTCCTCTCTCATCAACTATCGAATAGATAAACGTTGGATCACTGACAGCAACTCCCATCCATTTTCCAGTTCTACATCTGCCAGACTCACCGCATCCGGACACGGACGTTTCCTGTGATTCAGCCAGATACTGTTCCATCCGGCACGATTGGCACCCACGATATCATTCTCATAGGTATCGCCTATATACCAGACATCCTCACCCCTGGCGCCTAGTCTGTTCTGTATATATTGAAATGCGCGGACATCCGGTTTGTGATATCCAATCTCCCCAGAGATAAACAATTTGTCCTCATCAAACCACTGCGTCATCTGCAACACTTCCAGCTTCCTCCCCTGCGACTTGCGGCTTCCGTTGGTCAGCACAGCCCTCGGAATCTCCTGCTCTCTACAGTAATCCAGAATCTCTTGCATAAAATCAAAAAGCACGATTTTCATCTGGTGATAACGATACTCCCTTTCAAACGCTTCACTCTCTTCCCTGGTAATCCCGAACCCCTTTTCCTCACAAGTCATCTCCATCCTCCGGAAGAAAGCATCCTCCGGCAAGATCAAACCTCGCTTCTCCTTCTCCAATACAATATCCGAACAAATCCTCGACTGACAGAACAATTCTTCACAAGAAACATCCGTCTTTCCCACTAATATTTTTTCAAAAGCCATCTGAAATGGCCACATCAAGTCATACATCGTATCATCTACATCAAATACAACAAACATGATTATCTTTCCTTCCCTAGTTAATTTGGGACGGGGGTTTTTTCATTTTCCTCCGTCCCAAATTAAAATATCCGTGTCCCAGATTCGATTTGCCCTGTCCCCAATTAGACTTAGGTTCTCATAGCACCATCAACAGACAAGATCTCGCCAGTCACATAACTTGCCATATCGCTTGCCAGGAACAAGAATGCATTTGCAATATCTTCTGCTTCTCCTACGCGGCGAAGTGGAATTGCATTGATCAGTGGTTGGATCATCTGTTCGGGAAGTGCTGCGACCATATCGGTCTTTGTAATTCCAGGTGCTACCGCATTTACTCGGATATGGCTTGGTCCTAGTTCTCTTGCCAGCGACCAGGTAAGTCCATTTACTGCTGATTTGCTGGTCGGATATGCAATTCCGCTTGGCTGGCCGGAGATACTGACCATGGAACTGGTATTTAAGATAACTCCGCCGCCTTGCTCTTTCATGATCTTTACCGTCGGCATTACTCCGTTCATGATTGCATTGACATTCAGCTGCATGATCTTCGCAAATTTCTCAGATGTGTAATCGTCAATCTTTGTGCTGTCAGAGATACCTGCGTTATTGACCAGAATGTCGATTCTTCCGTACTTTTCTTTTACCAATTCAATCTCTTTTGCAACTTCATCGGCATCACTCAGATTCGGCCATGCTCCGGACACTTCCCATTCAGAATTCTCTTCCTTTAAAGAAGCAAGTGCCTTGTCTACAGTCTCCTGACGTGAACCAAACAATACAACTTTCGCTCCATTTTCCAGGAATTTCTTTACAGTTGCGTACCCGATACCACGCGTTCCTCCGGTGATGACTGCCACTTTACCTTTTAACATCATAAGCTCTCCTTTCTGGTTATTGTTAATAGTTTCGCCTATGTACACTATACTATCCCATTGATAATATTCCCATAAGTTTGTTAAATATTTTTCAATCTTTTTTTGATAACTCCTGTTTTTGTCAACATTTTAAAATCTGATTTTTATTCTTCTTAAT
>NZ_JAFBIX010000003.1 GCF_021531895.1 Faecalicatena contorta | reverse complement strand
ACATAGACGTGATTATGCGGTTGGTGAAAAATAAATGAATAATAAAAAATATTAACTTTCGCGAAAGGATTGTTAAAGTATTGACTTTTTATGAAAAAAATGTAATAATAAGACAAATGCCGCTGTAAAAGGCAGAAATATGCAAAGGCAGAAAGTGTTACGGCGGTTATGATTAAGGAAAGAAAAGAGGTAAAACAAAGATGGCGAATATCGATTTAAGTAAGTACGGCATTTCAGGAACTACAGAAATTGTACACAATCCTTCTTATGATTTATTGTTTGAGGAAGAGACAAAGCCGGAATTGGAAGGTTTTGAAAAGGGTCAGGTTAGTGAACTTGGTGCAGTAAACGTAATGACAGGTGTATATACCGGACGTTCTCCAAAAGATAAATTCATTGTAATGGATGAAAATTCCAAAGATACTGTATGGTGGACTTCTGATGAGTACAAGAATGATAACCATCCGGCTTCTGAAGAGACATGGGCTGCTGTAAAGGATATTGCAGTGAAAGAACTTTGTGATAAGAAGCTTTATGTGGTAGATGCTTTTTGCGGAGCCAATAAGGATACACGTATGGCAATCCGTTTCATCATGGAAGTTGCATGGCAGGCTCATTTTGTTGAGAACATGTTTATTATGCCTACAGCGGAGGAACTTGAGAGTTTTGAGCCAGACTTTGTTGTTTATAATGCTTCTAAAGCAAAAGTTGAAAATTATAAAGAGTTAGGACTGAATTCAGAGACAGCAGTTGTATTCAATATCACAAGCCGTGAACAGGTAATTATCAATACATGGTACGGTGGAGAGATGAAAAAAGGTATGTTCTCTATGATGAACTACTATCTGCCATTGAAGGGAATTGCTTCCATGCACTGTTCTGCCAATACAGATATGAATGGTGAAAATACAGCAATCTTCTTCGGATTATCTGGAACAGGTAAGACAACTTTGTCAACAGATCCAAAACGTCTTCTGATTGGTGATGACGAACATGGATGGGATGATAATGGTGTATTTAACTTCGAAGGTGGATGCTATGCGAAAGTTATCAATCTGGATAAAGAATCTGAACCAGATATTTATAATGCAATCAAGAGGGATGCGCTTCTTGAGAACGTAACACTGGATGAAGAAGGAAAGATTGATTTTGCTGATAAGAGTGTAACTGAGAATACACGTGTATCTTATCCGATCAATCATATTGAGAAGATTGTTCGTCCTGTATCTGCTGCACCAGCTGCACAGAATGTAATCTTCCTGTCTGCAGATGCATTTGGAGTACTTCCTCCGGTATCTGTACTGACACCAGAGCAGACACAGTACTATTTCTTATCTGGATTTACAGCAAAACTTGCTGGTACAGAGCGTGGAATCACAGAGCCTACACCAACGTTTTCCGCATGTTTTGGACAGGCATTCCTGGAACTGCATCCAACAAAATATGCAGAAGAACTGGTTAAGAGAATGGAAAAGAGCGGTGCAAAAGCATATCTTGTTAATACTGGATGGAATGGAACTGGAAAGCGTATCTCTATTAAAGATACCCGTGGTATCATTGATGCAATCTTAAATGGAGATATCCTGAATGCTCCTACTAAGAAGATCCCATACTTTAATTTCGAAGTTCCAACAGAACTTCCAGGTGTAGATTCTGCAATTCTTGATCCTCGTGATACTTACGCAGAAGTAGCTGAATGGGAAGCTAAGGCTAAGGATCTTGCTGAGAGATTCGTAAAGAACTTTGCAAAATATGAAGGAAATGAAGCAGGTAAAGCATTAGTTTCTGCAGGACCACAGTTATAAAAAACAGTTTTATAGGTTGTAAAATCTATATAAATGGGGTATAATATCCTCAGTAGAAACCTGGGATGTTCGATAACTTCTGTAATTTTGAACCTACAAAACTTTAAACGGGACTCTTATATCTCCGTAATATGTCAGGCCTCCGAATTGTGCAGGGGAAGACAAAAAAGCGGATGCGGACACCCACCTAGCTGTGGCTAGGAGTCAAAATACAGAAACCGGCATTTTGGGGCCATACAAAAGATAGAAGACAGTCGTGTATGCGGCTGTCTTTTTGGTTATATTTAAAGAGAAAAAAGCATACATTGAGAAAAAAGTATTGGACAAGAGGATACGTACAGATTGAAAAAAAATAATAGATATAGAAATAATAGATATAGAAAGTATAGATATCTCCGGTATTTGTTGATGCTTGTAATCAGCCTGTTTGTCGTGGGAGGATTGTTTTCTTCATTTCAAAATTTTGAGAAAAAAGAATATAGGAAAGAAAAAGAACTGCAGAAGAATCCAGAAGCTCAGATGGAAATAAGTAATCCGAATATTCGGGTCTTGATTATGACCGACGGGTATGCCGAAGTTGCCCATCCGACAGTGGAGATATCAGCTGTTAACGGACTGGTAATTACATATGGTGAAGAGACAGAAGAAACGGAAGGAATGCAGTCGGTTATATTCGCCCCGGATGATCCGAGGTTTCAGAGCGGAAATGTCCGAATCTATGCCAGAGATGGAGGAGAGATTACATTACAGAGTATAGAAAGAGGGTGTGGAACGCCGTCTTATGCTGGAATATTAGAGCTTCGGACAACGGCAGAAGGTGTGATAGTTATTAATGAACTGCCTGTAGAGACGTATTTATGTAAAGTAGTACCCAGTGAGATGCCTGCTTCATATGAATTAGAAGCATTGAAAGCACAGGCTGTGTGCGCTCGGAGTTATGCTTATCAGCAAATGCAGGATTATGCGTATCCAGAATATGAGGCTCATGTCAATGATAGTACGGATTATCAGGTGTATGGGAATTCTTTGCCTCAGAATACGACAAACCAGGCGGTAGAGGAGACAAAAGGGCAGGTGGTTCGATATCAGGGTCAGATAGTCACAACGTATTATTATTCCACTTCTTGTGGGAAGACAACAAATCTGGAAGCCTGGGGAACAGAATGTAATGAACAGAATGCCTATCTTCAGTCGGTAGAAGTAAAAGACTCAGAAGGTGATTATGAGCAAGGGCTTCCGTGGTATCGTTGGGAGGCGGACATACCGGTAGAGACTTTGTCGAATCTTATTGGGATTAATACCGGAAAAGATATCGGAGTTCTGCAAAGTCTAGAGGTAACCAAAGAAGGACCAGGAGGTGTCGCACTTCAAATCTGTGCGGTTGGAGAGAAAGGTCAACTGACAGTGGAGACTGAGAATAAGATAAGAAGAGCATTGGGAGGTAGTGGATATGAGATTCGGAAACAAGATGGAACAAATGTAGCAAGTTCATCCTTGCTCCCGAGTGCGTTCTTTACAATTCAAAGAGAGGGGGATATATTTTTCATCAAAGGTGGCGGGTACGGACACGGAATAGGAATGAGCCAGAACGGTGCGAATGAGATGGCTAAAAAAGGGAAGAATTATATGGATATACTGACGCTTTTTTTTCAAGGGATTACAGTTGAATAGATGCTTTGATCGTAGCAAAGGAGATATGTTTTGATAGACAAATATGTAAAAATCGGGTAAAATATAGAACAAATATATTGGAGATTGCCATGAAGAAAATAAAACAACTCTATCAAAATATTACGAATATTACTGCTGGAATTTCGGCAGATCATGTGGGAGCATATGCAGCACAGACATCTTATTTTTTTATGCTGTGTATGATTCCGATTATATTACTGTTGCTTACGATGGTGCAATATACGCCGGTAACGAAAGCGGATGTTATGACTGCTGTTATTCAGGTGTTTCCGTCATCGGTTGATTCTTTGATTACTTCTATTGTGAATCAGGTGTATAATCAGTCTACTGGAGTCATCCCGATTACTATAGTAGTTGCTTTGTGGTCGGCAGGAAAAGGTGTATTGGCTATGACATCGGGGTTGAATTGTGTGTATAAATGTAATGAGACCCGTAATTATGTATTTTTGCGTATTCGGGCAACCATTTATACGGTTATGTTCATTATCGTTATTATATTTTTGCTTGTGTTATCTGTATTTGGTAATACCCTGAATCTATTTATAGCGGAGCATATACCAATTATGCTTGGAGTGGCTGAGAAACTGTTAGAGACGCGAATCATCATTACGCCAATTGTTTTGGTTGCATTTTCACTGATGATTTATAAATTCCTGCCAAACAGAAGGGACAAGTTCCGTTATCAGCTTCCTGGAGCAATGTTCTCTGCGGTAGGATGGATGATAATTTCCTGGATTTTTTCTGTATATCTGGATGTGTTCAAGGGATTTTCCAGTATGTATGGAAGCCTTACGACGATTGTACTGATTATGTTGTGGATGTATTTTTGTATGTATTGCATTCTGCTGGGCGGTGAGTTGAATGTGTTATTGAACGGGAAGATATTTGAGAGAAATGAGAAATAATTTCTTGACATTATAGTTTCTTATGATACAATAATTAAGTATTAATAGGTAAAAGCAATGACCGTGTCAGTAGAGAATCATTTTCCGATAGAGAGAGGGGATCGTTGGCTGGAAGTCCCTTTGGGTTCAGATGATGCTTGAATTTCCCACGTGAGCTGCATTTTTGAAATCATAGTAGAAAATGACGTAGATGCACGTTACGCAGTAATGAAGTGCCCGTATATTGATGATGCGGGAATCAGGGTGGTACCACGGGTGATAACTCGTCCCTTTTGGGATGAGTTTTTTTTATGCTCGAAAGAGTTGGTAAATCAGAAAGGAAGAAAAGTGATGAAAGAAAAATTACAGAACATCAAAGAAGAAGCATTGAAGGCAATTGAAGCTGCCGATATGCCAGAAAAATTGAATGATGTGCGTGTAAGATTCCTGGGTAAGAAGGGAGAACTTACCGCAGTATTAAAGGGAATGAAGGATGTTGCGCCAGAGGACAGACCGAAGGTGGGACAGCTTGTCAATGAGACAAGAGCGGCTATCGAATCTGTTCTGGAAGAGAGCAAAGTAAAGATGGAGAGGGCTATCCGTGAGGAGAAGATGAAACAGGAAGTTATTGATGTTACACTCCCATCTAAGAAAAACATGGTCGGACATCGTCATCCGAATACGATTGCACTGGAAGAAGTTGAAAGAATCTTCGTTGGCATGGGATATGAAGTAGTGGAAGGACCGGAAGTAGAATACGATCTGTATAATTTTGCAAAATTAAATATCCCGGATGGACATCCGGCAAAAGATGAACAAGATACTTTCTATATTAATAAAGATATCGTACTGCGTACCCAGACATCACCAGTACAGGCGCGTGTAATGGAACAGGGCAAACTTCCGATTCGTATGATCGCGCCAGGACGTGTATTCCGTTCTGACGAAGTAGATGCGACACATTCACCATCTTTCCATCAGATCGAGGGACTTGTCATCGACAAAAACATCTCCTTCTCTGATCTGAAAGGAACACTGGAAGTATTTGCCAAAGAATTATTTGGACCAGAGACAAAGACCAAATTCCGTCCACATCATTTCCCGTTCACTGAGCCAAGTGCTGAAGTAGATGTGACATGCTTCAAATGCGGAGGAAAAGGATGCCGTTTCTGTAAAGGATCTGGCTGGATTGAAATCCTTGGCTGCGGAATGGTACATCCACACGTATTGGAAATGTGCGGAATCGATCCAAACGAATACACCGGCTTTGCATTTGGTGTAGGCTTGGAACGTATCGCATTGCTTAAATACGAAATCGATGACATGAGATTATTATACGAAAACGACATTAGATTTTTAAAACAATTCTAAAAAGGTACAGGGCAAAATGCATTTGGGTACACCATAAAATGCAAAAAGGGACGTAGTAAAGTGAAAGAATACTACGTCCCCAGAAAGGAGAAAAAATGAATACATCATTATCATGGATAAAAGCATATGTTCCTGACTTGGATGTTACTGCTCAGGAATATACAGACGCAATGACGTTGTCTGGAACGAAGGTGGAAGGATATGAGGTGCTGGATGCGGATCTGGACAAGATTGTGATTGGACAGATTGACAAGATTGAGAAGCACCCGGACGCAGATAAGCTGATTATCTGTCAGGTGAATGTAGGAAGTGAGTCTGTTCAGATTGTCACTGGTGCACATAATGTGAATGAAGGGGACAAGGTTCCTGTCGTACTGGACGGGGGACGTGTTGCTGGAGGACATGAGCCGGGAAGTCGTGTTGCAGGTGGAATAAAGATTAAGAAGGGTAAGCTTCGTGGAGTAGAGAGCTGCGGCATGATGTGCTCTATTGAAGAACTTGGCTCTAATCGTGACATGTATCCAGAGGCACCGGAAGAAGGAATCTATATCTTCCCAGAGGATGCAGAGGTAGGAGCCAGCGCAATTGAAGCATTGGGACTGAATGATGTGGTATTTGAGTATGAGATTACTTCTAATCGTGTAGATTGCTTTAGTGTTGTAGGTATTGCAAGAGAAGCTGCCGCTACTTTCGGAAAGAAATTTCAACCTCCGGTAGTAACTAAGACTGGAAATGCTGAGGATGTTAACGACTATATCAAAGTAACTGTAAAAGACAGTGATCTCTGCCCAAGATATTGTGCAAGAGTTGTGAAGAATATTAAGATCGGACCGTCTCCAAAGTGGATGCAGAGACGTCTGGCTTCTGTAGGCATTCGTCCAATCAATAATCTGGTTGATATCACAAACTATGTCATGGAAGAATATGGACAGCCGATGCATGCCTATGATTTGGATACAATCGCTGACCGTGAGATTATTGTGCGCAAAGCTGCAAAAGGAGAAAAGTTTACAACTCTGGATGGGCAGGAAAGAGAGATGGACGAATCTGTACTGATGATCTGCGATGGAGAGAAATCCATCGGTATTGCAGGTATCATGGGTGGAGAAAATTCCATGATTACAGATGATGTACAGACAATGCTTTTTGAAGCTGCTTGTTTCGATGGAACAAATATCCGTAAATCTAGTAAGAAGATCGGACTTCGTACCGATGCTTCTGGTAAGTTTGAAAAAGGTCTTGATCCAAATAATGCACAGGCTGCTATCGACCGTGCATGCCAGCTGGTAGAAGAATTAGGAGCTGGTGAAGTGGTAGGTGGAATGGTTGATGTCTATGGTAAGAAAAAAGAGCCGGTAAGAGTTCCTTTTGATCAGGATGAAATCAATAGTCTGCTTGGAACCAACATTTCAAAGGAAGAGATGATTGGATACTTCAAAAAGATAGATCTTGAATATGATGAAGAGACAAACGAAGTAATTGCGCCTACTTTCCGTCATGACTTATTCCGCATGGCTGACTTGGCAGAAGAAGTGGCAAGATTCTACGGATATGATAATATTCCAACTACACTTCCGAAAGGTGAAGCTACAACTGGTAAATTGTCATTCAAGCTGCGTGTAGAAGAAGTTGCTCGTGATATTGCTGAGTTCTGTGGATTTAGCCAGGGAATGACTTATTCATTTGAAAGTCCAAAGGTATTTGATAAATTAATGATACCTGCAGACTCACCGCTTCGTCAGACGGTTGAGATTATGAATCCTCTTGGAGAAGACTATAGTATCATGCGTACGACTTCTTTGAATGGAATGCTGACATCATTGGCAACTAATTATAATAGAAGAAATAAGAATGTCAGACTGTATGAATTAGGTAATGTATACATCCCGAAGGCTCTTCCGCTCACAGAACTTCCGGAAGAAAGAATGCAGTTTACACTTGGAATGTATGGAGATGGAGATTTCTTCAGTATGAAAGGTGTAGTTGAAGAGTTCTTTGAAAAGGTTGGTCTGCATAAGAAAGAAACATATGATCCAAATGCAGGAAAACCATATCTTCATCCGGGTCGTCAGGCAAATATTATTTATGATGGCAAGGTTGTTGGTTATCTGGGAGAATTGCATCCAGATGTTGCAGATGCATATGGTATCGGTACAAGAGCATACGTTGCAGTGATTGATATGCCTGAAATCGTTGAGAGAGCATCATTTGACAGAAAGTACACAGGAATTGCGAGATTCCCTGCTGTGACACGTGATATCAGTATGGTTATGCCGAAAGACATCCTGGTAGGCCAGGTTGAAGAAGTCATTGAGAAAAAGGGCGGAGTATATCTGGAAAGCTATGCACTGTTCGATCTTTATGAAGGAGCACAGATTAAGGAAGGATACAAATCAGTAGCATATTCTATCGTGTTCCGTGCGAAAGATAAGACACTCGAAGATTCAGAAGTTTCAGAGTCCATGGATAGAATTCTGAAAGCGTTGGAAGGCATGGGAATCGAGCTTCGTAAATAAAATATGGAGAGTAAAAGCATGAAGAAAAAGCAGATTGGTGGTCTGATTATAGCAGCTATCCTGTTTGTTGCGATAGGAGTGGCCAGTGTATTGACAAATGCGTTGACAGATTCATTTTCACAGAGAATGCTGGAAGAAAGTGCTGAGCATCTTATGACGGGAGGCTACGATTTCCAACCGCCTGGGAAAAACTATATTGCAATCGTCAGAGTAGAAGGAACGATTCAAGAACAGACAGAGAGCAATTATTTTGAGACATCTTCAGGTTATCAACACACAACAACGTTGGAGTATATTGATAATTTGATGGATGATTCGAATAATCAGGGCATCTTGCTGTATGTGGATTCACCTGGTGGTACCGTATATGAATCAGAAGAGCTCTATCTGAAGTTAAAAGAATACAAGGAGACCACCGGATGTCCTGTCTGGGATTATATGGCACATTATGCAGCTTCTGGCGGATATATGGTGTCTATGTCAGCAGATAAGATATATGCAAATCCAAATACAACAACAGGCTCTATTGGCGTGATCATGGCAGGGTATGATATGAGTGGGTTATATGAAAAATTAGGAATTCGCTATGTAAGTATTACCAGCGGTGCCAATAAGGATAGTTCCAAGATGACTGATGAGCAGATAGCAATTTATCAGAGTCAAGTGGATGAATATTATTCAAAATTTGTTGGGATAGTAGCAGATGGACGTGGTATGTCCGAGGAGGAAGTGAAACAGCTTGCAGACGGACGTACCTATACGGCAAATCAAGCACTGGAAAATGGGTTGATTGATGAGATCAGTCTTTACGATGATATGAAGGAAGCAATGAGTGAAGAATTAAATGTTGATGAATTCTATGAATTGGAAAGCTCAAAAAATACACTGTCTTCACTGTTGGCAGAAGTCAAAGACTTGGTTCCAAAATCAGAAGCTCAGATATTGACAGAGACCGCAGCAGATATGGAAAGCGGGGTGCCGATGTACTATGCAGAACAATTACAATAGACCTTCAATGGAGTTCGCCGGTTTTTGGGTACGAGCAGCAGCTTATTGTATTGACCGTTCGGTAGTGTTTGTGGGACTTTTGCTCGTGAGAATCCTATTATCGGTAGTAGCTGGCGGTGCACTTTCTGGAAGAAATATATTGTTCCATTATACTTGGAAAGATATTATTCTTTATGTGCTTCAAGTGACGTATTTCGTTCTGTTTACCTATTATACCGGGACGACTCTTGGAAAAAAAGCAATGAATCTGAGGGTTGTCAACGAAGATGGGAGCCAGAAACTGAATCTGATCGATGTGATTTACCGGGAGACGGTCGGGAGGTTCCTGTGTGGTTTGTCTGTCGGGATTGGATATATTATGGCAGGCGTCGACCGTGAAAAACGAGGATTGCATGATATGCTTTGTGACACGAGAGTTATCTATGCTAAGAAAGTAAAAGTATATCCAGTATATCAAGTCCCGCAGGGGTGGCAAGTGCCGCCACAAGGTCCGGCACCAATGCCACCGCAAGGTCCGGCACCAATGCCACCACAAGGTCCGGCGCCGATGCCGCCGCAAGGTCCAGGGGCAATGCCGCCTCAGGATCCATCGGTTCAGAAGTCCGTGGATGAGCAGATTCATCAGGGACATGCACAATAATATATAAAGAAGGGATTCATATTATGAAACGTCAAGATTTTTATTATGAATTGCCGGAAGAATTAATTGCTCAGGATCCATTGGAGGATCGTTCCAGCTCCAGACTTCTTGTACTTGACAAGGAGTCTGGAGCTGTTTCCCACCATGTATTTAAAGAAATTATTGATTATCTACATGAGGGAGATTGTCTGGTTATTAATGATACGAAAGTAATTCCGGCTAGATTAATTGGTTCAAAAGTAGGAACTGATGCCAAGATAGAAATATTATTATTAAAAAGAAAAGAAAATAATGTCTGGGAGACTCTGGTAAAGCCGGGGAAAAAGGCAAAAATAGGAACGAAGATCAGCTTTGGAGAGGGGCTTTTAATTGGTGAAGTCATTGATGTGGTAGAAGAAGGGAATCGTTTGATACAATTTACCTATGATGGAATCTTTGAGGAAATCTTAGATCAGTTGGGACAGATGCCTCTTCCGCCGTACATTACTCATCAACTGGAGGATAAAAACCGTTACCAGACAGTATACGCTACTCATACAGGGTCTGCGGCTGCACCAACGGCAGGACTCCATTTCACACCGGAACTTCTGAAAGCCATTGAAGAAAAGGGAATTGATATAGCCAGAGTAACACTTCACGTAGGCCTTGGAACATTTCGACCGGTTAAAGTAGATGAGATTACGGAACACCATATGCATTCCGAATTTTTTCAGATTGATGAAGATGCAGCGGCCAAGATTAATATGGCAAAGGATTCCGGAAACAGAGTTATCTGTGTAGGGACAACCAGCTGCAGGACTATTGAGTCTGCCGCAGATGAGACGGGACATTTGAAAGCATGCAGTGGATGGACAGAAATCTTCATTTATCCAGGATATAAATTTAAGGTTTTGGATTGTCTGATTACGAATTTTCATCTTCCAGAGTCTACACTCATCATGCTGGTGTCGGCTTTGGCTGGAAGAGAACATGTGCTGTCGGCATATGAAGAGGCTGTCAGAGAAAAATATCGCTTTTTTTCGTTTGGAGATGCTATGTTGATCTGTTAACGCATGAAAGGATGGGGCGAGGAAAATGAATTTTTTCCCCCGCCCCATCCTTTTTACATATTCCTGAAGGTATTTGCATAGAATGCCACAAGGAGTGTGATGGTAAGATGAAGATTATGGAGAATCATCCAACTGCTTCTGCGAAGATAGCAGGAAGTGCAAAGTATCCACATCTCAGAGGTAGAGTGGATTTTTATGATACGTTTGGAGGAACGGTGCTGGTTGCATCTATTTATGGGATTACAGATATCAATGGAAAAAGCAGTCAACAGTTTCATGGATTTCATATTCATGAAGGTGGCAGCTGTTCTGGAGCAGATCAGGAGCCCTTTGCAAATGTTGATGGGCATTACCAGTCAGTAAAATCACAGCATCCTGAGCATGCAGGGGATTTGCCGCCTCTGCTAAGTAATAATGGGATTGCGTGGATGTGTGTATATACAGATCGGTTTTATCCTGAGGATGTCATTGGAAAAACGGTAATTATCCATGCGTTGCCGGATGATTTTCATACACAGCCATCTGGTGCTTCTGGAGAAATGATTGCCTGTGGCGAGATTCAGGCACGAGAGAGCGAGATACGGTAAAAATATGGAAATTAAATGGAAATAATATGATTGACATATGGAGTGATAAAAGATATAATTATGAAAACAAATGAAAGAGAGGAACCAAAATGACAGTACAGGAAATGAAAGAGAGAAAGAAACTCTTAGGTTATACGAACGAAATGATTTCAGAACTATCGGGTGTTCCTCTTGGCACAGTGCAGAAAATTTTTGCGGGTGTAACTGCCTCACCACGATATGATACATTGTTGGCTTTAGAGAAAGTGCTGAAAAAAGAAGATAACAAGATGGCTGAATCTGTAAGGGATTATTCGGTGAAAAGACCGGGGGAATACACTGTGCAAGATTATTATGCATTGCCGAAAGAAAGACGTGTGGAGTTAATGAATGGAGTCATCTATGATATGGCGGCACCGTCGAATTTGCATCAATTATTATGTACAGAGATATGGCAGCCAATCAAAGATTATATAAAAAAAGAAGGTGGGCAGTGTATTCCGTTTGTTGCGCCGGCAGATGTTCAGCTCGACTGTGATGATAAGACGATGGTTCAGCCAGACGTGTTTGTAGTGTGTGATCGGAGGAAATTAATTAAGCATTGTACTTATGGGGCACCGGATTTCATTGTGGAAATTCTCTCTGAATCAGGAAGAAAGAAAGATATGATTATAAAGTGTGAAAAATATGCCAGTGCAGGAGTCAGAGAATACTGGATTGTAGATCCGGTACAGAAAAAAGTATTAGTATATGACTTTGAACATGATGAATTTCCAGTAATCTATGGATTTGATGACAAAGTTCCAGTGAGGATTTTTGAAGGGAAATGTATCATAAATTTTGCTGAAATCTATGAATATATAAGTTTTTTATATGAATAAAAAGGGAATAGAAACAGGAAGCAGAAAAGAATTTGACATGCCTGACATAAACCGATAGAATATAGATATTGAGACTGGTTTCACTTTGTGGATGAAAAGGGAATGCGGTGCGAATCCGCAGCAGCTCACTCTACTGTAAGAAATGACGAAACCTGCGGACCACTGTTGTGAGAATGACAACGGGAAGGGCGGGGATTAGGTTTTAGTTTTAAGTCAGGATACCTGCCAGTAATCAGAGTAAAGTCTTACGGTGAGGGCAGGATGATACATAAGAATGGAAAAGTTCTGATTGTATGGAGGGATTGTCGCAAGGCGTCACCTCCTTTTTCTTTCATATGAAAAAGATATATTCATGAATGTAGAAAAAGATGTGACAGGAGAGAAAGAATGGCACAGAAAAAACTTGCCTGGGGTTATACTACGGGAACGTGCGCACAGGCGGCGACGAAAGCCGCGCTGAAGATGCTATTTGCAAAAGAGCAGATAGATCAGGTAGAAGTGGAACTTCCCAAGGGAAAGAAACTTCAGTTGAAGATTCATGATATCAGGATAGAATACCGGGATGAGAATCAAAAGGAGATACAGAGCATATCTTGTGCAGTCCAAAAAGATAGTGGAGATGATCCTGATATCACGAACGGAATCATGGTGTACAGTAAAGTGGAAAAAACAAATACAGGACAGTACATTCTTGATGGAGGTCAGGGAATCGGGAGAGTTACGAAACCAGGTCTGGATCAACCAGTTGGGAATGCGGCGATCAATCGCGTTCCGCGTAAGATGATCTTGCAAGAAGTGGAGGATGCCTGTGAGGAGGTTGGTTATCTTGGGGGCATATATGTTGAGATATCCATACCGGAAGGAAAACGTCTTGCAGCAAAGACTTTTAATCCGAGACTGGGAATTGAGGGTGGTCTGTCGATTCTGGGAACCAGCGGATTGGTAGAACCGATGAGTGAGCAGGCATTGTTGGATACTATTTGCCTGGATATAAGAGTGAAAATAGCGGCAGGAAAAGAATATCTGATTGCGGCACCGGGGAATTATGGCCTGGATTTTCTGAGACAAGCCTATGGGATTGAAGAGCAGGAAGTGGTTAAATGCAGTAATTATATTGGACAGACTATAGATATGGCAATTGATCAGGGAAGTAAAGGTATTCTGCTGGTAGGGCATATCGGAAAACTCATTAAAGTTGCCGGAGGGATTATGAATACCCATTCAAGATGGGCGGACTGTCGGATGGAGATTCTTGCAGCGGCAGCGTTAAAAGCAGGAGTTTCGAGGGAAAAGACCTGTGAATTCCTGGATTGTATGACAACAGATGATGCATTGGACAGATGCACAGTTTCTGAGCGAGAAAGGATTATGGGGCAGATAATGGAGCGAATGGAGCAGTATTTGAATTACCGGGCAGCAGGTGAGCTTCAGATTGGTGCGATCACATTTTCCAATATATATGGTATTCTTGGAAAGACCAGCCAGGCAGAACATCTGATAGAAAAATATAAAGTTAGGGTCAAAAGCGTATGACCTAGCATCATATAGTAATAAAGACACAAGGAGAATGAAGATGGCAGGAATCTTATATGGAGTTGGCGTAGGCCCCGGAGATCCGGAGCTTTTAACAGTAAAAGCATTGCGAGTTATTCGAGAATGTGATGTGATTGCGGTTCCGGGCAGGAATCCGATGGAAACGGTTGCTTATCAGATTGTCAGGGAAGCGTATCCAGAGATTGAACAAAAAGAGCTGTTGGGGATTTATATGCCTATGACAAAAGATGAGCAGACTTTACAAAAGAATCATGAGGAAGGTGCGAAAGTTTTGAGTCGTTGCCTGGATAAAGGAAAGAAAGTGGCATTTTTAACATTAGGAGATCCTGCAGTGTATTCTACTTATATTTATCTGCATAAAGAGATTCAAAAAAAGGGATATGAGGTAGAGATGGTCAGCGGAGTTCCATCATTCTGTGCAGCAGCGGCGAGACTGAATATAGGAATTGCTGAGAAAGCGGAACAGATTCACATTATTCCGGCTTCATATCAGATTGAAGAGGCTCTGCAGTTAGAAGGAACAAAGATTCTTATGAAGGCAGGAAAGAAACTTCCGCATGTAAAAGAACAGCTAAAAGATATGGATGCATCTGTTGTCATGGTAGAAAACTGTGGAATGAAGACGGAGCATATCTATTATGGAACAGAACAGATTCCTGAAGATGCAGGGTATTATACATTGTTATTTGTGAAAGAAGGAGAGGCGTTATGATACATTTTGTTGGAGCTGGACCTGGGGCAGAAGATCTGATTACAGTCAGGGGGCAGAAGATGATTGAAGATGCTGACGTAATTATCTATGCAGGGTCCTTAGTGAATCCGGGACTTTTAAAATATGCGAAAGAAGGATGTAAGATCTACAATAGCGCATTCATGACGCTGGAGGAAGTGATAGAGGTAATGATACAGGCAGAAAAAAAGAGTCAGATGACTGTCCGGCTGCATACGGGAGATCCATGTCTCTATGGTGCGATTCGAGAGCAGATGGATATTCTGGATGAGAAGAACATTCTATATGATTCTTGCCCGGGGGTAAGCTCTTTTTGTGGTGCTGCGGCAGCATTGAATCTGGAATATACTTTGCCGGATGTATCGCAGAGTGTGGTCATTACAAGAACAGAAGGAAGGACACCTGTGCCGGAGAGAGAGAGTATTGCTTCATTTGCAAAGCACAGGGCGACCATGGTACTGTTCTTAAGTACAGGACTACTGGCGAAACTGACAGAACAACTGATCTGTGGAGGTTATGAACCGGATACACCGGCTGCAATTGTATATAAGGCGACCTGGCCTGAGGAAGAGACACATATCTGTACGATAGAGACATTGGAAGAGACGGCAAAGTCTCATGGAATTAGAAAGACAGCATTGATTATTGTTGGAGATGTTGTCAGCCATAATCATTATCAGCGATCAAAGTTATATGATCCTACATTTACTACGGAATATCGGGAAGGAACAGAGTAAATGAATGTAGCACTCATATGTTTTACACAAAAAGGCAAAATCCTGGCAGACAAAGTGGCGGCCGGACTGAGAGCGGAAGAGTATCGGGTAACCGTAGATGTCAAATGTATGGGCATACCAGAAGCGACAGATCTTACTCTGTCAGACTGGACCAGACAACAGTTTGAAAGTCAGGATGCGCTGATCTTCATTGGAGCTACAGGCATTGCAGTACGTGCTATAGCGCCATATGTAAGATCAAAGCAGAAGGATCCGGCTGTTTTGGTCATTGATGAAATGGGAATCCATTGTATTCCTCTATTATCTGGGCATATAGGTGGGGCTAATGAGCTGGCTCTGTTAGTCTGTGAAAAGGTACAGGCACTGCCGGTGATCACGACAGCGACTGATATTAACCAAAAATGGGCAGTGGATGTTTTTGCAGTAAAAAACGGACTTCAGATACAGGATATGAAAAGAGCAAAAAGAATCTCAGCAGATATATTGAAGGAGACGCCGGTTTTGATTGATTTTCAGGGTAATGAGAAGAATGTGGAAGGAAAGCTTCCACGGGGACTTGTCCTCTGGAATCTGATAGAAGACCAGGGAAAAAATGAACCGGATATATCGGTAGGAATTTATCGAAATCCTGCATGGAGCCAGACATTGTATCTGATTCCAAAAGTTGTTGTCGCAGGAATCGGATGTAGGAAGCATACAGAAGCAGAACAGATTGAACTGGCCGTCACCAATGTTCTGCGGCAGAATCATATCTGGCCGGAAAGTATCTGGCAGGTTGCGAGTATTGATATAAAGGCAAATGAACCAGGAATTCTTGAATACTGTTTGGCACACCGATTACAATTTCAGGTATATAGTTCGAAAGAATTACAAGAGGTAAAAGGCGATTTCACGTCGTCTGGATTCGTAGAACGGGTGACTGGTGTTGATAATGTGTGTGAACGCAGTGCTTTGTGTGCCAGTGAATCTGGACAGCTTATTGTAAAAAAACAAGCGGGTAATGGGGTCACCGTTGCACTTGCCGTAAAAGAATGGAGGATAAGTTTTGAATAAGATATATGTGATAGGAATCGGACCGGGATCATATGAACAGATGACGATCAAAGCAGCGGAAGCGTTAAAGAAATGCGATGTAATCGTAGGGTATACGGTGTATGTTGATCTTCTTCGAGAATATTTCGGTGAAAAAGAGTTTTTGACTACCCCAATGAGACAGGAGGTTCGTCGCTGTGAGATGGCTTTTGAAGAAGCTGCAAAAGGGCGGACGACAGCAATGGTATGCAGTGGGGATGCCGGAATCTATGGCATGGCCGGGTTGATGTATGAGATTGGAGAAAAATATCCGGATATTGAATTAGAGATTATTCCGGGAGTGACAGCGGCTATAGGCGGTGCGGCAGTCTTAGGAGCGCCTATGAGCCATGATTGTTGTCTGATCAGTCTCAGTGATCTTCTGACTCCATGGGAGAAGATCGAAAAGAGACTTCTTGCGGCAGCGCAAGCAGATTTTGTGATCTGCCTGTATAACCCATCCAGTAAGAAGCGGGCAGATTATCTGGATAAGGCATGTGATCTGATGCTCCGATATAAATCGGAAGATACCGTATGTGGTGTTGTAAAAAATATCGCAAGAGAAGGTGAAGCGATGCAGATACTATCCTTGAAGGAATTACAGAAAACAGCAGTAGATATGTTCTCTACAGTATTTATCGGAAATTGTGATACAAAAGTAATAGACGGAAAAATGGTTACGCCAAGGGGATATCGTTATGAAAGAGATTAAGATATTAATCTTCGGAGGAACTACAGAAGGCAGGAAACTGGCGGAATATTTGGTGAAAAGGCAGGTACAGGTACATGTCTGTGTTGCAACTTCATATGGAGAGAGCCTTCTTCCAGAAGATACGAATATTACCGTATCTCACAATCGGATGGATTGTGAAGAAATGCAACAATTTATTCGAAAATATCGGCCACGCTATGTGGTTGATGCGACACATCCCTATGCCAAAGAAGTGACGGAGAATCTGAGAACTGCCTGCGAACAGTGCAATGCAGATTATCTGCGCCTGGTCAGAGAATCCAGTCAGATGCAGGATTGTGTCTGTGTAGAGAATATGGAGGAAGCCATTCGATTTCTGGAACAGACGGAAGGAAATATTCTCGTAACAACTGGAAGTAAAGAGTTGGAGGAGTATACCAGACTAACAGATTATCAGGAGCGAGTCTATGCGCGAGTGCTCTCTCTGCAGAATGTAGCTGCCAAGTGCGAAGATCTTGGGTTTACTGGAAGACATCTGATCTGCATGCAAGGGCCGTTTTCGGTTGAGATGAATCTGGCAATGCTGCGGGAATTTGAGATTGCGTATCTGGTGACGAAGGAATCTGGCAATGTGGGAGGATACAGAGAAAAATGCCAGGCTGCCAGACTTGCGGGCGTTGGACTGGTTGTAATCGGACGGCCTTTTCAGGAGACGGGACTTGCATATAGAGAAATGTGTGGGTTTTTAAAGAAAGAATTAAATTTACAAGATAAGTGGAAAGTTTCTATCGTAGGAATCGGAATGGGGCCGGAAGATACCTTTACGGTGCAAGGAAAAAAACTCTGTCAGAAAGCGCAGTTACTGATTGGAGCAAAGCGTATGCTGGAGTCTTCTGCAAAAGCAGAGCAGCCATCCTATGCGGCTTACAAGCCGGAAGAGATACTTGCTTATATTAAAGAACATCCAGAGTATGAGAATGTTGTAGTCGCATTATCCGGTGATGTAGGGTTCTATAGTGGTGCCAAGAAGCTGCTTCAGTTATTACAACAGGAGCCGGATATTGAAGCGGAAGTGGTTCCTGGAATTTCTTCGGTAGCCTATTTCTGTGCCAGGTTGGGCATTTCCTGGGATGATGCAGCACTGACCAGCGTTCATGGAAGGAAAACTAATTTAATCTCTGTTATCCGTAATCATAAGAAGACGATTGCTCTTTCGGGAAATGCAGATGGAGTCCGAAGCATATGTCGAGAAATGATGGAATATGGGTATGGCAATCTGAATGTTTGCATTGGGAGCGATCTGGCGTATGAAGCTGAGAAGATTGAGTCGGGAACGGCAGAATCTCTGGTAGATTATAACGGCGGAGATCTTGCAATAGTGTATATTGAAAATCCAAAGGGAGGAACGCAGGTGACGACTCATGGATTGCCGGATCGAGAATTTGTGCGTGGAGATGTACCTATGACAAAAGAGGAAGTTCGTAGTGTCAGCCTCTCAAAACTGCATCTAAAGAGAGATTCTATTGTGTATGATGTTGGAGCAGGTACCGGTTCTGTTTCTGTGGAAGCAGCAATTCGGGCAGATCAGGGACATGTCTATGCGATAGAGAGAAATGAAGAAGCAGTTGCCTTGATACTTCAGAATCAGAGAAAGATGAAAGTCGACAATCTTACAGTAATTGCAGGAGAAGCACCAGATGTATTAGAAGAACTTCCGGCACCGGATTGTGTGTTTATTGGCGGAAGTAAGGGACATATGAAAGAAATTATACAGACTGTGGCGCAGAAGAATCCAAAAGTTCGAGTAGTGATTAACGCTATTGCATTGGAAACTTTGGCAGAAGCTGTTAAGTGTTGTGATGAGGTGAAGGTTACAGAGGAAGAGATTGTCCAGATATCAGTGGCAAAGTCAAAAAGTGTGGGAAGCTATCATATGATGATGGGACAGAATCCAGTCTCTGTGATTAGCTTTACGTGTAATGAGGATGGAAGAGAATGAGTCGGATACCGAGAATACTGTTAACTGCACCAAGAAGTGGGACCGGAAAGACCATGATTACCTGCGGAATATTACAGGCGTTAAAGAACCGAGAATTTCGGGTCGCTGCATTTAAATGTGGACCGGATTATATTGATCCGATGTTTCATCGGGAAGTTATTGGACTTGATAGTTATAATCTGGATACATTTTTATGTGGAAGAGAGGGAGTCAGGCATCTTCTATATAAGAATGGCTCAAAATGCGATATAGCCGTAATAGAAGGTGTTATGGGGTATTATGATGGCCTTGCGGGTACATCTGTGGAATCAAGTGCTTATGATGTGGCAGATACGACAGAGACACCGGCAGTATTGATTCTGGATTGTAAAGGTATCAGTGTTTCTATTGTTCCGCTGATTCAGGGGTTTCTTCAATATCGGACGGACAGCCGGATTGCGGGTGTGATCTTGAATCGTCTGTCACCAATGATGTATGGGCGAATGAAAGAAACGATTGAACGTGAGACGAGTGTAAAAGTATATGGTTACGTTCCTGTTATTGAAGACTGCGTGTTGGAAAGTAGATATCTTGGGCTTAAGATGCCGCAGGAAATAGAATCCCTTCAGTTGAAACTTAAGAATCTGGGAGAGACATTGGAGCAGACGTTGGATCTGGATGGATTGGTGAAATTGGCACGGACAGCGCCAGACTTGCCGGACACATCGACTTCATATTTAAAAAAACGTTATGATGGATTGCGCATCGGTCTGGCGAAAGATGAGGCATTCTGCTTTATGTATCAGGATAATCTGGATATTCTGGAAGACCGGGGAGTAAAATTGATGCCCTTTTCACCGGTAAGGGACAGGCATCTTCCTGACAGACTGGATGGACTTCTCTTCTATGGAGGGTATCCGGAATTATGTGCAAAGGACTTGTGCCAGAATCAAAGTATTCGCCTTGAAATTCGTCAGGCTCTTGAAGAGGGATTGCCATGCATGGCGGAATGTGGAGGTTTTATGTATCTGCAGGAAAGTATTACCGCTGAAGATGGAAAGAGTTATGAAATGGTAGGGGCGTTAAAAGGTAAAAGCTTCTATACATCATCATTAAAACGCTTTGGATATGTAACATTGTCTCAGGGAACTGCCTTCGGAAAAAAAATAGATGCATTACCGGCACATGAATTTCATTACTATGATTCCACACAGTGTGGGCAGGAATTTGTGGCGAAAAAGCCGTTGTCGGAACGCTCCTGGAAGTGTATGGTAAGTACAGAGACCATATTGGCGGGATATCCGCACATACATTATTGCGGCAACTTAAAGGTTGTAGAAGCATTTTTGGATCAATGCAGCAGAAAAGAGGAAAGAAAATGACATTAGAGCAGATCATCAAAGCAATCGAACCTATTGACAGAAGGGCAATGGAACGATCATCAAAACAGTGGAATTCTATTGCGAAACCACTGCACAGTCTTGGGAAACTGGAAGAAAATATCATTCGAATTGCCGGAATTACCAGAACTGCGGATGTAAAAATTGATAAGAAAGCATTGATTGCCATGTGTGCAGATAATGGAGTTGTAGCAGAAGGTGTGACACAGAGCGGTCAGGAAGTAACAGCGATTGTTGCAGAAAATTTTCTGGATTGCAACACTAGTGCAGCGATTATGTGCAAAAAAGCCGGAGTAGACTTGTTTCCTATTGATATTGGGATGGCGGTAGACACCAGAGTACCCGATTATAAGGTGGCGTATGGAACGAAAAATATGGCGCGGGAACCGGCTATGACCAGAGAAGAAGCTATTCAGTCTGTTATGACTGGAATACAGATTGCTATAGAGAAAAAAGAAGAAGGTTATCAGATTCTGGCTACTGGTGAGATGGGAATTGGAAATACGACAACCAGCAGTGCTGTAGCATCGGTCCTTTTGAATCGTCCGGTAGAATTTATGACTGGAAGAGGTGCTGGACTTACCAGTGAGGGTCTGAATCGGAAGATTCAGACAATTGAAAAGGCTATATCGCTCCATCAGCCGGATCCCCAAGATGCTCTGGATGTATTAAGTAAAGTGGGAGGTTTTGATCTGGCAGGTCTTGCCGGCATATATCTGGGAGGAGCTTATTGCCATCTTCCGGTGGTGATGGATGGATTCATATCTGCTGTGGCAGCCTTAATTGCAGCGAGAATATGTCCTGATGCCAGGGAATATATGATTGCCTCTCATGTATCAAAAGAACCTGGAATGCATGTGATCCTGGAAGAGTTGAATTTAAGTGCATCGCTGGATTGTCATATGTGTCTTGGAGAAGGGACGGGGGCGGTTGCTTTTTTGCCGGTTCTCGAGATGGCTTTAGAAGTTTATCACAAAATGAGTACATTTTCAGAAAATAATATAGAAGATTATGAAGAACTTGGTGATCGATAATGATACATATGATTACAGGCGGAAGTGGAAGTGGTAAGTCTGCTTATGCAGAGGATTGGTTGATCGGGCATAGACAGCAGACAGGAAAGGACCAGTCCCTTCTTTATATTGCAACAATGAAGCCTTATGGAGAAGAGACGGTGAAAAAGATAGAACGCCACCACAGGCTTCGCGCCGGAAAGGGATTTACCACACTGGAACGGTACACGGATCTAAAGAATATGCCAATTCCTGATAATGAAGGAATATTATTGGAATGTGTATCGAATCTTGTGGCAAATGAATTCTACCGTGAGGATGGAACGATAAAGGGAAGGAAGGAGACACTGGAAGAGATTCTGGACGGATTGATTCACTTATCAGAGCATACGTTGTGTCTTACGATTGTGACCAATGAAGTGAATTCGGATATCAATGGTTACAGTCCTGAGACAGAACAGTATCGGCAGATGATGGGAATGGTGAATCAGAGAATTGCCAGTCTGGCAGATCGAGTGACGGAAGTGGTGTATGGTATCCCAGTGTTAATTAAGGATGAGCAGAATATGGAATAGTTTTAAAATTGCATTTTCGATGTATAGCAGAATCCCTATGCCAAAGAGTGAATGGACAGAAGAAAATATATCGTATGCTATGTGCTTTTTTCCGTTGGTTGGAGGCGTGATAGGAGCTATAACATATGGGCTATTTGTCTTGAAAGGAGTGGCTGCTTCACAAGGTGTCCTATTCTCGGATCTTTTTTGGACCATTCTATTATTGTTGGTGCCGATTGCGATTACTGGAGGAATTCATATGGACGGATTTCTGGATACGCAGGATGCTGTCAGTTCCTATCAGCCAAGGGAGAAGAGACTTGAGATTCTGAAGGATTCTCATGCAGGAGCGTTTGCCATCATCTCTTGTGCGGTTTATCTGTTAGCTTATCTGGGAATTTATTCCTCCCTTACGATTAGAAGTGTCACCGTAATTGCATGGAGTTTTCTGCTATCCAGATCATTAAGCGGATTGTCAGTGATTACATTTCCGCAGGCAAGAAAGGAAGGAATGGCGGCAACATTCTCTCAGAATGCTGTAAAAAAAGCATCTAAGAGAGTATTACTTATCTATGTGGCAATTATCTGCAGCAGTATGGTATTGACCGGGAAGATCTTAGGAATTGTGGCAATTGTGACTGCCGGGCTGGTGTTTTGGTATTATTATCGGATGTCTATGTCAAAATTTGGTGGAATTACGGGAGATCTGGCGGGATATTTTCTGCAGATGTGTGAACTTCTGATGGCAGTGTCGGTTGTCATTGTGGACGTGATTGTGAAAGGATTGGCTGTATGATCTTAATTATCGGAGGGGCTTATCAGGGTAAGCTCGATTATGCAAAGGAGATATATCCGAGGATATCATGGATAGATGGACGAAGCTGTGGAGAAGAAGATGTGTATGAATGTCAGGGAATCCATCATTTTCATGTTTATATCGAGAGGATGATGCGTAACGATATATTGCCGGAGGATTTTGCAGAGCAGATTTTAAAGCGAAATCCAGAAATGATTGTGATCAGTGATGAGATTGGTTACGGAATTGTTCCGGCAGATCCATTTGAGAGGGTATATCGTGAGCAGACGGGCAGGATCTGTACCAGACTTGCTAAAGAGGCAGAAATTGTACACCGTGTGTCTTGCGGGATTGGGAAGGTGATTAAAGGATGAGAATCTTTTTATTGCGTCATTCGATGACAGAGGGCAATCGAATGAAGCGATATATCGGTAAAACGGATGAACCTTTATGTACGGAAGGAATCGAGCTTCTGAGACAGAGATCTTATCCGGATGTCCAGAGAATATATACCAGTCCGCTGAAGCGATGCAGGCAGACGGCGGACATTGTCTATCCAGGGCGAAAAGTTACGGTAATTCATGAACTTGCAGAGTGCGATTTTGGACTTTTTGAAAATAAGAATTATCGGGAGTTGGCAGAATGCGAGGATTATCAGAAGTGGATTGACAGTAACGGAACCTTGCCATTCCCCGGCGGAGAGAGTCGGCAAGAATTTTCAAGGAGAAGTATTTTGGGATTTGAGGCAGCATTAGAGGAATGTCGCAGAGATAGGATTGAAAGGGCAGCATTTGTAGTACATGGCGGGACGATTATGAGTATTATGGAAAAATATGCATATCCTGCCGGAAGTTATTATGATTATCAGGTAGGAAATGGAGAAGGTTATGAGCTTTTTATTACAGATGACAATATCAGTATGGATCGGTTTTTTGCTGGATCTGATCTTAGGAGATCCCAGGTGGCTGTATCATCCGGTCCGGCTGATCGGGCATCTGATTACGACAGCGGAACGAATTATCAGAAATTGTTTCCCAGAGTCTAAACGAGGAGAGCGTATTGGTGGGGGTGTTCTGGTGCTAATAGTAGTCGGTATCAGTGCGGCGGTTCCTGCACTGATCTTGTGGGCTGCTTATGGATATGCATGGCAGTTTGGAATGGCAGTGGAAAGTTTCATGTGCTATCAGATACTTGCTACAAAGTCCTTGAAAACTGAAAGCGATAAGGTCTATCAGGCATTGGAACGGGAAGGGATTGAAGAGGCAAGAAAGGCAGTATCCATGATCGTTGGAAGAGATACAGAGAATCTTACACAAGAAGGCGTGACAAAAGCGGCAGTGGAAACCGTTGCAGAAAACACATCTGACGGAGTCATCGCACCGCTTTTCTATCTGATGATTGGTGGCGCAGTGCTGGGATTTGCTTATAAGGCAGTGAATACCATGGATTCCATGGTGGGATATAAGAATGAAAAATATCTTTATTTTGGAACGGCAGCAGCAAAATTGGATGATATAGTGAATTATATTCCGGCCCGACTATCAGCATGGTGTATGATATTATCATCTGTGTTGACACGGATGGATTGGAAAAATGCAGTCCATATTTATCGAAGAGACAGATATAACCATAAAAGTCCGAATGCTGCGCAGACAGAGTCTGTCATGGCGGGAGCTTTGGATATACAGCTGGCAGGAAATGCATGGTATTTTGGGAAATTATATGAGAAACCAACGATTGGAGATCCAATTCGCGCAATTTTGATTCAGGATATCAGAAAGGCACATACGCTGCTGTATGCAACAGCGATATCTGCACTGGTGATTTTCAGTGTTATTAAAATTGGCATTCTATGGATGATATAGAAAATAATTAGACAGGAGAAATAAATGAGAGAACAGATTCATGGAGGCGATATCTATCGTAATCAAAATGTCCTGGATTTTTCAGTGAACAGTAATCCGTTAGGTCCTCCGATACAAGTATTGAAAACGATTCGTGAGCAGGCAGATCAGATTGTGCATTATCCAGACATTCAATGCAGTGCATTGAGTAAAGCGATCGCAAAGTTCGAGCATGTACAGGAAGAAGAAATTGTCTGTGGAAATGGAGCGGCAGAATTATTCTATGCAGCGGTACTTGCAGTGATGCCAAGGAAGGCTCTTTTGTTGGCGCCAACTTTTGCGGAATATGAAAAGGCATTGAAGGCAGTCGGAACCGAGATTCAATATTATGAGCTTCAAAAGTCTCAGGAATTCCAGGTTACAGAAGAGATTCTTGATCAGATAACTTCACAGATGGATATGTTTTTTGTCTGCAATCCCAATAATCCGACCGGACAGCCAATTCAGCAGGAATTATTGGAAAAGATTCTGAACAGATGTCAGGAATGTGATGTCTGGGTGGTTTTGGATGAATGTTTTATCGACTTTCTGGATCATCCTGAATTCTATGAGATGTGTCCAAAGAGGCAGAATTATTCTAAGCTTCTGATTGTCAAAGCATTTACGAAGCTTTTTTGTATGCCTGGGCTCAGGCTTGGCTATGGAATCAGCTGCAATCAGGAATTGCTTGGAAGGATGACAGATGTGCTTCAGCCTTGGAATGTCTCAATTCTGGCACAGATGGGAGGCGTAGCTGCGCTTGATGATTGTGCACAGTATATACAGGAAACAAGAGAATATATTTCTGTGGAAAGAGATGCAATGATTCAAGAAATGAAGATGTTGGGGTATTCCATATATGGTTCCAAAGCAAACTATATATTTTTCTCGGGAAAACCGGGGCTTTACGCTCAAGCGTTGAACGCAGGATTCCTGATTCGTGACTGTAAGAATTACCGGGGATTATCGGAAGGTTACTATCGTATTGCCGTCCGTACGAAAGATGAGAATGAGAGGATGATTGCATGGCTAAGACAATTATGATACAGGGAACAATGTCAAATGCAGGAAAAAGTCTGATCTGCGCGGGACTATGTCGGATCTTCCGGCAGGATGGATATAAAGTGGCACCTTTTAAATCCCAGAATATGGCATTGAATTCTTTTATTACGGAAAATGGCCTGGAGATGGGACGTGCTCAGGTGGTTCAGGCGGAAGCAGCAGGCATTGCTCCTCAGGTAGAGATGAATCCAATTCTGTTAAAACCGACCAATGATACGGGATCGCAGGTAATCGTTAACGGAGAAGTCTTACAGAATATGAGCGCCCGAGAGTACTTTGCCTATAAAAAGAAATTAGTTCCTGAGATTATGAGAGCCTTCCATAAGTTGGAAGAGACTTACGATATTATTGTGATCGAAGGGGCGGGAAGCCCCGCAGAGATTAATCTAAAGCAGGATGATATTGTTAATATGGGGATGGCGAAGATGGCGAAGTCCCCGGTGCTCCTGGTTGGAGATATTGACAGAGGAGGAGTATTCGCTCAGCTTTTGGGAACATTAATGCTCCTGGAGGAAGAAGAAAAGAATATGGTCAAAGGTTTGATCATTAATAAATTTCGTGGAGATAAGACAATATTGGATCCTGGAATTCAGATGTTGGAAGAGCGTGGCGGCATTCCAGTGGTAGGAGTTACTCCTTATCTTTCTGTTGAGATTGAAGATGAAGACAGCCTGACAGAGCGTTTTCATGGGCGAAAAGAAGCGGGACTCATTGATATTGCAGTAATTCGGACGCCAAGAATCTCTAATTTTACGGATTTTATTGTGTTGGAGAACATCAAAGGTGTATCTTTGAGATATGTAAGAGATTGCAGAGAGTTAAAACATCCCGATATGATCATTTTGCCTGGAACGAAGAATACGATGGAAGATCTGCTTTGGATGCGGCAGAATGGGCTGGAGACGGAAGTGAAAAAAGCGGCAGCTAAGGGAACGATCGTATGGGGAATCTGTGGCGGTTATCAGATGCTTGGTGAAAGTCTAAGTGATCCAGAAAGTGTGGAAGCCGGTGGAAGAATCGATGGAATGGGATTACTACCAATGGAGACAACATTTGTTCGTCAGAAGACCAGAACGAGAGTAAATGGTACATTTCAACATATCGGTGGAATCCTTAAGGAACTGTCTGGCATTGCATTTGAAGGGTATGAGATTCATATGGGAGAGACCAGAGGCAAGGATATGCCGATGAGCAGAATAAAAGACTATGTTCAGGAAAAAAGTAGTGAGGATGGATTATCTAAGGGAAATGTCTACGGAACTTATGTCCATGGCATTTTTGATAAGGAAGAAGTAACTACGACAATGATACGTGCAATCGCAAAACACAAGGGCATAGATCCAGATGAAATGGAAGGTGTAGATCTGAAAGCATTTAAGGAAACTCAGTATGATCTGCTGGCAGATAGCCTTCGAAAGCATCTGGATATGAAGAAAATCTATGAAATTATGGACAGAGGGATAACGGATTGATGAAGATGGAGATTGAAAATGTGCTTCCTACTGAGATAGAGAAGCGAAGTTTTGAGATTATAACAGAAGAATTACAAAAGGAAGGAATCGTTTTGCCGGAAAAAGAGGCTCCGATTATCAAGCGATGTATTCATACCAGTGCAGATTTTGATTATGCAAGGAATCTTATCTTTTCAGAAGACGTAACAGAACAGGCTTTGGAGGCAATTCGAAATGGCGCATCTATTGTGACAGATACACAGATGGGGCGTTCAGGTATCAATAAAAAGGAACTGGGAAGGTATGGTGGTCAGGTCTATTGCTTTATGTCCGACGATGATGTGGCAGAAAGAGCGAAACAAAATGGAACGACCCGCGCAGTCGCCAGTATGGAAAAAGCCTGCGAATTAAATGAAAAGCTGATCTTTGCAATTGGAAATGCACCGACTGCTCTGATTCGGTTGTATGAACTGATCCGGGAAGGAAAGATCCGACCGGAACTTGTGATTGGTGTTCCGGTAGGTTTTGTCAATGTGGTGCAGTCTAAGGAGATGATATTAACACTGGAACATACACCATACATCGTAGCAAAAGGAAGAAAAGGCGGAAGCAATATCGCGGCATGTATCTGTAATGCATTGTTGTATATGCTGTAAAATGAAAAAGGATGAAGATTTTTGAAACTTCATCCTTTTTTTATTTTGTGCTTTTATATTACCACAAAATCGCCAAAATTTCAGGTCTGGTAAGTATCCAACCGTGGGTGTATAATCATGGAACTTACCATGAAAGGGGCGTTTGTCAGGTGGAAAAAAATAATCTGTTAGAGATGTTGTCAGATCAAAACCAATTAACAGCTATCGTTCATACAAATGAGTATGCGCAGAAGTTTGGACTGGTTCTTTCGAAGGAAGAAGCAAAACTTCTGGTTCGGGAACGGACTGATAATTTAAGGCGGCAGAGAAGAATTGAGTTTGGCGAGGGAATTCTTCCGAAGATTATCTATGAATTCTGCGATTCACAGTATATTTCTCAGGAAAATTATGTGGATACAATTGCAAGGCTACACGACATCTTTATGCTGTATAAGAATGAGATGCAAGATGAGATTTCGGATGATGAATTGTTGCATTTTATGAAAGAACAGTATGAGACAGTCTGTTACGGTGACCTGGAATATCTGGAAAGCACCTGCCTGGAAGTTTTTGCGCGGGCGATACGGTCGGGGTACCGGGAACATCACAGGACGGATGGAAGAGGAGAATATGCAAGGTTTGATGTTGTGCCCAGATGGGATCGAGAGTTGTATCTTCAGGCTCTTCAGGATCTTTATTAAGCGACAGAAGAACAAGAAGGGAGATGATATGAGATGCAAAAAGAATATGAGGAAGAAGGGTATGGACTGGAAGAACTTCTTTCTATTGTAACAAAGCTTGCAGGACGATATACATCTTATGAAAGTACTTCTGTCACCTATGAAACGGCAGGAAAATTAATGGAAGCAGTTCAATTCTGCATTCGGATGGCACAGGAGCAGGAAGCAGGTGCTGAGCCGAATCCTTCAAAGATGTATCCAAGCACGGATTCAAAGCGAAAAAAGATGTTGGCCAGTGATGCGTATGAAACGGGTGTTCAGAAAATCCTTCAAAAGGTAAAAGATGCCAAGGAACAATATAATCTGATGATTGTTCGATTTTGTGATTATGGGAACAAGAATTATGGCGAGACGGTAAAGAAGGCAATTCCAGGCTTCTTCCGCCATTATGATGTGAGATTTGCACCGCAGGAAACGTTGATTACTATGGATTATCCGACACTTAGCCAATTCCATGCCAATCAAGGAATAGAAGCGATAGAACGCTATATAGAATGCATCTGCCTGGAGCAGGAATTTTTGGAAAAACTTCCGATGGAATATATTGTTCAGATTCTGAATGATTACGATGGAGAATATCAGAATCAGTTTTATAATATTTGCAGAATAGTGCTTCGCCATGTACTTGGATGCATGATGATACAGAAACCAATGGGATTACCGGCAACAGAAGAGGATTATTATAAACTTCAGGAAAAAGTTGATAAGATGGGAAAGGAAGCAACAAAAAAATTGCTTAAAAAACTATTAAAACAACTGATGTGCGAAAAATACGAAGATAATAAAGAAATGTATGATTATCTTAAGAAAGATCTGGCAGATTTCGTGACGGAACTTTTTCTTGCGAAGGAGTATGAATGTATGCACGAAGCTGTGACATTGGGATAATGGATGAAATAAAATGACTTTTGAGAGAAAAATATGTATAATAATCATGGAAAGCAGAGGAGGATACTATGAAGATTATAATATCACCGGCAAAAAAAATGGTAATAGACAATGATTCTATAGCAGTAAGCCGAATACCGTGCTTCATGGAAGAGACAGAGTATCTGCGAAATGTGATACAGAGTTTATCTTATCAGGAAGCGAAAGAACTTTGGAATTGCAATGATAAGATTGCTTCTTTGAATTATGAACGTTTTCAGAATATGAAACTGGATACATACCTGACTCCGGCAATTCTTGCATACGAGGGAATTCAATATCAATATATGGCACCTGCCGTACTGGATCAGACTTCATGGGATTATCTGGAAGAACATTTGAGAATTTTGTCGGGATTTTATGGTGTCTTAAATCCATTAGATGGAGTGGTTCCATATCGCCTGGAGATGCAGGCAAGATTTCAGAAAGAACCGTACAATCTATATGAATTCTGGGGAGATAAGATTGCCAGAAAAGTCTGTGAAGGAACGGATGTGGTTATAAATCTGGCTTCCAAAGAATACAGCAAATGCATAAGTCGTTATTTGCCGGAAAATGTTTCTATGATTGAAATTGTGTTTGGGGAACTGATTGGCGGCAAGGTGAAGGAAAAAGGAACGTATGCCAAGATGGCAAGAGGTGAGATGGTGCGTTTTATGGCGGAACATCAGATAGAATGTGTAGAAGATATGAGTACTTTTGACAGGCTTGATTATCATTTTACAGAAGAATATTCTGATGAACATAAGATGGTATTTATTAGATAATAAGCGGAGAAGATTATTATGAGAGTATTTTTGACAAGCAGTCCCTGTTGTCCGTGTGAACAGGAAGGGATAGATATTCCGTGTCAATGGAATGAGGAAAATGAATTTGTAAAGAATCTGTCTGATGGATGGAACGAGAATTCGCAGTGTCTGATTATCAGTGCAGACCCTGAAAATTATGAGATGAATGATGAGATGTGCGATACTTTTGGAATGGCATTTGAATATGCAGGGCTGTCCCTTGCAGATATTGCGGTGTGTGACAGCAGGAATGCACAGGATATCCAGTGGCTGATCCAGGAGAGTGATATATTGATCTTAGGAGGCGGTCATGTTCCAACACAAAATGCATTCTTTAGAGAATTGGGGTTAAAAGAATTACTCTGTGGATTTTCGGGAATTGTTATGGGAATCAGTGCCGGAAGTATGAATTGTGCCAGAATCGTATATGCACAGCCGGAGTTGGAAGGAGAATCAGAAGATCCAGAGTATCAGAGATATATGGAAGGACTGGGGTTAACAGAACTGATGATTTTGCCTCATTATCAGGAAGTTAGAGAACATATGCTGGATGGAAAGCGGATAATAGAAGATATTACCTGTCCTGACAGTATGGGAAATAGATTTTATGCACTGGTAGATGGAAGTTATGTGTTGTGTGAGGACGACAATACGACAATATACGGGGAAGCTTACCTGATACAAGATGGGGAGATTACGCAGATCTGTGAACAAGGTCAAAGGATAAGATTCACCGGAATTAATTATTCCGGTGAATAAGACTATTCAATATATGAGGAATCTTGCGGGATTCTGAATGAATCTGATAATAAGGTTCATTGATATCTATAAGATAATGAGCATCGGAACTACTGATCATGTTACAATTTAAAAAGTAGGGATGCTCTTTTTGTATGCGATGGAGATGGTCAAAATTGTTAATTTCTGCACAGGAAAATGTGCTGTCTGGAGGAACAAAGCCGAGATTTGACAGCAAGCTCGTTGTAGATTTATCAATGTGAGCGGGATATGCAATTCCATGATAGGATTCTACCAATGAGAATACATGATCAAAAGATATGTCAGTAGCGCTGATCAGAAGCCGGTCAACTTGTCCGATGACTTGATCGAATTCATTCATGATCTGTTGTTTCCCGAATATATTTTCTCGGTTTTTAATTGGAAGAATATGTTCGTAGATATATGCGTCAAAGGACATTGCACTTTCCAGATCCGGAAACAGGCAGACAACATGAACCTCTTCGGCAGTAGTAAGTTCCATTCCGGGGATCACGATTACGCCATATTCTTCCCCATGTTTCATTGCAGCAGGACAATTTTTGCATGAATTATGATCTGTCAATGCGATTACGTCGAGTCCCTTGACAGAAGCCATGCCTACAAGATTGGCGGGTGTCATGTCATCATCACCACAGGGAGACAGACAAGAATGCAAGTGCAGATCGTAGTACAGGGACATCATAGTAATAACTCCTGCAATTTTAGTGCGGCATCAAAGATGGGAAGATCAGTTGAAAAGACGGTAATTCCCTCTTTTTCAGCACAGGAAAGGTCTTCTTCGGAAAAAGTAATTCCTTCTGCCAGTATAATACAGGAAACGTCGGTCAGAGAAGCAACAGCAATTGTATTTTTATTTCCCATGACAGTGACCCATGCACTTTCAGCAGGTGCCTTACTCATGGCAATGCTCAGAAGATCACAGCAAAATATTTTGGATATTGTTCTGGAAGAATCTCCAACTGTACTAAGTGTGAAGATTCCTGAGTCGATCAGTGACTGAATAGTTTTCATAATCATTGCTCCTTTTTCTCGATTTCGGATGTCAGTTTTAGTATATAATCCTTTAGCATACGCATGGTATCTTCATCTTTATCAGCGCTTTTCTCCAGAGAAGACATCATAGAAGAGATGTCTTTTGATAAAGTGCCGATATATTCGTGGAAAGAATAGATACAGTCATTTTTCGTTGCATTTCCCCGTACGATATCTTCTGCCAGTGCGCGGCATGTCGGTGCACCGCAGGAGCCACAGTCAAGACCGGGGAGCTGCTCTGTCAATTCTTCGATTAATCCCATCATTTCAAAACTTTCGCGGAAAGACTTGCCCAAGCGGAATACAGGTTCATATTCAACGTAGGTAGACCAGTGGTAATCAAGTTCATCAAAATCCTTGATATGGGATCTTGAAACTGGGAGATTCCTATGTAACTTCTTGGATTTTGCAGTAGCGATGTAGGGATTTTCAACGGTCAGAGAACCGCCCACGCATCCACCGTTACATGCATTTAATTCTACAAATTTAAGATCGTGGAATTTTTCGTCTTCCAGATCACTTAATACTCTTAAAGCACTCATGATACCATCGCAGGCCAGATAATTGTCGGTAAGCAATCCACTGGATTCGCCACCTGCGTTGCTCCAGCCGATTCCGATCCGCCCAGACTCAGACAGGGGCTTTAACCTAGATTCATCGTGTGTCATGTGCTCCAGTAAAATAGGATATACTTCTTTTATTGCAAGGACTTTATCGATTTCGCTTTTCTCAATACCCAAAGGCGATTTTACATAAGTTACTTTTGATGGGCATGGAGAGATAAAGAAAATGCCAATATCTTCCGAGTTCAGACCTGTATTTTCTATAGCTCTTTTTCGTGCAATTTCTGCAGCGACCTCTACGGGTGGCTTTAATGGGAGAAGTCTTGGAATCAGCGTTGGGAATTTCACACGAATGATTCTTACAATGGTAGGGCATGCGGTGCTGATGAAAGGTGCTTCATCAATATGTTCCTGAATATATGCGTGAGAAGCTTCAGAGACAAGTTCGGCGGCAGCGCTGACCTCAAAAACATCATCAAAGCCCATGGAAAGCAAGGCATTTAGCACGATATCAATGTTCTTAAGATTATTAAATTGTGAGTAGAGTGAAGGTGCTGGTAGAGCAACCGTATATTTGTATTTTTTGATTTCGTCAACGGAATCATAGATTGCCACTTTTGCGTGATGTGGACAATACCTGAGGCAACGGCCGCAATCTACGCAAAATTTCGGGTTGATCTTTGCCTTCCCATTCTGTACGCGTATGGCTTGGGTAGGACAGTATTTAATGCAGTTGATACACCCTGTGCAGGCTTTTTTATCCAGTTGTACAGAATTAATGAATTTGTTCAAAAGTTTCCCTCCCTACAGTTTAAAAATGCACATCCATGGTGACTGTAGTGCCTACTCCTATCGTTGAGTCAATGTTCATGTAATCTGAGTATTTCTTCATGTTGGGGAGCCCCATTCCAGCACCGAAGCCAAGAGCGCGAACCTCTTCCGGTGCAGTGGAATATCCCTGTTCCATTGCTTTATCAATATCCGCAATCCCTGGGCCAACATCTGCAAGGATCATGCGAATATTATCTGGTGCGATCTCGACCTTGATCGTGCCGCCATTGGCATGAATGACCATGTTGATCTCACCTTCATACATAGCAATTGCGACCTTGCGTATCACATTATTGTCGATTCCCATCACTTTTAGTTTGTTTTTTACATCACTGCTGGCTTCCCCGGCGCGTGTGAAGTCATCTCCAGAGATAACGTAATTAAATACAAGTTTTTCACACATGAAGTTATACACCTCCAAGTAATCCATTGCTGTATAGTATGCCACATGATGTGAACATATCGTGGCGTGTACAGAGTATGACAATCCCTTTTTCTTCTGCCAGAGTCAGAATGTTGGAGTCTGGGATTTTATTTCTTACAAATATAATACAGACAATGTCAAGCATCTCGGCGGTCCGTACGACCTGTGGATTACACAGACCAGTAATTAAGGCGGAGTGTTCATCGGCGTAGGCAAGGACATCACTCATCATATCGGATGAGAAAGCATAATGTACTTCACTGTCCAGACAATTATTGCCATAAAGAACATCCGCATCTAACAAAGTTTTTATTCTTTCGATTGTCATAAATACCTCCCGAATGGATAGATTTATTTTAGTATAGCATTGCAAAAAGATGAATTCAACCATGAAATTGTACAAAATACACAAAAAATGGTTTTTAAAATTGAAAATATTTTAACAATATGATAGTGAAATAACAAACGAAGCTGTCGGAAAATTAACTAAATTACATGAGAAAAAGCTATAGATTTTTGAAAATTTGTATGCTAGAATGAAAAAATGAAATGAGTTTTCTGGTGAAAACGACAAAATTTGACAATAACTAAGGGAGGTAAAAGAGAATGCTTTCTAAAAAATCTACAGTTCAGTTCAATGGAACGGAAGAACAAAAAAAAGAACTGTTAGAGATGATTCATGAACTGAAAGACGAAAAAGGTTCCTTGATGCCGATTATGCAAAGGGCTCAGGATATTTATGGATATCTGCCTATTGAGGTTCAGACAATCATTTCTGATGAAACGGGTATTCCATTAGAGAAGATCTATGGGGTTGCCACATTCTATTCTCAGTTTAACTTGAACCCAAAAGGACGTTATCGTATTTCTGTCTGTCTTGGTACAGCTTGTTATGTAAAAGGTTCTGGTGATATTTACAATAAACTGATGGAAAAACTGGGAATCGTAGGAGGAGAATGTACTCCAGATGGCAAATTTTCCCTGGATGCCTGTCGTTGTGTAGGAGCCTGCGGACTGGCACCAGTCATGATGGTTAATGATGAAGTATACGGCCGGCTTACAGTGGATGATATTGATGATATTCTGGCCAAATATGAATAGATATGATGACAGAAATTGCATTGAATATTCTGGATGTTACAGAAAACTCTGTGCGTGCTGGAGCCAGCTACATAGAGATTAGTGTCATAGCAAATACAGAAAAGGACATTCTTGAAGTATCGGTAACTGATAATGGATGTGGAATGAATGAGGAGCAAGTGAAAAAGGTGACGGACCCTTTCTACACGACAAGAACGACCCGTAGAGTTGGCCTTGGTATTCCATTTTTTAAGCAGGCAGCTGAGAGTACCGGGGGAAGCTTTTCGATTTGCTCGAAGGAACAGGAAGGCACCTGTGTAAAGGCAGTATTTGGATTGTCTCATATTGATAGGATGCCGTTGGGTGACATTAATTCGACTATTTATACATTGATAGTATTCAATGAATCAATTGATTTTCATTATAAATATGAATATGACGGTAAAGGATTTGTGCTTGATACAAAGGAAATGAAGAATATATTAGGCGGCTTGTCGTTCAAAGATGCTGAAGTGTCTCAGTTTATTCGGGAATATCTGGATACGAATAAGGCAGAAGTGGATGACGGAGAAACATTATGACGTAAAGGGAGGAAAGGTATGAAATCTCTGGAAGAATTAAAAGCAATAAGAGAAAGAAATCAAGGAAAAGTCGGTGTCCGTTCTGAGAGTGAGACACAGACCAGAGTCGTTGTCGGTATGGCGACCTGTGGAATTGCAAGTGGAGCAAGACCGGTGCTTACGGCTTTATCAGATGCAGTGCAGAAGGAATTTTTGACGGATAAGATCAGTGTGACTCCGACAGGATGTATTGGATTATGCCAGTATGAGCCGATCGTTGAAGTATTGGAACCAGGAAAAGAAAAAGTAACTTATGTGAAGATGAATCCTGAGAAAGCGATGGAGGTATTTGAACTTCATCTGAAGAAGGGACAGGTCGTTACAAAATACACATTAGGGGCGCAGCAATTATAAGTAAAGGAGGTATAGGTCTATGTATCGTTCGCACGTTTTGGTATGTGGTGGAACAGGATGTACTTCCTCAGGCAGCCAGAAGATCAGAGAAAGACTTGTAGAAGAGATTAAGAAAAACGGATTAGAGAATGAAGTTGGTGTTGTTAAGACCGGTTGTTTCGGTTTGTGTGCATTAGGTCCAATTATGATTGTATATCCGGAAGGCTCTTTTTATGCAATGGTAAAGGAAGAAGATATTCCGGAAATTGTATCCGAGCACCTCTTAAAAGGAAGAGTTGTAAAACGTCTTCTTTATGATGAGACAGTAAAGAGCAGTGAAGAGATTCTTCCACTGCAGGAAACACAGTTCTATAAGAAGCAACACAGAGTTGCACTTCGTAACTGTGGTGTTATTAATCCGGAAAATATTGAAGAATATATTGGAACCCGTGGATATGAAGCTCTTGGTACAGTCCTTACAACGATGAAACCGGAAGAGGTTATCCAGATCATTCTGGACAGCGGACTTCGCGGACGTGGCGGAGCAGGATTCCCGACTGGATTGAAATGGAAATTTGCTGCTGCAAATGCTGCAGATCAGAAGTATGTCTGTTGTAATGCCGACGAAGGAGACCCGGGTGCATTCATGGATCGTTCCGTTCTGGAAGGAGATCCGCATGTAGTATTAGAGGCAATGGCAATTGCCGGCTATGCAATCGGAGCATCTCAGGGATATATCTATGTACGTGCTGAGTATCCGATCGCAGTTGAGCGTCTAAATATCGCAATTAAACAGGCAAGAGAATATGGCCTGTTAGGAAAAAATATTTTTGATACAGGATTTGATTTTGATATTGAGCTTCGTCTTGGTGCAGGAGCATTCGTGTGTGGAGAAGAGACAGCGCTTATGACTTCTATTGAAGGTAATCGAGGAGAACCTCGTCCACGTCCGCCATTCCCTGCATTAAAGGGTCTGTTCCAGAAACCGACAATTCTGAACAATGTTGAGACTCTGGCAAACATTCCTCAGATCATTTTAAATGGTGCGGATTGGTTTGCATCCATGGGAACAGAGAAATCTAAAGGAACCAAAGTATTTGCTCTTGGTGGAAAAGTTAAAAATACAGGTCTTGTTGAGATTCCAATGGGAACAACACTTCGCGAGATCGTAGAAGAAATCGGCGGAGGTATTCCAAACGGTAAGAAGTTCAAAGCAGCACAGACCGGAGGACCTTCCGGCGGATGTATTCCGGCAGAACACTTCGATGTTCCAATCGATTATGATAACCTGATTGCAATCGGATCAATGATGGGATCTGGTGGATTGATCGTAATGGATGAAGATACCTGTATGGTTGATATCGCAAAATTCTTCCTGGAATTCACAGTAGATGAATCTTGCGGAAAATGTGCTCCATGCCGTATCGGAACCAGACGTATGTTAGAGATTCTAGAGAAGATTACCAATGGTCAGGGAACTATGGAAGATCTGGATAAGCTGGAAGAGCTGGCAGCACATCTGAAGTCAAATTCACTGTGTGCTCTCGGTCAGACAGCTCCGAACCCGGTACTTTCAACCTTACGTTACTTTAGAGATGAATATGTTGCACATATTGTAGATAAGAAATGTCCGGCAGGCGTTTGTAAAGCACTTCTTACATATAAGATTGACGCAGATAAATGTAAGGGATGTACTTTGTGTGCAAGAACCTGTCCGAATGATGCTATTTCCGGTACAGTAAGAGAACCACATGTCATCAATCCAGATAAGTGTGTAAAATGTGGAGCTTGTATGGAAAAATGTCGTTTCGGTGCTATTTATAAAGAGTAATGGAGGATGGAGAATATGGAAAATATTAATCTTAAAATTAATGGCCTTGATGTATCAGCTCCTGCAGGTTCTACTATCCTTGAAGCAGCACATCTTGCAGGAATTAAAATACCTACCTTGTGCTATTTAAAAGAAATTAATGAGATCGGCGCATGCCGTATGTGTGTAGTTGAAGTAAAGGGTGCCAGAAACCTGGTAGCAGCCTGTGTACATCCGATCAATGAAGGAATGGAAGTATATACGAATACTCCGAAGTTGATCGAGTCTAGAAAGAAGACATTACAGCTCTTGCTTTCTAATCATGAGAAAAAATGTCTGTCTTGTGTCAGAAGCGGTAACTGTGAACTGCAGCAGTTATGCCGTGAATATGGCGTAGATGATGAAGATTATTACAAAGGTGCTATGAATCATTATGAACTGGATGATTCCGCAGCACATATGGTTCGTGATAATAATAAATGTATCTTATGCCGTCGGTGTGTTGCAACATGTGAGAAAGTACAGGGAATTGGCGTAATCGGTACTAATAATCGAGGATTTGCTACTATGATCGGCTCTCCATTTGGCATGGGGCTGGGTGAGACCAGTTGTGTATCCTGTGGTCAGTGTATTGCTGTCTGTCCAACAGGTGCATTATATGAGAAAGATTACACGAAGCAGATCATTGATGCGATTGCAGATTCGGAAAAATATGTAGTTGTTCAGACAGCACCATCTGTTCGTGCAGGTCTTGGTGAAGAATTCGGATATCCAATGGGAACTGATGTAGAAGGTAAGATGGTAGCAGCGCTGCGTAGAATCGGATTCGATAAAGTATTCGATACAGACTGGGCAGCAGACCTTACAATTATGGAAGAGGCAACGGAACTTCTTGATCGTATCAAGAATGGCGGCGTTCTCCCGATGATTACCTCTTGTTCTCCAGGATGGATCAAATACTGTGAGCATTACTTCCCGGATATGACAGAGAATCTGTCAAGCTGTAAATCACCACAGCAGATGTTTGGTGCAATGCTGAAGACCTATTTCGCTGAAAAAGAAGGAATTGATCCTAAGAAGATTGTATCTGTCAGTGTTATGCCATGTACTGCTAAGAAATTTGAGATCGGAAGAGATGATCAGAATGCAGCAGGGGTACCTGATGTAGATATCGCGATTACTACAAGAGAGCTTGCAAGACTGATCAAACGCTGTGGTATTGACTTTACCGCACTTCCGGATGAGGATTTCGATGATCCGATGGGAGAGTCTACAGGTGCAGGTGTTATCTTTGGTGCAACTGGTGGTGTTATGGAGGCTGCTCTTCGTACAGCGGTTGAAGTTCTGACTGGAGAAGAACTGGCAAATCTTGAATTTACAGATGTTCGTGGAACACAGGGTATCAAAGAAGCTTCTTATAATGTGGCAGGCATGGATGTGAAAGTTGCAGTTGCATCTGGCCTTGGCAATGCAAGAGAACTTCTGAATAAAGTAAAATCCGGTGAAGCAGATTACCAGTTCATTGAGATCATGGGATGCCCTGGCGGATGTGTTAACGGAGGCGGACAGCCGCAGGTATCTGGTGAGGTGCGCAACTTTACTGATGTACGCGGTATCCGTGCAAGCGTATTGTATAAGAACGATGCTGCAAAACCGATTCGTAAGTCACACGAGAATCCGGCAATTAAGAAGCTTTATGAAGAGTATCTTGGAGAGCCAGGAAGCCATAAAGCGCATGAAACCTTACATACATCTTATGTAAAGAGAACCATTAATTAAACGCATACTAATAATTATTATGATTAAAAACAGCAGTCTGTATGGCTGCTGTTTTTGAATGTCTATGCTGCCGGAAATAGATTCTGCAGGTATATCAATCTGAAGAATGCCGGCAGTTTATTCAGGCAAATAGTCTGTCAACAATTCCATTTTCAAATAAAAAATGATATAATGGACACTGAGAACACGAAGTGATTGAAGTGTTGTTCAGAACGGATTTAGCGGGAAAAGGAGGTAACTATGAAGGTTCTGATATGTATCGGGAGTTCCTGCCATGTGCGCGGCTCCAAGAGTGTGATTGAGACACTGACCAGACTGGTCAAGGAGTATGAGACAAAAGTTGATATTGAGTTGAGTGGTTCATTTTGTATGGGAGCATGTTCCAAAGGTGTCAGTATCAAGATCAAAGACAGAATCTATCATGTGAAGCCGGAAGATGCAGAAGATTTCTTTAATGAGGTGATATTGAAGGAGGCTGAAACGTGCGAGTAATTGATTTCAAGGATGCGAGTTGTAAACATTGCTATAAATGTGTGCGTTATTGTGAAGTGAAGGCAATTTCTGTAGAGAATGAGCAGGCACATATTATGAAGAATCATTGCATAAATTGTGGACATTGTCTGGAGGTCTGTCCGCAGAATGCAAAAACATTTGCCAGTGATATAGAACGTGTGAAAGGATACCTGCGCCAGGGAATGAAGACGATCATATCGATTGCTCCTTCTTATCTGGGAGTCCTGGAATATGACAGACCGGGACAGATTGTGGATGCACTTCAGAAACTTGGATTTTATGAAGTGCGTGAGACGGCAGAAGGTGCCGCACTTGTCACGAAGGAATACTGGAAGCTTCTGAAAGCAGGAGAGATGACGAATATCATTACCACCTGCTGTCCAAGTGTCAATGATCTGATCGAAAAATATTATCCGGAGCTTGTGCCGATGATGGCGCCAGTCGTTTCTCCGATGATTGCGCATGGCCGTTTGATAAAAAAGATTTATGGAGAAGATGTCAAGGTTGTATTCCTGGGACCTTGTATTGCAAAAAAAGAAGAAGCGATTGGGGATGAACGTGTTTGCGGAGCGATAGATGCGATCCTTACATTTGAGGAAATAGTAAAATGGTGGAAAGCAGAAGGTATCGATATCCATCAGTGTGAGGACAGACCGATGGGGAATCCGAGTCCTAGAGTTAATCAGCTCTATCCGATCAGCGGCGGTATCATTCAATCTGTCCGGGCAAGCTCTATAGAAGATAATTATTATAAAATACATATTGATGGGCTGAAAGCCTGTATGGAGTTATTTGATGAACTGAAAAAGGGTGATATTCAACATAGCTTTTTTGAAGTGAATGTCTGCGAAGGCGGATGTATTAAGGGTCCTGCATCTGATAAATGGAATCAGTCGCTGATCCGTGCTAAGATGGATGTAGAAGATCAGGTGGCTCACAGGGAGGAAGCAACAGAGATTGACGGAAATGGTATCCAACTTCATAAAACATTTACAGATCGACGTGTAGAAGATCCGATGCCTTCAGATCAGGAAATGAAAACAATTCTTCATGCAATGGGAAAATATACGAAGTCAGATGAGCTGAACTGTGGAGCATGCGGTTATCCGACTTGTCGTGCAAAAGCCCTGGCAGTATACCAGAAAAAAGCGGAGATCAGTATGTGTCTTCCATATGCGGTTGCCCAGGCAGAATCCATGTCTAATGTTGTCATGGATGTGACACCGAATATGATTCTTATCGTTGATAAAGATCTGAGGATACGGGAGTGTAATAAAAAAGCGCAGGAGATGCTGGGTGTATCACGGGAAGAGGCACTGGAACGGTATATCTTTGAATTTGTAGATGCGCTGGATATTGAAGAGGCTCTAAGAAACAAGCAGCAGGTCGCTCGGAAGAAGATTAATCTTGAATCTGTGAAATTAACCGTCATTGAGTCGATCGTATATATTGAAAGTATTGAATCTGTGCTTGTGACTTATCAGGATATTACAAAGGAAGAAAAAGCAAAATTACAGCATTATAATTTGAAGATGGAAACTGTAGAAATGGCACAGAAAGTAATTGATAAACAGATGATGGTAGCACAGGAGATTGCCGGACTTTTGGGAGAAACCACAGCTGAGACGAAAGTGACCTTGTCAAAACTGAGAGATTCAATTCTGTTTGAAGAGGAAGAGTAAGATGAGTGTAAGTGTAGATATATCTTGGAAAAGTCTGAATAAACACCACGAAGAACTATGTGGAGACAAGGTGGAAGTGTTGTCGACAGAAGATTCAGAAATCGTGATTCTTGCAGATGGAATGGGTAGCGGTGTAAAAGCGAACATCCTTGCGACTTTGACTTCCAAGATCCTTGGGACAATGTTTTTGGAAGGTGCTTCTATTGATGCATGTGTCGATACCATTGCTAAGACCTTACCAGTCTGTAAAGTCAGAGAAGTAGCATATGCAACCTTTAGTATTTTGCAGATTTTCTGCAATGGAGAAGCATATCTGGTAGAATATGATAACCCGCTGTGTGTATTTGTAAGAGATGGAAAGATTGTAAATTATCCTTATAAAGAAAGAGTGATAGAAGGAAAGACCATTCGAGAGTATCGTTTTCAAGTGCAGCTAAAAGACTGTTTTGTACTCATGAGTGATGGTGTTATCTATGCAGGAGTCGGGGAATTACTGAATTTTGGATGGACCTGGGAAAATATGGCCGAATATACGCTGAAATGTACAAAGCAGACATTGTCAGCTTCACGCCTTGCCGCTATGCTAAGTCAGGCATGTGATGATCTGTATGGGCAGAAACCAGGGGACGATACAACCGTTGCAGTTGCAAGGGTCATCGAACGTCGGATTATTAATATTTTTACCGGACCACCTACACATAAAGAAGACGATGAGCGTGTGGTACGTGATTTTATGGCACAGGAAGGTAAAAAGATTGTCTGCGGAGGTACCAGTGCGAATATCATAGCCAGAGTACTGAAAAAAGAGATCATAACCTCGTTAAATTATGCAGATCCAACAGTTCCGCCAACAGCAACGATAGAAGGTCTTGACCTTGTAACGGAAGGTGTGCTTACAATAGGGAAAGCCCTGGGATTATTAAAACGATACGAACAGGATGCATTTGACGAATTATTCTTCGAAGAACTCGATGCAGATAATGGAGCGGCAAAACTGGCAAAATATATTATCGAAGAATGTACAGAATTGAATCTGTTCGTAGGAAAAGCCATGAATGTGGCACATCAGAACTCCAATCTGCCATTCAATCTGAGCGTCAGGATGAACCTGGTGGAACAGTTAAAAGAATGCGTAGAACATCTAGGGAAAAATGTACATGTGCAATATTATTGATGGGAATTTAGATGAGTTAGTTTGTGATTGAGGAGTGTACGGCGAGAGGATGGATGGGATGGTTTCCATTGCGGAGTCCTTCGCTTAGAATCCATAACAGGAAAAGAAGCAGATATTTTGTGACCAGGCTGATTCGCCCCAAAATCTTGATGATTTCGAGGCTCAGCAGCCTTCTCAGATCTGGCTTGATGCCAGATCTTCGCGCGAAATACCTGCTTCTTTTCCTGTAACGGATTCTATCGCTTGTCCAACGAATGGAAACCATCCCATCCATCTTCTCGCCTGACATCCCCCAAGTCCGCAACTTCCTCATCAGGGTGGATTCCTGCGCGTCATGCAGATGGGCATAGTAAAGATATTGTCAAAAAACTGGCAGAATAACTAACTGATTCTTCCATTGAAATAATGATGAATAGTATAAAAACACCGCTCCCCATTACGCTTCTCGCCAGGGATTTCCCGCAGATGAGTTCGTTCAGTAATTGGGAATGTCAGGCGCAAGGGAGTTGGATAGGCTGGTCCGTATCCGTTTAGCCAAGCGATAGAATCCGTTACAGAAAAAGAGTTGCAATTCCGTGTGAGAATTTGGCATCCAGCCAAATTCGAAAGGACTGCTGAATCGAGAAATTATTCAAATTTCTCGGTGAATCAGTCCGGTCACGAAATTGCAACTCTTTTTTCTGTTATGGATTCTTGGCGAAGGATGTCGGATACGGACCAGCCTATCCAGCTCTCTTGCGCCGTACACATCCCAATCACCAACAAACTCATCTAAATTCCTATTGGAGAGATTCCAGTGTTGTAAAGAATTCGGGATATGATACATCTACACACTGGCTGTTTTCAATGATTGTCTCTCCTTGTGCGGTAAGGCCTGCAATTGCAAATGCCATGGCGATTCGATGATCGAGATAGCTTTGGATGTGGGCACCGGTAAGAGATGTTCCGCCTTCAATGATCATGCCGTCATCGGTTGGAATTATCTCAGCGCCCATGGCTTTTAGTCCTTCTGTGACGGTATCAATCCGATTGGTTTCTTTTACTTTCAATTCAGCAGCATCCTTAATCACTGTAGTACCTTCGGCATGTGCAGCCATTACGGCAATCATTGGAATTTCATCAATTAGTGTGGGAATCATGCTACCTTTAATAGTGGTTCCGTGGAGATGACTGTATTTGACTAAAAGGTCAGCAGTTGGTTCACCACCGGCATTTTTCTGATTCAGATAAGTAATGTCAGCGCCCATGTCCTGACATACTTTTAAGATACCGGCGCGAGTCGGGTTGATTCCTACATTTTGAATCAACAACTCTGAGCCTGGGACTAAAAGTGCGGCTGCAATAAAATATGCTGCAGAAGAGATGTCTCCAGGGACCTGTATTTTTTGTGCATATAATTCTTTGCATGGAGCAATATGTGCAGTGGCAGTTCCATCAGTATGTTGAACAGAGGAAATGTCAGCGCCAAAGCTCTTTAACATGAGTTCTGTATGATTACGAGACAAAGCAGGTTCGGTAACAGAAGTGGTACCGTCTGCGTAAAGTCCTGCCAGAAGGACGGCAGATTTAACCTGTGCAGATGCAACGGGTGATTGATAATCAATACCATGCAGATTGCCCGGCTCTATTTTTAAAGGAGCACAATTATTTCCGTGAATACTGGTAATGTGAGCTCCCATACTGTTCAATGGTTTCATGATTCTGCCCATGGGACGAGAATTCAGAGAATCGTCGCCGGACATCACAGAAGTAAATTCTTGCCCGGCCAGAATACCGGACATTAAACGAGTGGTTGTTCCGCTGTTCCCTACATTTAATATATCAGCGGGGGCTGACAGACCATGCAGTCCTTTTCCGTGAACCAGAATACAATCTGGGCGTTGTTCGATATCGACGCCAAGTTTTCGAAAACAGTCAATGGTAGATAGACAATCTGCGCCATTTAGAAAATGGGTGATTTCCGTAGTGCCAAGGGCGATAGAACCAAACATAACGGAACGATGAGAGATAGACTTATCTCCCGGTATATGAATTTTCCCTTTTAAATTGGTAGTTGGATTAATTTTTTTAACGCTCATAAACAATATACCTGAATTTCTGCAATAATTCTGCGGCTTTTTTGGAAGAACCTTCGTCGTAGAATTCTATACGCAGAACCCCTTCTTCAAATTCTCTGTTATTTACGATTCCAATATTCTTGATGTTCAGATTGTTGGATGCAAGAATTGTAGCAATGGCAGCGATTCCGCCTGCTTCATCAATAATATCACAATAGACAGCAAATGTTTTCTTGATCGGACCGGCAGACACATCTGGGATAGAGTTACGGTAATTTCTGGATGAATCAAACATATTGTACAGTGCATGTTCATCTTCCTGGTCGATCAGCATTTTTGCTTTTTCAAGCGAATGTATATATTCTCCAAGGATATGAGAAATATTCTCTTTGTTTTTTAAACAGATATGCTGCCACATAGTCGGTGAAGAAGAAGCAATACGAGTAATATCTTTAAATCCTCCGGCAGCAAGATTCTTCATTAATTCATTTTTTGTATCCGTATCCCGGACAAAATTGACCAGTGTAGAAGCAATGATATGCGGCAGATGACTGATTGTTCCGGTCGCATAATCATGTTCCTGATAATCCAGTATAATCGGGATAGAACGCAGACTTTCAACAAACTTGACATAGGCATCTGTCTTTTCCTGCGATACCTTCCTGGTTGGAGTCAGCACATAATATGCATTTTCAATCAGCATAGCTTTAGAATTGATAAAACCACTTTTTTCAGAACCAGCCATAGGGTGGCCGCCGATAAAATATTCTTCAATGCCAAGAGCCTCTACTTCCTTATGGATACTCGACTTTACACTGCCAACATCCGTAAGAATACAATCTTCATGCAGATAATTGGTTAACTGCTTCAGATAGGCTGTATTAAACGATACTGGTGTACATAAAAAGATGTAATTACAGTGATTGAAGTTATCATCAATAGTAGTTGCAGCCACATCAATAATAGATTCCTGGGTTGCCAGCGCCAAAGTTTCCTTATTTTTATCAAAAGCGACAATTTCGTATTCAGGATAGTACTGCCGGATTGCTTTTGCGATAGAACCACCGATAAGTCCCAGACCGATAAAACCAATTTTATGTTTCATGTTAGTCCTCCTTTGGGGTAGGGGACGGGGGAAAATGAGATTTCCTCCGTCCCAGATTAAAATTACCCTGTCCCCGATTCATTTTACCCTGTCCCCAATTACTTGTCAATACTATAACGCTTTAAAGCATAGAAGCACACTTTGTTGTAAATTGTGTATAAAAGAGTTGTAATAGAAGCTTTTTTTTAGTACAATATATACATGAGATTTTACCAATATAAGGAGGCAGCTAATTATGAAGGTTTACAGAACGGATGAGATTAGAAACGTTGTCCTGTTAGGACATGGGGGATGCGGAAAGACAAGCCTTGTAGAGGCTATGGCTTATGTATCAGGAGCTACCAATCGTATGGGAAAAGTTACAGATGGTAATACGATTAGTGATTTTGATAAAGAAGAACAGAGACGTGAATTTTCAATTAGTACAACTTTAGTACCAATCGAGTGGGAAAAAGCAAAGATTAATGTACTGGATACACCGGGATACTTTGATTTTGTGGGAGAAGTTGAAGAAGCAGTCAGTGCGGCAGATGCAGCTGTAATTGTTGTGTCCGGTAAGGCAGGTGTGGAAGTAGGAACGGAGAAAGCATGGGAATTGTGTGATAAGTATAACCTGCCACGTATGATATATGTAACGGAGATGGATGTAGACGATGCTAGTTTCCGTCAGGTTGTTCAGGATCTGACTGACAGATACGGAAAAGTAATCGCACCTCATTTCCAGCCAATCCGTGAGAATGAGAAATTAGTTGGTTATGTCAATGTTATTAAGAATGCAGGAAGACGTTATACAGGTATTGGGCAGCGAGAGGAATGTGAGATTCCGGATTATTGTAAACCGAACCTTGAAATTTATCGTGAGAAATTGTTAGAGGCAGTTGCAGAAATCAGTGATGAATATATGGAGCGTTATTTTGCAGGAGATGAGTTCTCTGTAGAAGAGATTCGTGCTGCGATGCGTACAGAGGTTATGGAAGGCAGTATCGTTCCTGTTGCAATGGGATCAAATATTCAGGCACAGGGCGTTGCAAATCTCTTATCTGATATTGTCAGATTCTTCCCAAGTCCTGATTGGAGAGAATGTGCAGGTATCAATCGCAAGACAAATGAGATATATGAAGCAAATTATGATTTCGCAAAAGCAAAATCTGCATATGTATTTAAGACAATGGTAGATCCATTCATTGGAAAATATTCATTCATTAAAGTTTGCTCTGGTGTATTAAAAGGCGATGATACACTTTACAATTCTGATTCAGAGACGGATGAGAAATTAGGAAAGATATATACAATGATTGGAAATAAGCCAGTAGAAGTAAGTGAATTATTTGCCGGTGATATCGGAGCAATTGCAAAACTTACGGCTACAAAGACAGGAGACACTCTTTCTACTAAGACAACTCCGGTTCTGTATGGTAAGACAGATTATTCAAAGCCATATACATATATGAAATATGTAACCAAGAATAAAGGAGATGAAGATAAAGTATCTCAGGCATTGCAGAAGATGATGGCAGAAGATGTAACCTTGAAAGTAGTTAATGACAGTGAGAACCGTCAGACATTGCTCTATGGTATGGGCGACCAGCATCTTGAAATAGCAGTAAGCAAGCTGGCAGAGAGATACAAATGTGAAGTTACTCTGGAGACTCCAAAGGTTGCTTTCCGTGAGACACTGAAAAAGAAATCGGATGTTGATACCAAATATAAGAAACAATCAGGTGGACATGGACAGTATGGTCATGTTAAGATGAGATTCGAGCCATCCGGTGATCTTGAAACACCATATATCTTCGAAGAAGAAGTTGTTGGTGGTGCCGTTCCTAAGAATTACTTCCCGGCTGTTGAAAAGGGTCTGCAGGAATCTGTTCTTAAGGGACCTTTGGCTGGCTATCCTGTAGTTGGCGTGAAGGCAGTATTGTATGATGGATCTTATCATCCGGTAGACTCTTCTGAAATGGCATTTAAGACTGCAACGATTCAAGCATTCAAGAAAGGTTTCATGGAAGCAGGACCGGTTCTGTTGGAACCAATTGCCTCTATTAAAGTTATCGTTCCGGATGATTATACAGGAGATGTTATGGGAGATCTGAATAAGCGCCGCGGAAGAGTGCTTGGCATGAATCCAATTGCAGGTGGTTACCAGGAGATCGTTGCAGATATTCCTATGACAGGATTATTTGGTTATTGTACAGTATTACGTTCTATGACTGGAGGAAGAGGAACATATTCTTATGAATTTGCACGTTATGAGCAGGCTCCATCTGACGTTCAGGAAGCTGAGATCGCAAAAAGAGCAGCAGAAGAATAGAGATTTTTCACATAGAAGAAAAGCCCGTAAGGGCTTTTTTTCTTAGATTAAAAGTGCTATAATCTCCTTGTTATATGAAAAATAATAGTAGATAGAGGATCATAGAAAATGAAGATAGTAGTAATTGGTGATGGCAAAGTCGGGCATAAAGTAGCAGCACAGTTGTCAGAAGAAGATTATGATATTGTTTTGATTGATCAGAATGCCGGAAAGTTAAGGGAATCGTTGAATCAAATGGATGTTTTCTGTATTACAGGGAATGGCGCTGATGTTGAGATACAGAAAGAAGCAGATGTACCACATGCCGATCTGGTTATTGCATGTGCATCTACGGATGAGATGAATATGTTAAGCTGTCTGCTTGCAAGAAGGCTAGGGGCAAAACATACGATCGCAAGAGTCCGTAATCCAATGTATTATCGCCAGATAGATATTTTAAAAGAAGATTTGCATCTGAGTATGGCAGTCAATCCGGAACTCGCGGCAGCAAATGAGATTTCTCGTGTATTATTACTCCCTGAGGCATGTAAAGTAGAGACCTTTATGAAGGGAAGAGTGGAACTGATCGAGCATGTTATGAGAGAAGAAAGTCTGTTAGCAGGATTGTCACTGGCTGAAATATATCGAAAGTTCCAGATCAAAATATTGGTGTGCGCGGTGAAGCGTGGGAGTGAGATTTATATTCCTGATGGAGATTTTGTATTGCAGCAAGGTGACAGACTCCATATCGCAGCGGCACATCAGGATTTGAAAGCTTTTTTTAAGGCATTAGGACGAAGAAATGCAAAGATAAAGAAGGTTTTGATCTGTGGCGGCGGTAATGTCTGCTTTTATCTTACCAGACAGCTTCTCCAGGTAGGTATGCAGGTAAAGATTGTGGAGCGTAATGAAAAGACTTGTGAATATCTATGCGAGGCATTGCCAGGTGTTACAGTGATTCATGGAGATGCGGCAGACCATGATCTGCTTCTGGAGGAAGGAATCGGAAATGCGGATGCAGTTGTTGCGTTGACAGGAATGGATGAAGAGAATATCATTATGTCACTTTTCGCTAAAACGCAGGGAGTCAGCAAGATTATTGCCAAAGTGAATGAAGATTCCAGAGCGCAGATGGTAGAAGGTCTTGGAATTGACAGTATTATTTCTGCGAAAAGTGCGGCAGCAGATGCAATTGTCGGTTATGTAAGAGCAAGAAATAATTCTTATAGCAGTGCCAATGTTGAGACTATATATCGGTTATTAAATGGCAGCTTAGAGGCAATGGAATTTATTATAAAAAAGGAAAGTAGCCTGACCAATGTTCCGCTTAAAAATCTTCCGACAAAGCCAAATAATCTGATTGCGTGTATTGGACGAAACAGAAGGATCATTATTCCAAACGGAGAGGATCATCTGGAAGTTGGCGACAGTGTAATTGTAATTACGAAAGATCATATCATCAATGATTTGAAAGATATTTTGGCGTAGGGAGACGAGAAAAGATTATGAATACAAAGATGATACGATACATATTGGGAAAGATGATGGGAGTCGAAGGCGTACTTTTGCTGCTCCCGGCTTTTGTATCCCTTATTTATCAGGAGTTCTGTGGAGTGTATTTTCTGATACCCACAGTAATATTATTCGTTGCTTATTTCCTGTTTGGAAGAAAGAGCCCGGCGAATCGGACAATCTATGGAAAAGAAGGAATGGTTATTGTCGCCAGTGCGTGGATTTTATGGTCTTTATTTGGGGCGTTACCGTTCTGTCTGTCAGGTTGTATCCCTGATTTTGTTGATGCTTTTTTTGAGACGGTATCCGGTTTCACGACAACAGGTTCCAGTATTCTTGAAGACATAGAAGCGTTACCCAAATGTATGCTTTTCTGGAGAAGCTTTACTCATTGGGTAGGCGGTATGGGAGTGCTGGTATTCGTTATGGTGCTTACTTCTCTGGACAAGAAGAATACCATGCACCTGATGCGTGCAGAGGTTCCGGGGCCAGAGAAAGATAAACTGGTTCCCAAGATGACTTCTACAGCGAGAATTCTTTATGGAATGTACTTTGGACTGACATCTATAGAAATCATACTTTTGATCTTTGGTGGAATGGGACTTTTTGACAGCCTGATCTTTTCATTCGGAACAGCAGGTACCGGAGGATTTGCCAATTACGGAGCCAGTGTCGGATATTTTAACAGTGCATATATCGATGGTGTCATTACTACATTTATGATATTATTTGGTATTAATTTTAACTTGTATTTTCTGCTGTTGATCGGAGAATACAAAATGGTTTTCAAAAATGAAGAATTAAAGGCGTATTTGCTGATTATATCTCTTTCGACAGCGGCGATCACACTGAATATCAGCGGTCAGTATCCCAATCCATTAAAAGCATTCCGCTACGCAGTATTTCAGGTGGCATCCATTATTACAACGACAGGATATGCAACGGCAGATTATAATGAGTGGCCGATGTTTTCTCAATGTATACTTTTGTTTTTGATGATCGTTGGAGCGTGTGCATCATCTACCGGCGGCGGAATGAAAGTATCGCGTTTTCTGATGGTGTTGAAAAATATTAAACAGGAGATTATGAAACTGGCACATCCTAAGTCTGTAAATATTATCAGAGTCAACGGGAAAAAAGTGGATCATGAAGTTCTTCGAAGCGTCAATGTCTATTTGATGTCATATGCTGCTCTTTTGATAGGGTCTGTTCTGCTTATTTCTATTGATAATATGGATTTTGCGACTACATTCAGCTCTGTGTTAGCGACAATGAATAATATCGGACCTGGAATTTCAAAGGTAGGGCCGGCAGGAAATTTTGCAGCATTTTCACCATTATCCAAGCTGGTTTTTTGCATTGATATGCTTGCAGGGCGTTTGGAAATCTTTCCATTTTTAATGTTATTTACAGCTTCAGCATGGAAAAGAAAGTTCTAGAGTATAGAACAGGAGGTAGTATGAAAGGAAAAAAGAAGTTTTTAATTGCAATTATTGTAGTATTGCTGGCAGGTTTATATTATTATATTTCATTGCCGGCAATCAATATCCACTCTTCAGACACATGGTTTTTTGTAATTGTGATATTTATTGTGCTGGCGGTCTGTTATGCAATGCGTAAAAGACTCGGAAGAGGTGAATTCCGGCAGAGTAAAGTGATGAAAGGTTTTGGAATTATTATACTTGGACTCGGAATCATCTATCTGATCGGCTCTCTATTATCGTCTCCGATTGTAAATGCCAAAAAGTATCAGAAATTGTTGACTGTTGAAGAAGGAGAGTTTACGGAAGATGTAGAAGAACTTTCGTTTGATAAGATTCCGCTTCTGGATAAAGATACGGCAGAGATTCTGGGAGACCGTAAGATGGGAAGTATGGTAGATATGGTCTCACAGTTTGAGGTGGATGATATCTATAGCCAGATTAATTATCAGGATAATCCGGTTCGTGTGTCTCCGCTGAAATATGCGAATTTGATCAAATGGTTTACTAATCGTTCGAATGGAATTCCGGCTTATATCCGTATTAATATGGCAACACAGACTACGGAACTTGTAAAACTTGACGAGGGAATGAAGTATACGACCAGTGAACATCTGAATCGGAATATTTACAGGCATCTGCGGTTTGCACATCCGACCTATATCTATGGAGACTTAAGTTTTGAAATTGATGACAAAGGTGTACCTTATTGGATCGCACCGGTAAAGAAGTTTAATATTGGACTTTTTGGCGGTGAAACGGTTGGGAAAGTAGTATTGTGTAATGCCATTACCGGAGAAACCAAGACTTATGATATTGAAGATGTACCACAGTGGGTAGACCGTGCATATTCTGCAGATCTTCTGGTGCAGTTGTTTGATTATTACGGAACATTGAAACATGGTTTTCTGAACAGCGTTTTAAGTCAGAAAGACTGTCTGGAAACGACAGACGGATATAATTACCTGGCTCTGGATGATGACGTGTGGATGTATACAGGAGTGACATCTGTAAACGGAGATCAGTCTAATGTTGGTTTTGTGCTTTCGAACCAGCGTACTATGGAGACAAAATATTATAAAGTAGAAGGTGCGACAGAAGCATCTGCCATGTCTTCCGCAGAAGGACAGGTACAGAATCTGGGATATCTTGCGACATTTCCTCTGTTGTTGAATATTTCGGATGAACCGACATATTTTATTGCTCTAAAAGATGATGCGGGGCTTGTGAAAAAGTATGCTATGGTAAATGTTCAGAAATATCAGATTGTTGCCATTGGCGACAGTGTAAGCCAGTGTGAAGAAAATTATCTGGAATTATTGCTGAGCAATGGAGTGAAACAGGTTGAAGAAGATACCAGAGAGGTAAAAACCATCCAAGGTAAGATTACAAAGATTGCACAGGCAGTGCTAGAGGGAACATCGCACTATTATATCATGGTGGAAGGTTCTGATGATATCTTTGACGTATCAGTTGTTGATTATATTGATGTTGTCAGATGTGAAACCGGGCAGGAGATTACCATGGAATACAAAGAGGGGGACAAAGCAAACACAGTCATGTCTCTGGAGATTAAGGAAGAGAAATAATGGAATTGAGTATACTTTTGGCAGAGCAGATTATGGCCATGTTTTTAACGATGGTCGTAGGATATATTATTGTAAAGATAGGACTATTTAAAACGAAAGACAGTAAGATTATATCTAATATCGTTGTATATATCTGTTCACCATGTGCAATCTTTAATTCCTTTCAAATTGAATTAACAAAGGACAAAGTATATGGGCTGCTTCTGGCAACGGTTCTTTCAGTTATTGTGCATGTTGTGATGATTGCTGTGACAAAGCTCATTGAGAAGCCTTTAAATATTAACAGTATTGAAAAGGCTTCTATTATCTATACGAATTCAGGCTATCTGATCATTCCGCTGGTATCGGCGGTACTGGGAAGTGAATGGGTATTCTATACATCTGCATTTATCATGGTTCAGGCTGTTTTGGTCTGGACACATGGAGTAAGCGTTGTGAATCAGGAACAGCAGAGAGATTATAAGAAGATTCTGTTGAATCCGAATCTGATTGCCATATTCCTTGGATTCGTATTTTTTGCCACTGGAATCAGGCTTCCAGTTGTAATAGGCAGTAGTGTCAGTGGGTTTGGCGATATGGTGAGTACCGCCAGCATGCTGGTCATTGGTATGGTCATTGGAGATGTGAATCTTCTGTGGGTGTTCAGACAAAAACGTCCTTATCTGATCTGTCTGCTGCGGTTGATTGTATTTCCGTTGATTGCAACAGTGTCCTTTGCATTCCTGGGTCATCTGGGCTTACATAATGATGCAGAATATATCTTTATGGTTGTATTACTTGCTACAGCGGCACCTTCGGCAGCTATGGTAACTCAGCTTGCCCAGATATATAATAAAGATGCGCAATATGCCAGCGTAATTAATGTAATGTCTGTTATTTTCTGTATCATTACCATGCCTTTGATTACGTTATTGTATGAATTCCTGTTTTACATATAATGAACTGAGCTGATTGGCGGAACGATAAGTGGAGGAAAGATGAGATCCTCCACTTTTTTAATAAGCATTCACTTGCAGATCTTCTAAAATCATATGCTGTAACGGTCTGCCTGGCGGGACGATCGGCAGTACATTCAATTCTTGTTCAATGATAAATTCAATGATTGTTGGTGCTTTCTGGTTTTGCTTTGCTTCGGTGAGTGCATCTGCTATTTCCGATTCTTCTGTGACACGGATTCCTTTTGCACCATAGCTTTCTGCCAGACGTATAAAATCAGGAGTATATTCCGGACAGTTTTGGGTTGGTGTATTACAGATAGCGGCACAGCTTTTGCGGCGGCGAAGGCAGGTCTGCGAATAGTGTTTTTGGTAGAACATCTCCTGCCATTGCCTTACATTTCCCAGATAGCTGTTGTTGAAGATACAGATAATAATCGACAGTTCATTTACAACAGCAGTAGCTAATTCCTGAATATTCATCTGTATACTTCCATCCCCGGATATTACGATCACATCTTTTTCAGGGTTTCCAATTTTGGCTCCAAGTGCTGCCGGGAAACCATACCCCATAGTTCCGAGACCGCCAGAAGTCAGAAGTTGTTTGTGCTCATTGAGATCAAGAAACTGAGTCGTCCATAATTGATGTTGTCCGACATCTGTTGCGATGATAGCATTTTTGAATATCTGGTTGATCTGACCGATAATCGACTCAGGTGTCATACCGTCGCCGGATATATGGATAGGGTGTGCTTTTTTCCATGTGTTGATTTGTTCTGTCCAACTTCTGATATTTAAAGGGCCGGCTTTCTCAAGTAATGAGCAGATTACATCTTTTGCGTCAGCAACGATAGAAAGATCTGCTTCAATATTTCTGGAAATGCAGATTGGATCTATGTCAACGCGGATGATTTTTGCATTTGGCGCGAATTCGTCCGTTTTTCCTGTAATGCGGTCGTTAAATCTTGCCCCGATAGAAAATAGTACATCGCACTGACTGATTGCAGAATTTGCAGCATAACTGCCGTGAATGCCTATGTTTCCAATGTATAGTTCATGGTCGGATGGTATGGCACCTTTTCCCATGATCGTCGTGACAGCAGGGATGCCGGTCAGTTGGATTAGTTTTGTCATTTCTTTACCTGCATGAGCTATATTTACACCACCACCGATTAAGAAAACAGGCCTTTTGGAGTGATCTAGTATGTCTAAGGCTTTGATAATCTGAAGGGAAGGAGTGGTGTTTTTGGGCTTGCAGTCCTGAGTATCTACTGTGCAAGGGTAATCATCGCTTCCCAATTCCTGTTGAATATCTTTTGGAATGTCAACTACCACGACTCCTGGCTTCCCGGTCTTGGCGATATAGAATGCTTTTTTTATAATTTCAGCCAGATTTTCTCTCCTTTTAACAGTAACTGCGTATTTGCTGATGCTTTTGGTAATATCAACAATATTTACTTCCTGAAAAGAGTCATTACCGATTAGTTTTGTCGGCACCTGTCCTGTAAAACATACCATTGGAACACTGTCATAATTGGCAGTCGCAATGCCGGTTACCAGATTGGCGGCACCTGGTCCGCTTGTTACAAGACAGACACCAACTTTTCCGGTAGAACGGGCATAACCATCAGCAGCATGAACTAATCCCTGTTCATGCCGCGGCAGGATGACTTTGATATCTGTTTCGCCATAAAGGGCATGAAACAGATTAATGGCCTGCCCTCCGGGATAGGCAAACAGTACGTCAACCTTTTCTTCCTTTAAAGCTTTTACAAATAATTCAGCACCAGATATTTTCATATTTCGACCTCCTTTGTATGCATGTACTTGCTTGCATAAAATTAATATTTAAGGTACTGCCAGATAAATAAATATCCGATAGTACCTGATTCATTATATTTGCGGAATTCCCCGGCAAAACACTTCGACGCTTTGCTTAATAAAGGCTTTTTTCTCTATAGACGTCAACTTATCATCAAAGGATGCGCGTAAAAAAGTATATCCAAAAGTGGATGAAAAGATAGTGAGCGCCAGGCATTCAAAATCCAGATGTGGTAATTTCCCTTTTTCTTCCATTTTTTTAAAATAATCTACGAGAGAAGATAAGAACGCCTGTGGAACTTTCATAATTAATGAGGCTGTATCATCATAAAGCTGTGGTGCCCGTAATCCAATGGAAAGATTCACAAAATCGGGTGTCATCCTCTCCATATATGCATTCATGAACATTTCCAGATCATGCTGCAAGTCCCATGTGACATTCTGGAAGATCTCTGGAGTAATATTTCCGCGCCATTTCTCCTGGGCCACGCCATGTAAAACGATATCTTTTTTGCTTTTAAATTTACGGAACAGAGTGCATTCATTGACACCTGCAGTTTTTGCGATATCCTTGGTAGTTGTAGCTACATATCCTTTGTCCCGTATTAAAGACATCGTGGCGTCAATGATTTTCTGACTTGTCTCATCCATAGCATACCTCCATGCAAGTGCGTACTTTCATCTTAACACTTTTGTTGTTGAAATTCAAGAATGGATTATTGGTCAGTTTGTTCATCACAGATTCGAACTATATTCTTTGATTTTGTTCAGTACTCGTTGCTTTTCGTCTTCGTCTAGCGGTGTAGGACGATAATCATTGTAGCTGCTGGCGGAAGAAAGCGAACATGGAATGATATTGATGTTGTCGTCTTTTTCAACCCCATTTTCTGTAATGGTAAATGTCTGCTGAAAGATCATGGTATCTTTGTCTGTTGGATTGGAGTTCCCTCCGAAACAGAAATTTCCCAGGCTGTAAGCAATATATTTGTCTTTATACTTTTCGATACCCTGTAATACATGAGGGTGATGACCGATTACCAGATCGGCACCTTCGTCGATTGCCAGATGTGCCAATTGCTTCTGTGTATCGTTTGGCTGGTATTCTCGCTCCATTCCCCAGTGAAAATTAATAATGATTAATTGTGCGCCTGCTTTTTTTAATGCAGCTATATTCTCTTTTACCTGCTGCTTCTTTTCCAGATGTTCTGCAAGTTCGTAGATACCGGTAACACCTACCTTGATCCCTTTGATGTCCAGAATTTTCACATGTTCAAAGCCAAAACTTGCGATGCCTGCATCATCTAAAGCATTGATTGTATCAGTATAACTTTGCTCCCCATAATCCATGCTGTGGTTGTTAGCCAAGTTAGCAGCTTCTATAGAACTGTCGGAAAGAATCTTGACGTAATCCTGGGAGGCTTTAAACGCATAAGTTTTGTCTGCGCGCTGGTCGGAGGTGGTAAGGGTTCCTTCCATATTTACAATTGACAGATCATCTGCTTCCAGTATGGATCGAACATTTTGGAAAAAGTAATCGGGACCGTTGATATCGTAATATGCCGGAAGACTGGTCGATTGCGCAAAGTTGACATCTGTTCCCAGTGTACAGTCACCCATAGAACTTACGGTAATAGAAACCGGTGCTTCAGAGTCGGAAGGTTCTGTACTGTTAATCACTAGTTCCTGTACATCGACTTTGGATGTACCAATATTTTCAGAAGGCGGAGGTGTTTCTACCTTCTTTTCTTTATCTTTAGAATGAAAAGAACGCACTGTCAAAAACAGTAGAATACATAGAAAGAGAAAAAGAAGAATGCACAACATTATGCGAAGTCTTTTCATCTTCTGGCGTCTGGCTCTTTTCTTTTTTGCATCTTTGATACCACTCATCTTTTTGTACCATAAAGGGCAGCCCGATTGGACTGCCCTTTCCTTTTGAAATAGTTATATTAGTTCAAAAATGTGCATCCCTCGGCATTAACACCTGATAAATCAGCTTTATCGGCACTAATGCTGACATAGAAATCAATACCACATTCCTTTGAGATCTTTTTCAGTCTTTCAATAAAATCGGGCATGCTGTCTAAAGAAATATCAGCATGCTTCAGAATACCATCGATAAAGATACATTCGATATCGTGGTTAGAACTATACATGCCATATAAGAATCCAATGTATTCGTCTGTATTGGTAATTGTCGGGAAATCATCCATACAAATTGTACGGATATCAAATGCAACACTTGCTGTATCTCTGTGAGTTTTCTTGATAAATACTACATTGCCGTTACATTCTTTTGCTTTTGCGTTAGCCTGTTCGATCATTTGTTGTGTTTTTCCGCTGCCTTTCGGACCTGTTAATAAATTTACCATGGGAAATCTCTCCTTTATGTATCATATTATACTGAACACCTCAGTACGATTTACTTATGTCTATTATACACTAAAGGTGTAGAGGGAACAACCTTAAAATTATACATTTTCATGGAAAGATGATCAATGTTTTGTTTGTTGTGTAATGGAAAGTAAAACAAGGGGGTTGACTTATTTTAACATTCTTCATATAATAATTAGGCAAATAGTTTATATATGATAGAAACGTTGATGAGGAGTATTAAGAGCCTATCGTTTACAGAGAGCTGTCGGGTGGTGCAAGACAGTAAGCGTAATCTCCCAACTCGCCTCGGAGTTCTTCTGCTGAATGATATGGCGGTTTGAAGCAGCCATAATAGTATAGGCAGGAGCGGGATTTCCCGTTACAGAAAAGAATGAGTGCATATGGAGTTTTACATCCATATGAAGAAGAGTGGTACCACGGAAGCTAAGCCTTTTCGTCTCTTGAGAGATGTGAAGGCTTTTTTATTGTCAGGTTTGTAAAGAATCTCACCAAGTAAGTAAGGAGACAACCATGCTGCTAAGCTCGAAAGGACCTCGCTAAGCCAGCAGGTTGTATATTGCTTACTAGGTTCGTGAAGAACCTCACCAAGTAAGTAAGGAGACAACCATGCTGCTAAGCTCGAAAGGACCTCGCTAAGCCAGCAGGTTGTATATTGCTTACTAGGTTCGTGTAGAACCTCACCAAGTAATCAATATAGGAGGAATGGAAAGATGTCAAACGTACCTTATAATCATAAGGCAATTGAGAAGAAGTGGCGTGAAAGATGGGAAAAAGATCCTGTTAACGTCAAAGAAAATGCAGATGGAACAAAACGTGAGAAGTATTACTGTCTGGATATGTTCCCATATCCGTCAGGAAATGGACTTCATGTCGGACATTGGAGAGGATATGTAATCTCTGATGTATGGAGCAGATATAAATTGCAGCAGGGATACTATATCATTCATCCGATGGGATGGGACGCGTTCGGACTGCCTGCTGAGAATTATGCCATTAAGATGGGAGTACATCCGGCAATTTCTACTGCTGAGAATATTAAGAATATCAAGCGTCAGATCAATGAGATTGCGGCACTGTATGACTGGGATCGTGAAGTGAATACAACAGATCCTGACTTTTATAAGTGGACGCAGTGGATCTTTGTAAAGATGTTCAAAGAAGGGCTTGCTTATGAGAAGGAATTTCCAATCAACTGGTGCCCGTCTTGTAAGACCGGTCTTGCCAATGAGGAAGTAGTAAATGGAAAATGTGAGCGCTGTGGAACTGAGGTTACGAAGAAGAATCTTCGTCAGTGGATGCTCCGTATTACTAAATATGCAGACAGACTGTTAAATGATCTGGACAAGCTTGACTGGCCGGAGAAGGTTAAGAAGATGCAGGCTGACTGGATTGGCAAGTCTTACGGTGCAGAAGTAGACTTCCCTGTTGAAGGAAGAGAAGAAAAGATTACGGTATATACAACAAGACCAGATACCTTGTATGGTGCAACCTTTATGGTTCTTGCTCCGGAGCATGAACTGGCTAAGAGCCTGGCTACGGATGAGACCAGAGAGGCTGTTGAGAAATACATCTACGATGCATCTATGAAGTCTAATGTAGATCGTATGCAGGATAAAGAGAAGACAGGTGTATTCACAGGTAGTTATGCAATCAATCCGTTAAACGGTGAGAAGACACCAATCTGGCTGTCTGATTATGTACTGGCCGATTATGGTACCGGTGCAATCATGTGTGTACCTGCACACGATGACCGTGACTTTGAATTCGCAACGAAATTTGGCATTCCGATTATTCAGGTTATTGCGAAAGATGGAAAAGAAATTGAAAATATGACGGAAGCTTATACCGAAGCGAACGGAACAATGATCAATTCCGGTGAGTGGAATGGTATGGAATCTGCAGTGCTGAAGAAAGAAGCACCACATATCATTGAGGAGCGCGGTATTGGACGTGCAACTGTAAATTACAAGCTCCGTGACTGGGTATTCTCTCGTCAGCGTTACTGGGGTGAGCCAATTCCGATCGTACATTGTCCAGATTGTGGCTGTGTACCAGTGCCGGAAGAAGAATTGCCACTTCGTCTGCCAGATGTAGAATCCTATGAGCCGACAGGAACCGGTGAGTCACCACTTGCAGGTATTGATGAGTGGGTGAATTGCACCTGTCCTCAGTGTGGCAAGCCTGCAAAACGTGAGACCAACACCATGCCTCAGTGGGCTGGATCTTCCTGGTATTTCTTACGTTATGTTGATAATCATAATGATAAAGAACTGGTATCCAGAGAAAAAGCAGATGAGATGCTTCCGGTAGATATGTATATCGGCGGTGTAGAACATGCGGTATTACACTTATTGTATTCCCGTTTCTATACCAAGTTCTTATACGATATCGGTGTGATTGATTTTGATGAGCCATTCCAGAAACTGTTCAATCAGGGTATGATCACTGGCAAGAATGGTATTAAGATGAGCAAATCAAAAGGAAATGTGGTATCTCCGGATGATCTTGTGAGAGATTACGGATGTGATTCTCTGAGAATGTACGAGCTGTTCGTAGGACCACCGGAGTTAGATGCAGAGTGGGATGACCGTGGAATTGACGGTGTAAACCGTTTCTTAAAACGTCTGTGGAATCTGGTAATGGACAGTAAAGAAGCAGATGTAAAAGCTACCAAAGAGATGATCAAGGAACGTCACAGACTGGTATATGATATTACTACTCGTCTGGAAAGCTTCAGCCTGAATACAGCAATCTCTGGTTTCATGGAGCATAACAATAAGCTGATTGAGATTGCCAAGAAAGAAGGCGGAATTGACAAGGAGACATTGTCTATCATGGCAGTTCTTCTGTCCCCATTTGCACCTCATATTGCAGAAGAGATCTGGGAGCAGTTAGGACACGAAGGCAGTGTATTCAGTGCCGGATGGCCAACTTACGATGAAGAAGCTATGAAAGATGATGAGATAGAAGTTCCGGTACAGATTAACGGTAAGACCAGAGCAGTCATCTCTGTGGCAGCAGATGTTTCCAAAGAAGATGCAATTGAAGCCGGAAAAGCAGCAGTGGCAGATAAGCTGACAGGAACCATTGTAAAAGAGATCTATGTTCCGAAGAAGATCATCAATATTGTACAGAAATAAATTGAAGGAAAATATTTCCGACAAATAGAGTACTTGAATTGAAAAGTGTAATAAGAAATGGCGTAGGTAATAGAGATATTATCTGCGCCATTTTTCTATGCACGAAAATGGGTGTAGGATTATTAGGAATATGATAAGATAAAAACAGAAAACATCTTGACTCTCCAGTAACGTAACGGTTTACGATGAATAGGAAAGGAGGAAGTATGAAAACAGTAAAAGAGGTGTCGGAGCTGACAGGAATCAGTATAAGAACATTACGGTATTATGATGAAATTAATTTACTTAAGCCTGCAAAATTAACAGAAGCAGGATATCGTTTGTATGACGAGAAATCGCTGAAGGAATTACGACAGATTATGTTTTTCAGAGAATTAGAAGTTCCATTATCAGAGATAAAAGCAATTATGTGAAATCCTGATGCTGATAAGCGAAAAATTCTCGAAATGCAAAAATGGATGTTAGAAATGAAGCGTAACCGTCTGAACGGAATAATTGAATTAATTTCTGACGTATTGAAAGGAGAGGAGAAGATGAGCTTTGAAGCATTTAACCATGACGATATTCAAAAAATAGTTCATCATTCATTAGAGGTTATGAGTGAAGAAGATAAAAAGACGATAGTAGAGAAGTATGGAGATATTGATCAGTTCGTACAGACTGTAACAGAAAACTTCAAAGACGAAAAGGTCTGTGAGCAGTTGATTAAAATATATGGAAGTAAAGAAAAAGCGATAGAGGCGAGTCTGCAGTCAACAGGAGATAAAGAGGAATTTACTGAGAAGCAAAATGAAATAGATATGACTTACAGACAATTTGCCCATGCAATGGAAAATTCAGATAACGATATGGCAATGGAAGCGGTAAAAAGATTGGCAGAAAATTATAAAAGTCTTTTTAAAGTAGATAATGCGAGAGCCTTATTGTTGGAAGTTGCAAACGATTACCGAAACAATTCTCAAATGGAAGAAGCCACAGACAAGCAATATGGAAAAGGAATTACAAAGTATATCGGTTCAGCAATTTATCAGTATTATGGCATAAAGGATTAGTGTAAAACAGAATTAGATGATATAATGAGTCTTGATCAGAGGTGATTTAAAATGAGTTATTCTATAGGCGGAGCAGATGGACCGACATCTGTATTTATAGCAGGACAGACGGGAGAAAACTGGATAAATATCTTTGGATTTATCATTATCATATTAATGTTACTTCCGAATCTTATCTATGCATTTTATTTTCGGGGACAGGAAAATAAAGTAGTTAATAAGGGAATGAATCTGATGGAACAGATTGGAAGATATGCATCCATGTTTCTTATGGTGTTTCATATCGGAATTGCGGAATTCGGATTTTGTTCTGTGAATGCTTTTTTGATGTATGGAGTAGGAAATGTACTTTTACTAATTGCATACTGGGTTGCCTGGATGCTGTATTTTATCGAGCCGAAATTGTGGAAGAGTATGGCGCTGGCGATTATTCCCATCGGAATATTTCTGCTAAGCGGCATCGCATTGAGGCATTTCCTTTTACTCATAAGTGGTGTGATATTTGGAATAAGTCACATTTATATTACTTTCAAGAATGCGAGAGATATATGAGAAAAAGTGAAAATAATTTAAGAATGTATTGTAAAAGCTTTTTGTGATACCTGCAGAGATTATCACATCATGGCAGTTCCCAATATCTACCTTACAGAAAATGGTGAGTCTTATGATGCAAGTATATTGATTGATCAGGAAGGTACCATTCTTGGAATCCAGAAAATGGTTCATATTGCTCAGGCAGAAAGGTTCTATGAACAGGATTATTATGCGGCATCTGATACAGGCTTTCAGGTATCTGCAGAAGGCAAGACGATAGTAAAGGCAGATGATACCGAGAAGATACTATATGCAGATATTGATTTGAAAGAATCTGCGATGATACGACAGGAAAAACCATATGTTTCAGTCAGGAGGACGGAACTGTATCTGTAAGGTTAATTAATTTCATATTGTAAATATAATTTCTTTACAATGCTAGCAGAATAATATTTTACGGAGGAATTAGATGTGACAAATGAAAAGATTCAATATATGTACTGTATTCAATGTGGAGCAGAGTTACCTGTTGGAGAGTATCCGTTAGGATGTCCCGACTGTTTGAATAAAGGGCATCCGTCTAGTTTGACATTCAAATATAAAGAAAATCTGAAAATACTTCCGATGAAAAAAGGAATGAAAAGGTACATTTCTATGCTTCCGGTTGATGATTTTATCTCTCTGGGGGAAGGTGCAACTCCAGTTGTGGAGATACCACGTCTTGCAGAGGAAATAGGAATTAGAAATCTTTATGTGAAATGTGAGTTTCAGAATCCGACAGGTTCTCATAAGGATAGAATGAATCCCTTGATTGTAACGAGAGCAAAAGAAATGGGGTATTCTAAAATTGTGGCAGCTTCAAGTGGTAACGAAGGAATCTCTCTTGCATGTTATGCTGCGGCAAATGAAATATCATGTAGTATTGTTGTAACGGATGCCATTGCTTCACACTGGAAAAAAGCGATAGAAACGACTGGTGCGGAACTAATTATTGCGAAAGATTCAATGAGTCGGTGGAAATTAATCAGAGAAGAGATGGAGACTGAAAATTGGTTTAGTGCAACTAATGTAAATGTTCCTCCAGTAGGCAGTTGCTGTTTTGGTGTGCAAGGATATAAAACGATATCTTATGAGATATTTGAGGAAATGAAGGATGATATTCCAGAGTATATTTTGATACCTACATCGCGCGGAGATTTGTTGTGGGGAATATATGAGGGATTTCAAGATTTGATTGATGCAGAAAAGATAAAAGAAATGCCACGGTTAGTTGCGGTAGAACCATTTCCTCGTTTAGAAAAAGTTAGGAGTTTGGATGAATGCATTAAACAATTCGAAGGTAATAGCCAAAATACACCATCAATTGGAGGCAATACGGTAACAGTACAATCATATTTGGCATTAAAAAATAGTAATGGATATGCAATCTCTGTTCCAGCGTCTTATGTAGGAATATCGGTGTCTGAGTTGGCGAGAAACGGATTGTATTTAGAAACATCTTCTGCATTGTCTGTTGCGGGGGTAAAAAAACTTGTAAAGGAGAAAAAAATAACAGAAAACTCAAAGGCTTTGCTGATCGCTACTTCGTATGGTTTTAAAAATTGATACACTAAAGAGTAGTGTATAGATGTAATTTTTACTGTCGAAAATAAAATAGTATGAGTTGTTGTATTTCAAAATTCATTATGCTAGAATACACACAGAGCATTTTATTTCTATCAGTCTAAGCGAAACGCGTCTGAAATTCATCTCAATCATCAGAAAATCTTAGAAATCTCAATGCTTGATCACCCACATAACAGCAGAGGATTTCCAGGATGGAACAGGATGCATTGGAAAAGCCTCTGCAAGAATAGAAAAAGGAGGCCTTTTTATGGAACAGACAGGAACAGTTACTTCAAACCGCATCTACAAAGCCCGTATCTTTGAGATGATATTCAGTGACAAAAAAGAATTGCTTGCCTTGTATAATGCAGTCAACAAAACAGATTATGATATCCCTGAATTGTTGGAAATCAACACTTTGCAAAATGCTATTTATATGTCCATGAAGAACGATGTATCTTTTATCATTGATTCCAGACTGTCATTGTATGAACACCAGTCAACTTACAGTCCGAATCTGCCACTTCGGTATTTACTGTATGTATCAGACATCTATGCGAATATTACAAAGAACGAGAATCTGTATGGGCGAAAGGTTATCAATATACCACCGCCTCGATTTTTAATCTTTTATAACGGAAGAGACCCATTTCCAGATCGAATGATTCTGAAGTTGTCAGACATGTACAGCGTTAAGGAAGATGAAATTTCTCTAGAGTTAACGGCGCTTATGTTAAATATCAATCCGGATTATAATCCGGAATTGTTGAATGCATGCAAAACATTAAAGGATTATTCCCTGTATACGGCAAGAGTACGGGAATATGCAGATAGAATGTCACTGGAGGATGCTGTGGAGCAAGCGATAACAGAATGTATCAAAGAAGGAATTCTGTCAGAATTCCTGTCGAAGAACAGAGCGGAGGCGAAACGAATGAGTATCTACGAATATGATGAAGAGAGACATATGCGTCAGACACGTGCCGAGGGATACGAAGAGGGCGAGGCCGCTGGAATGGCAAAAGGTAAGGTATTAGCAACACAGCGTCTTAACCGACTGAACCAGTTGCTTGCAGAGCAAAATCGTACGGAAGATATTGTAAAAGCAGCAGGCAATGAGGAATATCAAAAGAAGTTGTTGGAAGAGTTTGAATTGTAGATGAAAATGAATGATAAGTTAAAGAAGGGATAGGCGTGAAGCCATGGACTACAGAAATTGATCTGTATATGCCATGGCTTCTTCCAGTCTGGAGTAAAATTGTTCATAAAAATCCTGCGATGTTTGAAATGGCAGCAGGAAGAATTGTTTTAACAGATACATACTGATTGTTTTTTGCTCAGAATCGTTTTTGGCAGTTTGAATGTATTCCTGCAGGTCTTTGAGATAATAATGCCAGTCGTTGATATACTTCTCGTAACGGCGGCTGTCTTCTGTGTCGATCCATTTACGGACTTTTACCTTGCTTTTGTTTGGTTTCGGACATTCGTGAACCTGAAGAATGTATTGGAAAGAATGATTCTGGTAAAATCGTCCCAGAGGAAAGATCCGACAGATACCCGGGCGGATGGCGTGGATGCTGCATCGTTGATTCTGGTCAAGAAATGCGCATGCTTTATCATTTCCGCTCATCCTAAGATTGGGAAGGATAATTCCGTCTACAACATTCAACTCTAGAAAGCCATCTAGTAATTCTTCAAATGATTTTTGAAGACCTGTGGTTATGCGGAAGACATCCAATGGATCAAGGATAATGGAAGTTCCCATGTCATGACAGCAGGCGGAACATCCATGACAGCCGCCGCAGTCAGCCTTGACCATGTCGTTGATTCCATAGAGCTTTCCATCAGATATTTCATTTAGATCAATGTTTCTTAACATGGTTATTTCTCCTGATATAATCTTTTCTTGCTAGATAAGAAGATTATAGTGTAAGATGGTTTCAGATGTAAATAGAAAGGATTCGTTTTTATGAAGTTTTTTCATTTGTCTGACTTGCATATTGGCAGGCAGCTTCATCATTATAACTTAAGAGAAGACCAGGAAAAGATTCTGGGCGAAGTCATAGATTATGCAGAGCTGATACATCCGGATTCGATTATTATTGCCGGAGATATCTATGACAAATCGGTTCCTTCAGCGGAAGCGGTCAGTATATTTGACGAGTTTTTGACGGCTCTTTCTGCTATTGAACCGGCGATTACAGTGTTGATCATCAGTGGAAATCATGATTCGGCGGAACGTTTACAGTATGCGTCCGGCATATTGAAAAAGCACCAGATCCATCTGGCTGGAATCGCACCGAAGACACAGGAAGAATATATAGAAAAAGTGACCCTTACGGATGAATATGGGGAAATAGATTTTTATTTGCTTCCATTTTTAAAGCCTGCATATGTCAGAAAAGTGTTCGATGAAGACATCCCAGAAACTTACTCAGAAGCAGTAAGATGCTTAATTGAGCGAGAGAAGATTGATTTTTGTAATAGAAGAAATGTATTGATTTCTCATCAGTTCTATACGGGTAAAGACAATCCGCAGACTTGTGATTCTGAGACGTTTTCCGTGGGAGGAATTGACAATATAGATATCGGATGTGTGAAGGAGTTTGATTATGTGGCGCTGGGTCATCTCCACGGAGAACAGAATGTGGGAATGTCTCATATTCGTTATTGCGGAACGCTTTTAAAATATTCGGTCAGCGAAAGCAGTCATCACAAATCCCTTTCTGTGGTGACGCTGAAGGAAAAGGGAACATCACCGCAGATTGAGCTTCTGCCGCTTCATCCATTACGAGATGTACAGAAGAAGCGGGGGCAGCTTGAAGAGATCCTGAAGCAGGCAGAAGAGAAGGAAAAGGATGATTACATCAGTATTACCTTGACGGATGAAGTTGAACCATATAAGCCAAAAGAACAATTGGAAAAGGTATTCAGCCATATTCTGGAGGTTCGTGTGGATAATACCAGAACACGGAATAAATTGCAGGAACTGGATGAAGAGCTGACCATCAAAGATCCGTTGGAAAGTTTTGCGGATTTTTATCAGGAAATGCAGGGAAAAGAGATGGGGGAAGAGGAACAGGAGATTATGATGCAGATTCTGGAAGAGGCAAAGGGGGAAAAGCAGTGAAGCCAATCAGGTTAGTGATGTCAGCATTTGGTTCCTATGCAGGAAAAGAGACGATAGACTTTTCGAAAGTCCAGCATGGACTTTTCCTGATTACCGGGGATACTGGCTCAGGAAAGACGACCATATTTGATGCAATTACTTACGCCCTTTATGATCAGACCAGCGGCGGCAGGCGCGATGGTAATATGATGAGAAGTCAATATGCATCCGATGAGACGGACACTTATGTAGAATATACATTCCTCTATCAGGAGAAGACTTACACGATTCGAAGAAATCCAGAGTATACCAGGCTTGGAAAGAGGCGATATGCAGATGGATCGCCGCGTTATGTAAAGGAGTCCCCTAAAGTGGAGTTGATTCTTCCGGATGGGAATGTGTATCGGGGAAAGAAACGCGAGACAGACCAGAAGATTGTGGAGATTATCGGACTGGATGCAGATCAGTTTACACAGATTGCAATGATTGCGCAGGGAGATTTCCTAAAACTCCTTCATGCAGAGTCAAAAGAACGAAAAAAGATATTTTCTAAGATATTCCAGACTCGTCTGTATTATCGGGTTCAAGAGGAATTAAAGAGGAAGGCGAATCAGCTTTATTACCAGCTGGAAGATCATCTTCGGGATATCAGGCAAGAGATGGATCGGGTAGAATACATCGAAGACTTTGAAGAAAATGGGAAATGGGAAGAATGTAAGGCATTGCCTGTCGTTGTGAAAGAAGAAGCTCTGGAAGTGTTAAAGAATCTGATTCAGGCAGGCAGCGTCCTGGAAAAAGCGAAGAAAAAAGAGACAGAAGGACTACAAAGAAAAATAGATGAATTAAATGGCAAAAAGAAGGAAGGGGAGACACTAAGCCAGCTTTACCAGTCCCTGGAACGGATCAAGAATCAGGAACAAGAACTTTTGAATCAAAAGGAAGAGTATCAGGACAGAGAAAGAAGGCTATCCACTGCGAAAAGAGCGGAAAAGGTATATATCGAGGAAAGTCGGCTGATACAGATCACCGAGGCAATTCAGAAGAATAAAAAGACACTTGAGGAGACCGTAGACAGACTTGAGAGTGCGAAAACTCGCTTAGAAGACTGCGTGAAAGATAAAGATAACGCAAAGCAGCAGATGAAGGAACAGGAAGTAATCTGTACGCCGGAAATCATCCGAATTCAGGATGCACTTCCCTTATATGAAAAGATTGAGCAGTTGCAGGCATCTTTTGTTGAAAAGAAAAAGGAAAAAGATCAGAAGGAAAAGGAATTGCATCAATCTGTGCAGACATTAGACGCACTGATGAATCGCAAAGAGACTTTAGTGAAGATTCAAAAAGAATGTGCCGGAAGCAAAGAAAAAATGGAAGGACTTTGCCTGAAAATTGAGCGGCAAAAAACCAGACAAAAGGAATTAGAGTCCCTTGATGGTCTATGCAGAAGTCTTGAAAAGATGAAAAGAGAATGTCAGAAAAAGAAGATTCAGGCGGAACAGGATCACAACCGGTACTTGAAAGAATTGATGAATTATGAACAGAAATATCAGGCGTTTTTGGCGGAACAGGCAGGAATACTGGCGCAGGAATTAGAAGAAGGAGATCCCTGCCCGGTGTGTGGATCCTGTGATCATCCCAAGATCTGCCAATTGTCAGAAGGAGCACCAACCCAGCAGGAAGTAGAAGAAGCGAAGCGAATAAGAAATCAGAAGGAGCAGTCCAGAGACCAGTCGACAAAGGCCTTCCAAGCAGCAGCTGTCCAATATGAGGCGGAACAGAAATCATTTTCCAGAGAATTCCTCCGAGTGATGGAAAGAGAATTTACGCTGGAAGAACTGGCTGAGGGAACAAGAGCAGGTGCGCAGATTCGGGATGAGGCTTTCCAATGCGCAGAAGAGATCTGTAAGCTTCAAGATGCGCTGATTTTGGCACAAAAGGAAAGTGAGCAGTTGGAACAGGCCCAGCGAGAAGAACAACAGATTCTAAAGAAGGTGGAAGAACAAAAGCTCATCCAGGAGAAGGAAAAAGAAAGGCATGCAGAAGTATCGCTAAAGCTTAGTCAGCTGGAATCAGAGATTCATTCAAAAAGTGAAGGACTTCCGGCTGCATCGCAGAAGATTGCGAAAGAGCAGTTGAAAAAACTGGAGGACTCTTTACAAAAGGTGAGACAAGCGTTAGAATTAGCAGAACGAAGAGAACAGCAGGCAAAGGAAAGTGTTCAGCAGCTGGAAGGACAGACAGACAGCCTCAAGCAGGCAGTTCAACAGCAAAGGGAAGAAGAAAAATATCAGAATCAGGTATACCATACCATGATACAGCAGCAATGTTTTAAAGATGAAGAAGAGTATCATGCCGGGAAAATGTCTTCGGAAGAGATCCAGGAGTCAGAAAATCTGATTCAGCAGTATCATACAAAGCTGCATCAGATTTCCGGGATGAAAACATCGCTGGAAGAACAAATAGATGGAAAAACAGTAGAAGATCTGGAAGAGATTCAGGTACAAATTCAGTCTGTCAGTCAGGAACAGAAGATCAGACAGGAAGAATATCTTCAGTTATACAGTATCAATAAGAAGAATCGAGAGATTAGAGAGCATCTGAAACGCTATTTTGAAAAAACAGGAAGTCTTCAGAAGCAATACGAAGTAGTAAGCAATCTTAGTAAGACAGCTAACGGAACGTTAAGCGGGGCCGTCAAGATGGATTTTGAGACTTACGTCCAGAGACAATATTTTAAGCAGATCATACATGCCGCGAATAAACGACTGGTTCAGATGACATCCAATGAATTCATCCTGCAGTGCCGGGAAGTGAAAAATCTTGGAAGTCAGGGACAGGCAGGGCTGGATTTGGATGTCTACCATATGGCCAGTGATTCCGTGCGTGATGTAAAGACTCTTTCCGGCGGAGAATCCTTTATGGCATCTCTTGCAATGGCGCTTGGCCTTGCAGATATTGTGCAGAATACAGCAGGAGCAATCCATCTGGATACGATGTTCGTGGATGAAGGATTTGGTTCGTTGGATGATGCTGCCAGAGAACAGGCAATCAAGGTCCTGTGTGATCTGGCAGATGAAAAGAGACTGGTTGGTATCATCTCGCATGTCAATGAATTAAAGGAACAAATAGATTGCAAGCTATTGGTTAAAAAGACAGAACATGGCAGTCATGCCCGATGGTCTGATGAGACAGACCCGATATAGTTTGAAAGAACCGTAACAGAGAGAAAAGTGATAAAGGGAGGACAGGATAAACGATATGAAGTATGATTATTTGATTGTTGGTGCCGGACTATTCGGTTCCATTTTTGCACATGAGGCAAAAAAAGCAGGGAAAAAGGTGGTTGTAATTGACCGCCGTAATCATGTCGGCGGAAATATCTACACCAAAGAAGTAGAAGGAATCCAGGTACATCAGTATGGAGCACATATTTTCCACACTTCAGATAAAGAAGTGTGGGATTATGTCCAGCAATTTGCTGAATTTAACCGTTATACCAATAGCCCTGTGGCAAGATATAAGGATGAGTTATATAATCTGCCTTTTAATATGAATACCTTTAGTAAGATGTGGGGCATTACGACACCGCAGGAGGCGAAAGAGATTATTGACCGTCAGATTGCAGAAGCTGGAATCACAGAGCCCAGGAATCTGGAAGAGCAGGCAATCTCGCTTGTGGGAAGGGACATCTATGAAAAATTAGTCAAAGGATATACAGAGAAGCAGTGGGGTAAACGTGCCGACGAACTTCCAAGCTTCATCATCCGCCGCCTTCCGGTTCGATTCGTATATGATAACAATTATTTCAATGATAAATATCAGGGAATTCCTGTAGGCGGATACACGCAGATGATTGAAAAGATGCTAGAGGGAATCGAAGTCCGGCTGGAGACAGATTTCTTCCAGAATCGTAAGGAACTGGAAGCTGAGGCAGAAGAGATTGTCTTTACGGGAATGATTGATGCATATTATGAATATTGTTATGGGGAATTGGAATACCGAAGCTTGAGATTCGAGACAGAAGTACTGGATATGGAGAATTATCAGGGCAATGCAGTTGTCAATTATACAGAATATGAGATTCCTTATACTCGTATCATCGAACACAAACACTTTGAGTATGGATGTCAGGGGGGCTATGGCAATACAGGTATTCCGGCGAATCCAAAGACTGTCATCACCAGAGAATACCCGGCATCCTGGTCCAAAGGTCAGGAGCCATACTATCCAATGAACGACGAGAAAAATAACACCTTATACGAAAAATACAGACAACTTGCGGATAAAGAACCGCATGTCATCTTTGGAGGCCGCCTCGGAATGTACCGCTACTACGATATGCACCAGATTGTATCCGAAGCTCTCAAGTGCGTAAAGGCTCATCTGAATTAAAGACGGAGAAGTGAAAGTCACGGAGAATTCCTCCGGCAAAAAGAAATCCCTGAGACACAAGATGCATTTAACTTGTAGCTCAGGGACTTTGAATTTATATCATTATTTTTTCTGATATTCTAATGCGGCTTCGATAAATCCACGGAACAAAGGATGTGGTCTGTTCGGGCGAGATTTTAATTCTGGATGTGCCTGAGTTGCGATAAACCAAGGGTGTTCCGGAATTTCGATCATTTCTACAATTCTTCCGTCTGGTGACAGACCAGAGAGCATCATACCATGTGATGTAAGATCGTCGCGGTAGTCATTGTTTACTTCGTAACGGTGACGGTGGCGTTCACTGATATTTTCTGTTCCATATAATTTGTAAGCCTTAGATCTTTTATCAAGAACACATGGATAAGAGCCAAGTCTTAATGTTCCGCCGATATCTTCAATACCAATCTGATCCGGCATGATGTGGATGACCGGATGTGTGGTATTTGGACTTAATTCTGCACTGTGTGCATCGTTGTAGCCGATGACATCCCGGGCGAATTCTACAATGGCAAGCTGCATTCCAAGGCAAAGACCGAGGAATGGAACATTGTGCGTACGTGCATATTTGATTGCCTCTAATTTGCCGTCGATTCCACGATGTCCAAAACCGCCAGGAACAAGAATTCCGCTGACATCTCCCAGAAGTTCTTCTACGTTATCAGCTGTAACAGTTTCAGAATCTATCCATTTGATATTTACGGTAGCACGACTGAAGATACCACCGTGTTTTAATGCTTCTACAACACTGATGTACGCATCGTGAAGCTGAATATATTTACCGACTAAAGCTACAGTGACTTCGGTGTTTGGATTCTTCAGATATTCTACCATCTCAGCCCAGTCTTTTAAGTCTGGTTCCGGACAGTCAAGGTGCAGACATTCACAGACAACGCCTGCGAGATTCTCTTCTTCCATAGCCAGAGGAGCCTCATACAGATACTCTACATCCAGATTCTGCAATACGTGATTGGATGGTACATTACAGAACAAGGCAATCTTATCTTTGATGCCAACATCCAGAGGATGCTCGGAACGGCATACCAGAATATCCGGCTGAATTCCCATTCCCTGAAGATCCTTTACACTTGCCTGAGTCGGCTTGGTCTTCATTTCCTGGGAAGCACGCAGGTAAGGAATCAGGGTAACATGGATTAAGATAACATTTTCATGACCCTTTTCATGCTGGAACTGGCGGATTGCTTCCAGGAACGGCTGACTTTCGATGTCACCGACGGTTCCGCCTACTTCGATAATGGCAATTTCTGTATTTTCTGCTGCAGGATTGCGGTAAAAACGATTTTTAATCTCGTTTGTTATATGAGGAATTACCTGGACGGTTCCTCCTCCAAAGTCTCCACGGCGTTCTTTTTGAAGAACGGACCAGTAGATTTTTCCGGTTGTAACATTTGAATTCTTGCTCAGACTTTCGTCAATGAATCTTTCATAATGGCCCAGATCAAGATCGGTCTCAGCTCCATCGTCGGTTACGAACACTTCACCGTGCTGTACCGGATTCATAGTACCCGGGTCAATATTAATATAAGGATCGAATTTCTGCATGGTCACAGTGTAACCACGTGCTTTTAACAGTCGGCCAAGAGATGCGGCTGTAATTCCTTTACCAAGTCCTGATACAACACCACCTGTAACAAATACGTATTTTACTGCCATAATTTCCTCCTTAAAGTTCAATCTGTCATGTCTCTCATTCATTATATTAAAAAAATACTTTAAGATTATACACCCTTTTCGTTGAAAAATACAGAGCTTTTTTCATACTTTGCTTCAAAAGTGGCCTGTATGGATAATTTTTTGAATTGCTTCATATCTACAGAACTGACCATGACAGAAGTATGTGCCTGGCATCCTCTTAATTCCGGCAGCTGATCGAGTGCCAACTGTGCAACCGGGTCGGTGGCTGCGCTAACAGACAAGGCAATCAGTACTTCGTCGGTATGGAGTCGTGGATTTTTGCTGCCCTGATATAAAGTCTTTAATTTTTGAATCGGTTCAATTGCTGCAGGAGAAATCACATGACGTTTATGATCAATTCCTGCCAGCTCTTTTAATGCGTTCAGAAGAAGAGCAGCAGAAGCCCCCAGTAGATTAGAAGTCTTTCCGGTGACCATACGTCCATCATGGAGCTGAAGAGCGGCAGCAGGCGCGTCCGTTGCCTGAGCAAGCTCCAGGGCAGCATCAACGACTAGACGATCGTGAACCGTTATTCCGGCCTGGTTCATGAGCATCTCGATCTTGCAGACTTCTTCTTCTGAACAGGATCCCATGAGAAGACGCTGCAGAGATGCATAGTATCTGCGGATGATTTCCTGGCGGGAAGCCTCCCGGCAGACCTCATCATCACAGATACAGTTTCCAGCCATATTTACTCCCATATCAGTAGGAGATTTATAAGGGCTTTCCCCGTAAATGCGTTGGAACATGGCGTTTAATACCGGGAAGATCTCAACATCCCGGTTATAATTTACAGTAGTCTTTCCATATGCTTCCAAATGGAACGGGTCAATCATGTTAATATCGTTCAGATCAGCAGTCGCAGCCTCATAGGCCAGATTGACCGGATGTTTTAATGGAATATTCCAGATCGGAAATGTCTCATATTTGGCATAACCGGCAGAGATGCCGCGCTGATGTTCATGGTATAGCTGAGAAAGGCATACTGCCATTTTTCCACTTCCGGGACCTGGTGCTGTAACAACGACCAGTGGACGGGAAGTCTTGATATAGTCATTTTTGCCATATCCGTTATCACTTACAATATAAGGTACATTGGACGGATAGCCAGGAATGATATAGTGGCGGTATACTTTTATGCCAAGTTTTTCCAGACGGTTCTTAAATAAAGTAGCACTTTCCTGACCGCTGAACTTGGTGATTACAACGCTGCCGACATAGAGGCCATGTTCCTGATAGACAGCCATCAGGCGAAGTACATCAGAATCATAAGTGATGCCGAGATCGCCGCGAATCTTATTTTTTTCGATATCCTCTGCACTGATTACGATTACGATCTCTGCCTGGTCAGAAAGCTGCTTTAACATGCGCAGCTTACTGTCCGGCTGAAAACCAGGTAGCACACGGGAAGCATGGTAATCATCGAATAATTTGCCACCGAATTCAAGATAAAGTTTATTGTCAAATTGATTAATTCGCTCCCGGATATGGGCAGACTGCATTTGAAGATATTTTTCATTGTCAAATCCAATTTTCATTGTGTTCATTCCCCTTAGTCTTTCTATATAGAATTATACTTTCGATTGCCGTGTATCTGGAAAAAACTGCCAGTTACGCATAAGCATTATTAATAAAAGTATACTACACCATGTGGAGAGTTTACAATCTTTTCATAATGTTTTTGTTGATTTCTAAGGAGGCTGTCCTTATAATGAAAGAGAAGCACAGGAGGAGAAATATGGACAACCAGAATAATAAAAACAAAAATAACCATAATAATAAAGATAATAAGCAGGGTTTTTCTTTTATTATATTAGTTACATTAATAACAATGATTCTAGTTATGGCACTGTTCCAGTTTCAGGGAACAGGAGAAGGAAATGAGATCACTTATGATGAATTCATCAAGATGGTAGATGACGGGAAAGTCGATGAAGTACAGATTCAGAGCGACCGGATCGTGATTAAAGAGAAAAAAGAAGATGGACAGAAAGTTGCAAAAGAATATTATACCGGTATTGTTAATGATGATAAGCTTGCAGATAAGCTGACAGAAGCAGATGTAAAGTTCAGTCAGGAGATACCCGATACGACATCTATGGTAGTGGCGCAGACTCTGGCGACGTTCTTACCAATTATCATTTTTGTCGGTCTGATCGTATGGATGACTCGAAAGATGTCAAAAGGCGGCGGAATGATGGGTATTGGCAAGAGTAATGCCAAGATGTATGTGGAGAAGTCTACAGGTGTTACTTTCAAAGATGTTGCCGGTCAGGATGAAGCAAAGGAGTCTTTGCAGGAAGTCGTTGATTTTCTGCATAATCCGGGTAAATATACAAGCGTTGGTGCCAAGCTTCCAAAAGGAGCACTCCTTGTAGGCCCTCCGGGAACTGGTAAGACACTTCTTGCCAAGGCAGTTGCAGGAGAAGCGAAAGTACCATTCTTCTCATTGAGTGGGTCTGCGTTTGTCGAGATGTATGTAGGTGTAGGAGCATCCCGTGTGCGTGACCTGTTCAAGCAGGCACAGCAGATGGCTCCATGTATAATCTTTATCGATGAGATCGATGCCATTGGTAAGAGCCGTGACAATCAGCTTGGAAGCAATGATGAGCGTGAACAGACGTTAAATCAGCTTTTGGCAGAGATGGATGGATTTGAGAGTAACAAGGGATTGGTGCTTCTTGCAGCAACAAACCGCCCGGAGATTCTGGATCCGGCACTTTTGAGACCGGGACGTTTTGACCGTCGTATCATTGTGGAAAAGCCTGATTTAAAAGGAAGAGTTGATGTTCTGAAGGTACATTCGAAGGATGTGCGGATGGATGAAACGGTAGATCTGGAAGCAATTGCGCTGGCAACATCCGGTGCTGTTGGCTCAGATCTTGCCAATATGATCAATGAAGCAGCAATTAACGCCGTTAAGAATGGACGAAATGCAGTATCTCAGTCAGATCTGTTCGAAGCTGTGGAAGTGGTACTGGTCGGAAAAGAGAAGAAAGACCGTATCATGAGTCAGGAAGAAAGAAGAATCGTATCTTATCATGAAGTAGGACACGCACTGGTCAGTGCACTCCAGAAAGATTCCGAACCGGTGCAGAAGATCACGATCGTTCCCCGTACAATGGGTGCCCTCGGTTATGTCATGCAGACACCGGAGGAAGAGAAGTTTCTGAATACGAAGAAGGAATTACAGGCAATGTTAGTCGGAATGTTGGCAGGACGTGCGGCGGAAGAGGTCGTGTTCGATACCGTTACGACTGGTGCTGCCAATGATATTGAGAAAGCGACCAGTATCGCAAGAGCCATGATTACGCAGTATGGTATGAGCGAAAAATTCGGCTTGATCGGGCTGGAATCTATTCAGAATCGTTATCTGGACGGCCGTCCGGTAAGCAATTGCGGACAGGAGACAGCTTCAGAGATTGATCAGGAAGTCATGAAGATGTTAAAGGAAGCTTACGAAGAGGCTAAGAGACTGTTGAGTGAGCATAGGAATTCCCTGGATAAGATTGCAGCATTCCTGATTGAGAAGGAGACGATTACCGGAAAAGAGTTTATGGAAATATTCCATGAAGTAGAAGGAATCGATCCGAATGCTCCTAAGAAAGAAGAACAGAGAATCGGTATGAATCCGGTGGAAAGAGAAGATATCCAGACAGAAGCTGTTGAAGTTACAGACAGCACAGAAGAATAGGTAGAAATAAAGACGCGTACAGATAAAAGTTCTTTGTGATCAATTCTCAGACTTGATTGCAAAGAACTTTTTCTTATGTAATAATGAAGTGGAAGAAATAGGGGGAGAGCCTATGTTTGATATTCAGGAAGAATTAAAAAAGCTGCCTGGGAAACCAGGCGTTTATATTATGCATGATGAGAAAGATGACATCATATACGTTGGAAAAGCAATCAGTCTCAAGAATCGTGTGAGGCAGTATTTTCAGAGCAGCCGGAACAAGGGCGCCAAGATTGAGCAGATGGTGACCCATATCACTCGATTTGAATATATTGTGACGGATTCTGAACTGGAAGCATTAGTACTGGAATGCAATCTGATTAAGGAGCATCGACCAAAATATAATACAATGTTGATGGATGACAAAACATATCCATTTATTAAAGTAACCGTAGACGAGCCTTATCCCAGGGTGATGATGGCAAGACGCATGGTGAAGGATAAGGCAAAATATTTTGGACCTTACACCAGTGCCGGTGCTGTGAAGGATACAATTGAACTGATTCGTAAGCTTTATCACATACGAAGTTGTAACCGGAAGTTGCCTAAGGATATCGGGAAAGAACGTCCTTGCTTAAATTATCATATCCATCAGTGTAAGGCACCCTGTCAGGGTTATATATCACAGGAAGAGTATCGTAAATCTATCCATGAAGTGATTCATTTTCTGAATGGAAATTATGACGTAATCTTAAAAGAGCTGGAAGAAAAGATGCAGGCGGCATCAGAAGCGTTAGAATTTGAGAAGGCGATTGAATATCGTGAATTACTCTCTAGCGTGCAGAAGATTGCTCAAAAACAGAAGATTACAGATACAGCAGGAGATGACAGAGATATTCTGGCGGTGGCAGTAGAAGAAGAGGATGCAGTTGTACAGGTATTTTTCATCCGGGGAGGACGCTTGATCGGAAGAGATCATTTTTATTTAAAAATAGCGAAAGGAGAGACTGAAAAAGAGATTCTGTCCAGCTTTGTGAAGCAGTTTTATGCCGGGACACCATATATTCCGTCGGAACTGATGCTTCCAGAGGAGATTGAGGACGCAGAAGTTATTGAGGAGTGGCTTGCAAAGAAAAGAGGACATAAAGTTCATCTGAGAGTTCCGAAAAAAGGAACGAAAGAAAAACTGGTAGAGCTGGCCAGAAAAAATGCGGCTCTTGTTCTGAGCACAGATAAAGAACGGTTGAAACGGGAAGAAGGACGAACCATCGGCGCTGTAAAAGAATTGGAAAATCTTCTTGGGTTAAAAGGAGTAGTACGGATGGAAGCATATGATATTTCCAACACCAGTGGTTTTGCATCTGTTGGCTCTATGGTTGTCTATGAAAAAGGAAAGCCGAAACGTAATGACTACCGTAAATTTAAGATCAAAGGCGTGCAGGGAGCGGATGACTACGCCAGTATGGAAGAAGTTCTGATCAGAAGATTTGAACATGGAATGCGAGAAAAAGAAGAAGGAAAAGATATGGGTGGATTTACATCTTTTCCTGATCTGATTCTTATGGATGGCGGAAAAGGGCAGGTAAATGTGGCGTTAAAAGTGTTGGATAAACTTCATCTGAATATTCCAGTCTGTGGAATGGTCAAGGATGACAATCACCGTACAAGAGGACTGTATTATCAAAATAAAGAAATTGCTATAGATAAGAATTCTGAGAGCTTCAAATTAATTACCAGAATTCAAGATGAGGCACACAGGTTCGCCATTACTTTCCATCGTAAATTGAGAAGTCAGGGACAGGTACATTCGATTTTGGATGACATTAAGGGAGTAGGGCCGGCTCGTAGAAAGGACTTGATGAAACATTTCGAGAGTATTGATGCAATAAGAAATGCTACAATAGAACAACTGAAAGAACTCCCTTCTATGAATGAAAAATCAGCACAGGATGTCTATAACTTTTTTCACGAATATGATATAATAAAAAAATAATAATGCGTGGAGGAGAATAATATGGCTAGTAAAGTAGAATTAAAAAAGGTCGTAGAGAAGATGGACCTTAAGAATCTTACGCCAGACGTTGATGTTGAACATATTGCGATCGAGGTTCCGGATATTAATCGACCGGCTCTGCAACTTACAGGATATTTTGAACATTTTGACTCAGACCGTGTTCAATTGATTGGATATGTAGAGTATACTTTTTTGGAGAAGATGGAAGAGGAAAAACGCAAAGAGATTTATGAACAGTTTTTGTCTTATCAGCTTCCATGCGTCATCTTTTCGAGAAATCTGCAGCCTGAACCCATGTTTTTAGAGATGGCGAATCAATCACAGGTTCCGGTATTCGTAACAGAAAAGAAGACTTCTGAGTTTACTGCAGAGATTATTCGTTGGCTGAATGTGGAATTGGCTCCATGTATTTCCATTCACGGAGTGTTGGTAGATGTATATGGCGTTGGTGTCCTGATTATGGGAGAAAGTGGCATTGGCAAGAGTGAAGCAGCGCTTGAGTTGATTAAGCGTGGGCATCGTCTGGTCAGTGATGATGTGGTAGAGCTTCGCAAAGTCAGCGATGTGACTTTGGTCGGGTCAGCACCGGATATTACAAGACATTTTATTGAATTGCGTGGTATCGGTATTGTAGATGTTAAGACTTTATTTGGTGTACAGAGTGTAAGAGAGACTAAGAATATCGATCTTGTTATTACACTGGAGGATTGGAATAAAGAGAAACAATATGATCGTCTTGGCCTTGAGGAAGAGTACACAGAATTCCTTGGCAATAAGGTTTTATGTCATCAGATTCCAATTCGTCCGGGACGTAATCTTGCTATCATTGTTGAGACGGCCGCAATCAATCACAGACAGAAGAAGATGGGTTATAATGCGGCTCAGGAATTATATAAACGTGTACAAGAGAATTTAATAAAAAAATAGGAGGATATGGGAGATGAAATATTGTTTTGGAGTTGATATAGGGGGTACAACTGTAAAAATTGGACTTTTTAAAACAGATGGAGAACTCGTGGATAAATGGGAGATTAAGACTCGTACAGAGAATAAAGGAGAAGCAATTCTTCCGGACATAGCAGAATCTCTCAAGAAAAAGATGGAAGAAAAAGGAATTGAGGCTTCACAGATGAGTGGTATCGGAATAGGAGTACCGGCACCAGTGGATGATAATGGTGTTGTGCAGAATACAGCGAATCTCGGATGGGGCTATAAAGAAGTGAACCGTGAGATGGAAGAGTTGACCGGTCTTAAGGTTGCAGCAGGAAACGATGCGAACGTAGCTGCTCTTGGTGAGATGTGGCTGGGAGCTGGAAAAGGTCAGAAGAATATGATCATGGTTACACTGGGAACCGGTGTCGGCGGCGGAGTCATCGTCAATGGTCATCCGCTGGTAGGTGCTCATGGTGCAGGCGGAGAGATTGGTCATCTTTGTGTGAATTATGAGGAGACTGAACATTGTGGATGTGGAAAAACAGGTTGTCTGGAACAATATGCATCTGCTACAGGAATTGCAAGACTTGCGAAAAAACGTCTGGCAGCTGATGATGCAGCATCTTCTCTTAGAGATAAGAAAGAGATCAGCGCAAAGACAGTGTTCAATGCTCTGAAGGATGGAGATAAGGTTGCTGAAGAAATCGTAGAAGAGTTTGGCGTATACCTTGGACATGCAATGGCTAATCTTGCAGCAGTAGTAGATCCATCTGTAATCGTTATCGGTGGAGGTGTTTCTAAGGCTGGTGAGATTCTTCTTGACTATGTAGAGAAAAACTTCCAGGAAAAAGCATTCTTTGCTAATAAGAATACGGAGTTCGTTCTTGCGACACTCGGAAATGATGCAGGAATCTGTGGGGCAGCAAAGTTAATTTTGTAAGGGCAGTAGATAAAATTATATTATGATATGAATTAAAACAGCAGAATCAAGGTTTTGATTCTGCTGTTTTATAATTTAAGAATTATTGCCTATTGGATAGGAGCTTCACCACCGCCACCAGCGTCTCCGCCGCCACCACCTGGATCGGTCGGAGTTGTTGGGGGTTCAGTGCCGCCACCGCCTGGATCAGTCGGAGTTGTCGGAGTCGTTCCAGGATCGGTTTCGGTATTGTCGTCCTCTTCTTCGGTCTCTTCTTCTGGCTCTTCCTTCACATGGCCTGGACAGCTTTCCGTTGGCAGTGTATCCGTTGCAAAGTACTCCGTGATACCAGGACAATTTCCAGATACTGCTAATAGACCGGAGATAGAACATATGGTTTTCTGTTGAACGGAAGCAGGCATTGTGAATTCTTTAGTCTCTAGATTTGCATGAACTCTGCTCATAATGCTTTTCCAGATTCGGAAACGGAAATTCGTATCATAACTACATTCCTTATTATCGTCATAACCACCCCATACAGCGCAAGTATAATATGGGGTAAATCCACAGAACCATAAGTCCTTGTTAGAGGTTGTAGTACCTGTTTTTCCTGCAACTGGCATGTTTGGTAACTGGCAGGCAGTACCGGTACCGGAATTAACTACATCCTGCATAGCACTGGTCAAAAGTGCGGCGGTACTGTCTTTGATTACTGTACGAGTTTCGCCGGTTCCTTCCAGCAGTACGTTACCATCGTGATCAAGAATCTTAGTATATAAAGTAGGTGTATGATAGACACCGCCATTGGCAATTGTAGCATATGCGGCACACATTTCATAATTGTAGACACCTTCTGTAAGACCGCCAAGTGCAAGTGTCTGTGTAATGTCGCTGTAGATATCGCCATTGATTTCCTTGCTCTTTACCAGAGTAGAAATACCGAATTTTTCACAATATTCAAATCCAAGTTCCTGTGTGATCTCATCACTAAGCTTAACTGCGCATACGTTGATAGACCATGTAATAGCCTTGCGGATCGTTGTGTCTCCACCGTAACGCCCATTGGCATTTCTAAGCACCTGGCCGCCTTTTAAAGTATAAGGCTCATCTTTGATAACGGTAGCTAACGTCTTGCCGCAAGAATCTAAAGCAGGAGCATAAGCAGCAAGTATCTTAAAACAAGAACCAGGCTGACGTTTGGAACCTTTGTAAGCACGATTCAAGCCCAGGCTGGTTGATTTCTCACCGCGGCCTCCGACCATAGCTTTAATCTGTCCGGTAGACTGATCAATAATAGTAACAGAAGCCTGAGGCTGAGGAGAAATATTAACGACTTCATCGTAAGTATCGCCTTCCTGAGCAATGGTTGACTTCCATTCTTCAATCATAGCACGTGCTTCTTCTTCACTGGAATAGAGAAGTCCCTGTTCTTTTCCGTACGTATTCTTCACATATTGTTTGATATGACCGGAACTGTAGTTTTCCACACTTCCATCAGCTCTGGTAACAGTAAGTGCATAATCCAGTCCATATTCTTTTAGTCCGGGATAGTTTGCATCATTATTCATTTCCTCATCACAGATCTGTTGGATTTCTCTGTTCTGAGTAGAGTAGATGCTGAGACCTCCGCTGTATACAGCGTTGTAAGCCTGTGTTTCTGTATATCCAAGCTGTGTTTTTAAATCGTCAATCACTTGTTCTGTCAGGGCGTCTACAAAATAGCTATATGGATTTTCGTCCTGAGCAGCGCTATTTACCGTCTGGATTCGGGAATAGACATCATCTGCTTTAGCCTCGTCATAAGCAGCCTGATCTATATATCCTTGCTCCAACATGTTCTTCAGTACTTTATCTCTACGCTTAGAATTATCCTCTGGGTTTGTAATTGGGTTGTAGCCAGTAGGATTCTGAGTGATACCGGCAATTACGGCACATTCCGATAAGGTCAATTCATTGACGTCTTTATTAAAATAGCGCTTTGCAGCAGCCTGTACGCCCAGACAGTTCTGACCAAGGTTAATGGTATTCAGGTAACTCTCCATAATGGTGTCCTTGTCCATCTGCTTTTCGATCTGTAATGCCAGATACTGTTCCTGGATCTTACGCTGCAGCTTGTCATAGAATGTCTGCTCGTCCATGAAATTAGTAAATACATTATTTTTTATCAGCTGCTGTGTAATGGTACTTGCACCCTGGGAAAAATCACCGGAAGTAATTCCAATTACTGCAGCACGGGCAATACCTTGAAGGTCAATACCATTGTGCTCATAAAAACGTTCATCTTCGATTGCAACAAAGGCATGCTGCAGATCGACAGGTATTTCATCAATAGATTTGTATACACGGTTTGAACCGGAAGATACGAAACGTTCGATCTCTGTTGTACCATCATCCGCATACACGAAGGTAGTGAATCCTTTCGGTTTTACATCTTCGGGGGAGACTTTGGGGGTATCATCAATGATCTTTTTGACAAATACGCCAACTCCAATGACCCCGACGACCGATACGACTACCAGGCAGAGAAGAAATGCTTTAAAAAGCCGTACGCCTATTCTTTTCCCCTGCATGGTAGATTTGGACGTTATCTTTTTTTGCTTTTGCGAAGCTTTTTTCTTACCATAATTCATGCATTTAGGCCTCCTTCATACCCCGTTATTATACCAAATAACCAATCGTTAATAAAGAAAAAAATGAAAAGTTCATATTTCAGTAGGAAAATCTTAAGAAATTAGGTATAGTAATAGATAAGGATTATGTATTAGGTGTGAAAGGAAGACGATATGTTATCAGAATATAAGGCGGTATATCAAGGCGGAGAGGGAGAAATCGTGGAGAAAAAATCACGGTTTATTGCGACGGTAATTCCGGCCGGGTCAGAAGAAGAAGTATTGGCATTTATTGAATCAGTCAGAAAAAAATACTGGGATGCCAGACATCATTGCTTTGCTTATGTGATCGGAGAACGCAATGAACTTCAGCGGTGCAGTGATGACGGAGAGCCCAGCGGTACGGCGGGGAAACCCATGTTGGAGGTTCTGCTTGGAGAGGAGATTCATAATGTCGCCGTGGTAGTAACGAGGTATTTTGGAGGGACATTACTGGGAACCGGAGGGCTGGTCCGTGCATATTCAGCTGCAACTAAACAAGGCTTAGCCTCATCTGTGATTATAACCAAAATTTTGGGAGTTAAACTTTGTATTTCAACAGATTATACTGGATTAGGGAAAATTCAGTACATTTTAGGACAGAGAGGGCTTCAGATTCTGGGTTCGGTATATACAGATAAAGTGGAATTAGAAGCGTTGATTCCAGAAGATGAGCTTGCAGCAGTGAAGGCGGAGATTACAGAAGGAACTAATGGACAGGCCATGATGCAAGAGGGAGAGTTTTGTTATTTTGCCAATATAGATGGGAATGTGCAAGTTTTGGAAATCCTGGAAAAATGAGGAGAACGCAATAAACCGAGATGCCACTGCGTTGCATCTCAGTCATGGCTGTCGCCATGAAAAGAGAGCAAAGTGAGGAGAACGCAATAAACCGAGATGCCACTGCGTTGCATCTCAGTCATGGCTGTCGCCATGAAAAAATACAAAAAAAGGTACCAGAACATAAATGCTCTGGTACCTTTTTCTGTATTTTGTTTATTGCTTGTAGCTTTATGAAAATTCTGGTTCGATTAAGCCGTAGGTTCCATTTTTTCTTTTGTAAACTACGTTGACTTCATCTGTCTCTGCGTTGCAGAATACGTAGAAGTCATGTCCGAGAAGTTCCATCTGTACACATGCATCTTCAGGATACATTGGTTTGAATCCAAACTTTTTCGTACGGACGATCTTAATCTCGTTTTCATCCTCTGCAGTGTCTTCTGCGTCAATAAATTCCTGTTTGAAATTGCCGCCTTCCTGATGTCTTGCAATCAATTTGTTTTTATATTTGCGAAGCTGGCGTTCGATGACCTCCTCTACCAGATCAATAGAAACATACATATCATTGCTTTCCTGCTCAGAACGGATAATGTCACCCTTTACAGGGATGGTTACCTCGATTTTCTGACGCTCTTTCTGGATGCTCAATGTTACGTGAATCTCCGTGTCAGAAGTAAAATACCTCTCTAGTTTACCTAATTTGCTTTCAACGGATTCTCTTAAACCAGGTGTTACATCGATGTTTTTCCCAATAATGATAAACTTCATGCTGTCCAACTCCTTTTCGACATAATTTCAGAAGATTAGTCTGACAATTTACGACAAGACAAGTAATCTATCTGATATATGTAGTATAACACGTTTGAAGACTAATGTATAGCACGTATTACTTCAATTCTTGAAATTTTTCCATCATGTACTTTGGCAATACGAAGACCGACATTTGCAAAATAGACACATGCGCCGACATGACATCCTGTCTCGGTCTCCTCTAGCTTCTGCATGGTCACATCAAGCAAGGTCTCATGTTCCTTATAAGGGATGTGGATATTTAAGAGCTTATTAATAGATGATACTTTTGTGCTTGCCCGAAAAATGGTGGCCTCAGATATATCAAATTCACAGAAAAGGAACTTTCGTGTGGCAAACAATACTGCAATTGCACATACACCAATCAGGCTTCCCCAGATGGAAGAGTGATCAATGATAATCTGGCGGGCAATTGCGAAAAGCAATACTTCAAATACAGTGTTGGGAGTATGATAGTACATCATTCGAATCAACTCAACACCGATGATAAGGTTGAAGCAGGTTTCAAGAAGATCGTCATAGTTCGGCCAGATACTGAGATCAGGAATATTACCTAAGGAAGCAGCCATACGGATACATAAAAGAACGATTCCGATGGCCAGCATAATGGAAATAAAGAATTCCAGGATTTCAGTTATTCGTTTCAAAAAATTAGCTATATATTGCTGCATACATTTCTCCTTAATATTTTACTGAATATAAATGGATAGATAACAAGTACCCATAAAACCAGTATAAAATATTCTGCCATTTTTGCCAAGATGGAACTTCCAAAGATCGTGGAAAAGCCCTCTTTAATCAAAAGTGCAATGATCAGTCCAATGATTAGCTTCAGAATCTGTGTGACGATATTTCCGGTATGTGTATCGAAATTCATTTTTGTCCGTTCAATGTACCAGCCAATGGCGAATCCAAGGCCTGCACCGGCGGCTTTACAGCAGTCTGTGGCGTATTTTGTCTCAATTGTTCCATTGCTTTTCAGGACAAGAGCATAGGCAGCCACGGTAAATGACAAAAGTGCCAGAATGCTGGCAATCTGTTTCAGATAACGTGAATCATCCAGTAAAAATGTCTGAAATTTCCAGATAACAAGAGATACCAGAATAGAAATCAGCATAGATACCAATACATCTTTTGGAGTGTGGCATCCCAGATACATTCTGGAAAAACCGATAGACAAAAAGGCAAGGATGCAGAGAATTTTGCACCAAATATTTTGAGCCTTTAAAGCCAGTGGAAAAAACAGACAGGTGGCTCCTTGTGTGTGACCGCTTGGAAAAGAATATCCGGTCGCGCCTGGGACGGCGCTCTTTACAGCTGTAAAATCTGGATCCAGAATCCAGGGCCTTGGGATACGGAAAGTGATTTTCAGGGATTGAACACACAAGCCGGCAGTAAAGTACGTAAATCCCAGGAGATAAGCAAAGCGCTTATCCGCGCACCAGTAAAGTACGCAGATAACCGCTATGATAATCAGTTCCTGGCCAAAATAAGTGATTAGTTGCATCAATTTATCTAAGAAAGGAGTGCGAATTCCTTCCAACAGCCATAAAAATGTCATTATTTATTTCCTCGTTTTCTCATCTTAGGATCTAAGATCTTTTTGCGGATTCTAAGGGTTTTTGGAGTTACTTCCAGTAATTCATCGGTATCAATAAAGTCAAGTGCTTCTTCCAGACTAAGGATTTTTGGTGGTGTCAGGCGAAGTGCTTCGTCTGCACTGGAAGAACGAGTGTTGGTAAGATGTTTGGTCTTACATACATTGACTTCGATATCATCGGTCTTTGCATTTTCTCCGATAACCATACCGGAATATACTTTTTCTCCAGGTCCGATAAAGAGGACACCACGCTCCTGAGCACTGAATAATCCATAAGTGACAGATTCTCCGGTCTCATAAGCAATCAGAGAACCTTGTTTACGATACTGAATATCACCTTTATATGGAGCATATCCATCAAAAGCCGTATTCATAATACCATTTCCTTTGGTATCTGTTAAAAATTCACCGCGGTAACCAATCAATCCACGGGCTGGAATTCGGAATTCCAGACGGGTATAACCGCCATTGGAGGCTCCCATATTCTGCAATTCACCTTTTCTTTGACTGAGTTTATCGATAACAGTACCGGTGAATTCATCTGGGACATCAATGTAAGCTGCCTCCATAGGTTCTAGTAATTTACCGTTCTCATCTTTTTTATACAGAACCTCAGCCTTGCTGACTGCAAATTCGTATCCTTCACGGCGCATATTTTCGATTAATACAGACAGATGCAGCTCGCCACGTCCAGATACTTTAAAACTGTCGGTGTTGTCCATTTCTTCAACTCGAAGGCTGACATCTGTGTTTAATTCTCGGAACAGACGGTCACGTAAGTGGCGGGAAGTCACATATTTTCCTTCCAGACCTGCAAATGGACTGTCATTTACAATAAATTGCATTGCGATTGTAGGTTCTGAAATCTTCTGAAAAGGAATTGCTTTTGGATTTTCAGGAGAACAGATCGTATCTCCGATAGAAATGTCGGAGATTCCAGAAATAGCAACAATAGATCCAATCGTAGCTTCCTTTACCTCTACTTTATTCAGACCGTCAAATTCATATAGTTTGCTGATACGGACTTTTTCCTGACGTTCTGGATCATGTTCATTTACAACAATGGCATCCATACCAACTCTGATCGTACCGTTATCTACTTTTCCGACGCCGATACGACCTACATATTCGTTATAATCAATGGTGCTGATCAGTACTTGTGTGTCTGCATCAGGATCTCCTTCCGGTGCAGGAATGTAACTTAAAATGGTCTCGAAGAGAGGCTTCATGTCACGCTCTTCATCGGTCAGATCCAATACAGCAACGCCTGCTTTAGCAGATGCATAGACGAAAGGACAGTCAAGTTGTTCATCAGAAGCATCAAGATCCATGAATAATTCTAAGACCTCGTCAATAACTTCATCAGGTCTTGCTTCTGGACGGTCAATCTTGTTGATACAAACGATTACTGGCAGATCTAATTCCAGAGCCTTGCGCAGTACGAATTTGGTCTGCGGCATGGCACCTTCAAAAGCATCAACTACCAGAACGACACCATTTACCATTTTTAAGACACGTTCTACTTCGCCGCCGAAGTCGGCATGCCCAGGGGTGTCAATGATGTTGATTTTTGTATTTTTATAATATACGGCAGTGTTCTTGGAAAGAATCGTAATTCCACGTTCTCTTTCGATATCGTTAGAGTCCATGACGCGCTCTTCTACTTCCTGGTTTTCTCGGAATACACCGCTTTGTTTTAAAAGTTCATCTACTAATGTTGTTTTACCATGGTCGACATGGGCGATAATGGCTATATTACGTACATCTTCACGTTTTGTATTCATACCAATCTTCCTTTTCTCTACCTATTAATATATGCAACTTCATTAGTTTATCACATTTCGAAAAATTTACAAGTATTTTAGTTCTAAAATAGTAACTCCCTTCATAGACTATGTAATGACCCTGCAAAACTATGGGAATTTTCGCAGGATGCTTGACAACTCAAAATACGATTCAGAGGAAGGGAGATTGTAAAATTATGTCAGATAAGATTATTGAAAACAACCAGGTAACGATTATGGGAGAGATTGCATCACCTTTTACATTCAGCCATGAGGTGTACGGAGAGGGCTTTTATATGGTGGATGTTAATGTAAAACGTCTCAGTAATTCGGAAGACCGGATTCCGCTTATGATCTCAGAACGCCTGATTGATGTGACGCAGGATTATACGGGAGAATTCATTATGGTAAGTGGACAGTTCCGCTCTTATAACAGACATGATGAACAAAAGAACCGTCTGGTTCTGTCGGTGTTTGTAAGAGAAGCAGAATTTATTGATGAGGAACTGGATGGAGCAAAGACGAATAATATTTTTCTGGATGGCTATATCTGTAAATTGCCAGTGTATCGAAAGACACCACTTGGAAGAGAGATTGCAGACCTGTTGCTGGCTGTCAACCGGCCATATGGCAAATCAGATTACATACCATGCATTTGTTGGGGAAGAAATGCAAGATTTGCTTCGGCTTTTGAAGTTGGTGAGCATGTTCAGATTATTGGACGGATTCAGAGTAGGGAATATATTAAGAAACTGACGGAGACAGAGACTGAGAAAAGAACGGCATATGAAGTATCTGTCAGCAAGCTGGAATGTCTGGAAGATTAAGAATCCGGCAGAGACTTTCATTGACATCATATTTGATTGATGATAGAATTTCAATAGATTATTATGAAAGTCAGGAGGATTACTATGTCTATTTTTACAGGTGCCGGCGTGGCAATCGTCACACCATTTAATGAAGATGAAAGTATTAATTATGATAAACTGGATGAATTAATTGATTATCACTGTGCAAATGGAACAGACAGCATTGTTATCTGCGGAACGACCGGAGAGTCTGCTACTATGACAGAAGAGGAACATGCAGAGTGCGTCAGATTCACGATTGAAAGAGCAAAAGGAAGAATTCCGGTGATTGCGGGAACAGGTTCTAACTGCACAAGAACAGCAATTGAATTGTCTAAGGATGCGGCAGAACATGGAGCAGATGGTCTTTTGCTTGTAACACCTTATTACAATAAGGCAACTCAGGCAGGATTGATTGCTCACTATACGGCTGTGGCAAAAGAGGTAAAAACTCCGATTATCATGTATAGTGTTGCCAGCAGAACTGGTTGTAATATTGAACCGGCAACAGTGGCAGAACTCGTAAAAAATGTTGATAATATCGTAGGAGTAAAAGAAGCTTCCGGTAATATATCACAGGTGGCAAAGATCATGTCTCTGACAGATGGCAACATTGATCTGTATTCTGGAAATGATGACCAGATTGTACCGTTACTTTCTCTTGGGGCAAAAGGTGTCATTTCTGTTCTCTCTAATGTTGCGCCACAGGAGACACATGATATCTGTGCAAAGTTCTTTGAAGGGGATGTGGCAGGAAGCGCAGCACTTCAGTTAAAGGCAATTCCGTTGATTGAACAGTTATTCTGTGAAGTTAATCCGATCCCGGTTAAAAAAGCAATGGCATTGATGGGCAAGGATTGCGGACCGCTTCGTATGCCGTTGACAGAACTGACTCCAGAGCATGAGAAGGCTTTGGCACAGGCGATGAAGGATTTTGGAATTCGATTGGCATAAGGCAGGAGGACAGAAGATGATACGCGCAATTATGCATGGATGCAATGGCAGAATGGGGCAGGTGATCACAGGCCTTGTCAAAGCAGATGAAGCAATAGAATTTGTGGCAGGAGTTGATACATATACCGGTCTTGCTAATGATTATCCGGTATTTGACAGCATTGAAAAATGTGATGTAAAAGCAGATGTTATCATTGATTTTTCCAATGCAGCAGCTGCAGATGGACTTCTTGATTATTGTGTGAAGAAGCAGATACCGGTGGTTTTATGTACAACCGGACTGTCTGAGGAGCAGCTGGCAAAAGTAGAAGAAGCGTCTAAAAAGGTTGCAGTTTTGAAGTCGGCAAATATGTCGTTGGGGATCAATCTGCTTATGAAACTTTTAAAAGATGCAACGAAAGTACTGGCACCGGCAGGATTTGATATTGAACTGGTGGAAAAGCATCATAACCAGAAACTGGATGCACCGAGTGGAACCGCACTTGCACTGGCTGATTCTATTAATGAATCAATGAATAATGAATATACTTATGTGTATGACAGAAGTCAGGTGCGCAAGAAACGTGATCAGAAAGAGATTGGGATCTCGGCTGTTCGTGGCGGAACAATTGTCGGGGATCATGAAGTGATCTACGCAGGGGCTGATGAAGTTATCGAATTCAAGCATACTGCTTATTCAAAAGCTGTGTTTGGAAAAGGTGCAGTTGAAGCAGCCAAATTCCTTGCTGGAAAACCAGCTGGAAGATACGATATGTCCGATGTAATTCAGTTCTAGAGGAACTGTATTATAAATTTACTGGGAACGGATAACCCACATGGAGAGGTTTTGATTTCCTAGCGAGCGAAGCGAGCAAAATGGAGGATTTTATGAAAGAGTTAGAGGTACGTTATTTAGAAAGACTTTCTCAACTTTATCCAACCATCGCTAAAGCGTCGACAGAGATTATTAACTTACAGGCGATTCTGAATTTGCCGAAAGGCACAGAGCATTTTCTTACGGATATTCATGGGGAATATGAGGCATTTTCTCATGTATTGAAGAATGGCTCTGGTTCCGTCCGCCGTAAAATCGACGATGTATTCGGGAATACTATGAGTAGTAAGGATAAACAGACCCTTGCTACTCTTATTTATTATCCGAAAGAAAAGATGGATCGGATTAAGAAGGAAGAAGAGAACATGGAAGACTGGTATAAGATTACTCTGTATCGGTTGATTGAGATCTGCAAATGTGCGGCAAGTAAATATACACGGTCAAAAGTCAGAAAAGCATTGCCGGCAGATTTTGCTTATGTAATTGAAGAATTGATTACGGAAAAGGCGGATATCAGCGATAAGGAATCTTATTACAATGCAATCGTAAGTACGATTATCAGAATAGGAAGAGCAGAAGAATTTATTATTGCTTTGAGCGAACTGATTCAGCGGTTAACGGTGGATCATCTGCATATTGTTGGGGATATTTTCGACAGAGGTCCAGGACCACATATTATCATGGATAAATTAATGGAGTATCACTCTATTGATATTCAATGGGGAAATCATGATGTATTGTGGATGGGAGCTGCAGCAGGACAGAGAGGCTGTATTGCCAATGTGATCCGTATCTGTGCGAGATATGGAAATCTGGACATTTTGGAAGATGCATATGGAATCAATCTGCTTCCGCTTGCAACCTTTGCACTGAATGTATATAAGGATGATCCGTGTGAATGTTTTCAGCTGAAGGCTGATTCCGGACATACACCAGGCGAGAAACTGATGAATATCAAGATGCATAAGGCAATTTCAATCATTCAGTTCAAAGTGGAAGGACAGATTATCAAGAAGAATCCGGGATTTAAGATGGAAAAGAGAAATCTTTTGCATCATATTGATTATGAAGCTGGAACGATTGAATTGGATGGTAAGACATATGAACTTCTGGACAAGAATTTCCCGACGATTGATCCGAAGAAACCTTATGCGCTGACGAAAGAAGAAGAAGATATTATGGAAAGACTGGAGCGGGCTTTCCTGAATTGTGAAAAGTTACAGCGCCATATGAGGTTCCTGTTGAATAAAGGTGGATTATATAAAGTATATAATAACAATCTTCTGTATCATGGATGTGTTCCTCTGAATGAAGATGGCAGCTTGAAAAATGTTCGTATCTATGGGCATTCCTATAAAGGAAAAGGCTTGTATGAGGTTCTGGAAAGCTATGTCCGCAAAGGATTCTATGCGTTGGATGGCAAAGAAAAGGAACGTGGTAAGGATATGATGTGGTATATCTGGCTGAGTGAAAATTCTCCGTTATTCGGCAAGGATAAGATGGCAACCTTTGAACGATATTTCCTTGCGGAAAAAGAGACACATAAAGAGAAGAAGAATCCATATTATTGTCTGTTAGAGAATGAAAAAGTTGTGGATAGGATCATGGATGAATTCGGACTCCAGAATGAATGCAGACATATTATTAACGGACATGTGCCGGTGAAGACGAAGAATGGAGAGAGTCCGATCAAATGTGGCGGTAAAGTGCTGGTCATTGACGGAGGATTTTCCAGAGCATACCAAAAAGAAACCGGAATTGCCGGATATACACTGATCTATAATTCTTATGGTCTGATTCTTGCGGCCCATGAGCCGTTCGAGTCAACCGAGGCGGCAATTGAAAAGGAAAGTGATATTCATTCAGACAGTATTGTCGTAAAAAGAGTATTGGAACGGAAACTGGTAGGGGATACAGATATCGGAAAAGATCTGAAGGAACAGATTGAAGATCTGGAGTGTCTGTTGGAAGCTTATCGAAGTGGTAAAATTGCAGAACGTTTATAATGTAAAAATATCCCAGTCAGAAAAAAGTATAGAATTCTATGATTTGCAAATATTACTAGCAACAAGTAATACTTGATTATAGATGAATATACATGAAAGGGAGATTAAGACATGAAACAGTTCAAAAAATTAGTATTGATTCTTATGTGTACTGGAGTGATGATGGGAATAACTGCATGTGGCAGCAATGGAAACGCAGATGATAATGCGGCAAATAACAACGCAGCGACAGATCAGAACAATACGACCAACGGTGCAACAGATGGTACCACGTATGATAACAATAATAATGGAGTTGCCGATGAGATTGGTGATGATATCCGTGACGGTGTAGATGATGTGGGAGATGCGCTGAATGGAAATGGAACCAACGAAAACGGAAACAATACGAATGACAATGTCAATAACACAAACGACAATGTCAATAATAATACAACAGAAAAACGATAGTGTATTCAATCAGCAGGACATGTAATGTGCCCTGCTGATTTGCTAAAATCAGAGATTTTATGATCATATATAGTTTTTTTTGCTTTAGTGTGATAAAATATCACGATAAGAATGATATTTGCGAGGAGATACATAAGTATGAGATTCAGACCATGTATTGACATACACAATGGAAAAGTAAAACAGATCGTAGGCGGTAGCCTGACGGATGAAAACGATCAGGCGGTTGAGAATTTTTCCGCTGTTCAGGATGCGGATTATTTTGCACGTTTGTACCGAAAGGATGGATTAAAAGGTGGACATGTGATTCTTCTGAATCCGCCGTCTTCCCAATACTATGAACAGACAAAAGTACAGGCGCTGAAGGCGCTGGAGACATATCCTGGAGGACTTCAGATTGGCGGAGGCATTACTTCTGAGAATGCAGAAGAATATATCGGTGCAGGTGCAAGTCATGTCATTGTGACTTCTTATGTATTCCAGGATGGAATCATCCGATGGGACCGAATGGATAGCTTACGCAGAACTGTCGGAAAAGAGCATGTTGTCATTGATCTGAGTTGCCGGAAAAGGGATGGGGAATATTATATAGTGACAAACCGATGGCAGACATTTACACAGGTAAAACTGGATCCGGAAGTGTTATATAGAATCGCAGAATATTGTGATGAATTTCTGGTACATGGAGTAGATGTAGAAGGAAAAGCTTCCGGCGTGGAAGAGGAACTGATTGCGATCTTATGCAGCCAAGATCAGATTCCCATCACATATGCAGGTGGAATCGGAAGCCTGGAGGATCTGAAGCATTTTCAGATGATTTCCAAGGGGAAACTGGACTTTACCATTGGAAGTGCGTTGGATCTGTTTGGAGGGAAGATACCTTATCAGACGGTGAAGCACTTTAGTTGTCAGGAATCCGAAGAGAGTTGCAGGAAAATTAACAGTTTGTAAATACTTTATGAATTTGTTGAATTGAAATATAGATAGTGTTAGAATGAGGGATAGAGTGGTCATATTATGACCAAATGAATGACAAGGAGCATTAAGTCAATATGGGTTTAATACAGAAAATTTTCGGAACACATAGTGAAAATGAATTAAAGAGAATCTATCCAATCGTGGATGCAATCGAGGCGCTGGAGCCAGAGATGCAGAAGCTTTCGGACAGCGAATTAAAAGATAAGACCAGAGAATTTAAGGAAAGGCTTGCAGGCGGAGAGACATTGGATGATATCCTTCCGGAAGCGTTTGCAGTCGTAAGAGAAGCTGCTTACCGTTCTCTTGGTATGAAGCATTACCGTGTACAGTTGATCGGAGGTATTATTCTTCATCAGGGACGTATCGCGGAGATGAAGACCGGTGAAGGAAAGACTCTGGTATCGACATTGCCGGCATATCTGAATGCGTTGACCGGCGAAGGTGTAAATATTGTCACTGTCAACGATTATCTGGCAAAGCGTGATGCGGAATGGATGGGAAAAGTACATGAATTTCTTGGCCTTACCGTAGGTGTTGTATTGAATGGCATGGATAATGATGAACGCCGTGCTGCTTATAATTGCGATATCACATATGTCACGAACAATGAGCTTGGTTTTGATTATCTGAGAGATAATATGGTCATTTACAAGGAACAACTGGTACAGAGGGGATTGAAGTATGCCATTATCGATGAAGTAGACTCTGTGTTGATCGATGAAGCCAGGACTCCGTTGATCATATCAGGACAGAGTGGAAAATCTACTAGGCTCTATGATGCATGTGATATTCTGGCACGTCAGCTGGAACGTGGCGAGGCAAGCGGAGAGTTCACCAAGATGAATGCCATCATGGGAGAAGATATTGAAGAAACAGGCGATTTTATCGTTAATGAAAAGGAGAAGAATATCAACCTGACAGAAGATGGTGTGAAGAAGGTTGAGCAGTTCTTCCATATTGATAACCTTGCTGATCCGGAAAATCTTGAGATTCAGCACAATATTATTCTTGCACTTCGCGCTCATAACCTGATGTTCAGAGATAAGGATTATGTAGTAAAAGATGACGAAGTTCTGATCGTAGATGAGTTTACCGGACGTATAATGCCGGGACGTCGTTATTCCGACGGACTTCATCAGGCAATTGAAGCAAAAGAACATGTAAAAGTAAGAAGAGAAAGCAAGACTCTGGCGACCATTACTTTCCAGAATCTGTTTAATAAATTCGCCAAGAAGGCAGGTATGACTGGTACTGCTCTGACAGAAGAACAGGAATTCCGTCAGATCTATGGCATGGATGTTATTGAGATTCCAACCAATGTCCCGGTTATTCGAAAGGACCTTGAAGATGCGGTATATAAGACACAAAAAGAAAAATTTAAGGCAGTATGTGATGCCATTGAAGAGGCACATGCAAGGCATCAGCCTGTACTTGTAGGTACCATTACGATTGAGAATTCTGAATTATTGAGTGGCATGTTAAAAAGACGTGGCATTAAACATAACGTGTTGAATGCGAAGTTCCATGAGATGGAAGCTGAGATCGTTGCCCAGGCAGGTGTCCATGATGCTGTAACGATTGCAACTAACATGGCAGGTCGTGGTACAGATATTAAACTGGATGAAGAAGCAAGAGAAGCTGGAGGATTGAAGATTATTGGTACGGAACGTCATGAATCCAGACGAATTGACAATCAGCTGCGCGGACGTTCCGGACGTCAGGGAGATCCGGGAGAGTCCCGTTTCTATATTTCGCTGGAAGATGATCTGATGCGTCTGTTCGGATCTGAAAGATTGATGAGTGTATTTACTACCCTGGGAGTAGAAGAAGGAGAACAGATTGAGCATAAGATGCTGTCCAGTGCAATTGAAAAAGCACAGCAGAAGATAGAAAGCAATAACTTTGGGATTCGTAAGAATCTGTTAGAATATGATCAGGTCATGAATGAGCAGAGAGAGATCATCTATGAAGAGAGACGACGTGTTCTGGATGGTGAGAACATGCGTGATTCTATCTTCCATATGATCAATGATTATGTGGAGAATATTGTAGATATGGTCATCAGTGCTGATCAGGATTATGATGAGTGGAATCTTGCAGAGTTAAATCTTACCATTCATAATACGATCCCGATGGCGCCTGTTACAGAAGAAGATGTCAAAGACATAAGCCAGAAAGCGTTGAAGCATCTTTTGAAAGAGCGTGCTACAAAGGCATATGAAGCCAAGGAATCTGAATTCCCGGAACCAGAGCATATTCGTGAAATCGAACGTGTTATTCTGCTTAAAGTCATAGATGCAAAATGGATGGATCATATTGACGATATGGATCAGCTGCGTCAAGGAATCGGCCTTCAGGCCTATGGACAGAGAGATCCAAAAGTAGAATATAAGATGATTGGGTACGACATGTTCGATCATATGACAAAGAGTATCACGGAAGATACGATTCGCGCGCTGTTCCATGTGAAAATTGAACAGAAGGTAGAGAGAGAACAGGTAGCGAAGGTAACTGGAACCAATAAGGATGAAAGTGCTGTTCGTGCTCCTAAGAAGCGTGCAGAGAAGAAAGTATATCCGAATGATCCATGTCCATGCGGAAGTGGAAAGAAGTACAAGCAGTGTTGTGGACGTAAAAAATAGAAAGAGGTGAAAAAGTGGTTGAATTAGATCAGTTTAAAGTTGTTATGAATGCCTATGAAGAGCCTCTTGCCGAGATGAGGGATTCACTTTGACCTGGAAGGCAAGGAAAGACGGATAGAAGAACTGGAACGAAAGATAGAAGAACCTGGGTTCTGGGATAATCCGGAAGAGTCTCAGCGATTTATGAAAGAACTGAAAAGTCTTCAGGATATGGTAAAGATTATTCACGAATTATATGCTTCTTATGATGATATCAATCTGTTGATTGAGATGGCATATGAAGAAAACGATCCTTCGATGCCAAAAGAGATTGAAAAAGAGATTCAGGAGTTTGAAGAAGCGTTCGAATCGTTACGGATTCAGACATTGTTGTCTGGTGAGTATGATTCCTGTAATGCAATTTTTACGATTCATGCTGGTGCCGGAGGAACGGAATCCTGTGACTGGGCCAGCATGCTCTATCGAATGTACAGCCGCTGGGCAGAACGAAAAGGATTTACGATTCAGGTGTTGGATTATCTGGATGGAGATATTACAGGAATTAAGACGGTTACATTCGAGGTGAATGGTGAAAATGCTTACGGGTATCTAAAGTCGGAAAAAGGCGTTCACAGACTTGTGAGAATATCGCCATTCAATGCGGCTGGAAAAAGACAGACATCCTTTGCATCCTGTGATGTAGTGCCAGACATTGAAGATGAGATAGATATTGAAATTGCTGATGATGATCTGAAGATAGATACCTATCGTGCCAGCGGAGCGGGTGGGCAGCATGTCAACAAGACGTCTTCTGCGATTCGAATCACGCATCTTCCCACAGGGATTGTGGTACAATGCCAGAATGAACGTTCTCAGCATTTTAATAAAGAAAAAGCAATGCAGATGCTGAAGGTAAAACTTCAGCTCATGAAAGAGCAGGAACAGGCAGAAAAAGTATCAGATATCCGAGGTGAAGTAAAAGAAATTGGATTTGGCAATCAGATTCGTTCTTATGTTATGCAGCCATACACATTGGTGAAAGATCACAGAACGAATGTGGAGAGCAGCAATGTGAATGCGGTATTAGATGGCAATATTGATATATTCATAAATGCATATCTGAAAGAAACTGTAAGATAATTGAGGGAGGAACATATGGTAAATATAGCGGTTATGGGTTATGGAACGGTTGGTTCAGGAGTGGTAGAGGTTGTCAATACCAATGGAGCACGTATCAACCAGAGAATAGGTGATGAATTAAATATTAAATATGTACTTGACTTGAGAGATTTCCCGGGAGATCCTGTTCAGGATAAGATTATTCATGATTTTGAGACTATCGTGAATGATGATGAGATTAAGATTGTTGTAGAAGTTATGGGAGGAATTGAACCAGCCTATACTTTTGTGAAAAGATGTCTGCAGGCAGGAAAGAGTGTGGCGACTTCCAATAAAGCACTGGTAGCGAAGCATGGTGCGGAGCTGTTGTCAATTGCGAAAGAACATAACATTAATTTCTTGTTTGAGGCAAGTGTCGGAGGTGGAATTCCAATCATCCGTCCATTGAATTCGTCTCTGACAGCTGATGAGATTGAAGAGATTACTGGAATTCTGAATGGAACAACAAATTATATGTTGACGAAGATGTTCTATGAGGGGGCTGATTACGATACAGTGTTAAAAGAAGCACAGGCAAATGGATATGCAGAACGCAATCCTGAGGCTGATGTGGAAGGATATGATGCGTGTCGTAAGATTGCAATCTTATCTTCTTTGATCTCTGGACAGCAGGTGGATTTTGAAGATATCTATTGTGAGGGAATTACAGAAATTACTGTGGAAGATATGAAATATGCAAAAGCGATGGGAACAACCATCAAACTGCTTGCATCCAGCAAGCGCTATGCTGGAAACCGTCTTCATGCGATTGTTGCACCTTGCATGTTATATCCAGAGCACCCACTTTACAATGTAAATGGAGTCTTTAATTCAATCTTTGTGCATGGCAACGTCCTTGGTGATGCAATGTTCTATGGAAGTGGCGCAGGAAAGCTTCCGACAGCAAGTGCGGTAGTGGCAGACGTTGTGGATGCAGCAAAGCATCTGAATCGCAACATCATGACGATGTGGAAGCAGGAAAAACTGCATTTGGAAGATAAGGCTGATGCAAAACGTCGTTTCTTTATCCGTATGAAAGGAAATGCTGATGAGATGTTGCCCAAGCTTCAGGATTCGTTTGGTGATGTGGAGATCGTTAAAGCAGAAGGGCTGGAAGGCGAATTTGGCTTCACGACGCCGGTGATGATGGAAGGAGATTACGACACCAGAGCAAATATCTACAAAGATCAGATATTACATATGATACGTATTGAAGACTAGAAGGAATGGGAGAGAGATAATTATGAAATACGTGGTAGTACTTAGTGATGGGATGGCCGGGAGACCATTGGAGGAGTTGGATGGCAGGACGACATTAGAGGCTGCCAATACACCGACAATGGATGCCTTGTCACCAGTTTCTGAACTAGGGATGGCATCTATGGTTCCGGAAGGAATGGCACCGGGAAGTGATACCGCTAATCTGGCAGTTATGGGATATGATCCGAAGATTTATTATACGGGGCGTTCTCCGTTGGAAGCACTTAGTATTGGCGTGGACATGGAAGATACAGATGTATCATTCCGCTGCAATATAGTGACTCTGTCAGAAGAGGATTGCGCTTATGAGGACCGTACGATTATCGATCACAGTTCGGATGAGATCAGTACAGAAGATGCAGCGATTCTTGTTGAAGCACTGAAAGAAGGTCTGAAAAAGGAAGGATATGAATTCTATGTAGGAACCAGTTACCGTCATCTTCTGATCTGGAAGAATGGTAAAGTGGTTGAACTTACACCTCCTCATGATATTCTGACGAAACGAATTGGAGACTATCTGCCGGAAGATGAAGTCCTTCGGGATATGATGAAGAAAAGCTATGATATTCTGGAAAATCATCCGTTGAACATAGAGCGCAGAAAGAATGGATTGCATCCGGCCAATTCTGCATGGTTCTGGGGCGCTGGAAAGAAACCGGCATTGACGTCATTTGAGGAGCGCACAGGCAAGAAAGGTGTTATGATCTCTGCTGTCGATCTTCTGAAAGGGATTGCGGTAGGAGCCGGCATGGACCGTATCATTGTAGAAGGTGCCAATGGCGGACTTCATACTAATTATGAAGGAAAGGCACAGGCAGCTGTGAAAGCATTGACAAAAGATGGGTATGATTTCGCTTATATTCATGTAGAAGCTCCAGATGAGATGGGACATCAGGGAAGTATTCCGGATAAAATAACAGCAATTGAGAATGTCGATAAAAAGGTATTGAATATTGTGGTGGATGGATTAAAACAGGCACAGGAAGATTTTAGAATTCTGCTTTTGCCGGATCATCCAACCCCAATTGAAGTTCGTACACATACGGGAGAGCCAATCCCATATCTATTGTATGATAGTACCAGTTCACAGGCAGGACTTCCGACATATAATGAGAAGACTGCAGTTTCAACGGGGAGAAACTGGGAAGACGGCTACCAGTTAATTGGACACTTGTTACAGGAGGAATTATGCTAATTGTAAAGAAATTTGGCGGCAGTTCTGTGGCCAACAAGGAACGTATCTTCAATGTTGCAAAACGTTGCATTGAAGATTATAAAGATGGAAACGATATAGTGGTTGTACTTTCTGCTATGGGGGATACAACAGATGAATTGCTGGAATTGGCAAATACGATTAATCCAAAGGCGAAGAAAAGAGAACTGGATATGCTCCTTACGACAGGTGAGCAGGTGTCGGTATCATTGATGGCTATGGCAATGCAGTCACTGGATGTACCAGCAGTTTCATTGAATGCTTTTCAAGTAAGAATGCATTCTACTTCTCGTTATGGCAATGCACGTTTTAAACGTGTAGAGACCGAGCGGATTCTTCATGAACTTGATTCCAGAAAGATTGTTATTGTCACTGGTTTTCAGGGTGTGAATAAATATGATGATATTACAACCTTGGGAAGAGGTGGGTCAGACACAACAGCAGTGGCGTTGGCGGCAGCTCTTCATGCGGATAAATGCGAGATATATACGGATGTGGATGGTGTCTATACTGCTGATCCAAGGGTGGTGAAGAATGCCAGAAAGATTGACGAGATTACATATGATGAGATGTTGGAACTGGCAAGTCTCGGTGCAAAGGTACTTCACAACCGTTCGGTAGAAATGGCGAAAAAATACAATGTTGAGTTAGTAGTACGATCTAGTTTGAATCGCTCGGAAGGAACCGTGGTCAAGGAGGGAAAAGGTATGGAAAAATTGTTAGTAACAGGTGTGGCAGCCGATAAGAATACAGCCAGAATCTCTGTGATTGGAGTACAGGATAAGCCGGGAATCGCATTTGCTATCTTTGACACGCTTGCAGGAAATAACATTAATGTAGATATCATCCTTCAGTCTGTCGGAAGAGAAGGTACCAAGGATATCTCCTTTACGGTAGCATCCGACGACTTGGAAGAAGCAATTAAGGTGTTAGGAGAGAATAAAGAAAGACTTACAATTCAGGACATCACATGGAATGAAGATGTCGCAAAATTGTCAGTCGTAGGAGCTGGAATGATGAGTAATCCAGGAGTTGCGGCAAAGATGTTCGAATCTCTCTATAATTCCAGAGTAAATATTAATATGATATCTACCTCTGAAATTCGCATTACAGTGCTGGTTCCAAAGAAAGATATTGATAAAGCAATGAATGCAGTACATGATGGATTTGCACTGTCTGATTAAACAGAATTTTTGGAATTAGAGTGAAGAAAACCGGTAATGATCTGTTTATTCTCTTTAGAAAGTGTGCGGAACTGGGTGATAAGATCCAGTTCTTCATCTGTGAGATAGATGGTATTGCCGGTTTTTTTGTCTTTGACAAAAGTATAAGGAACTACAGTTTCTGATACTTTGTCAGAATAGATCGTCGTGTCTTGAAGGTTGCCGAGAACGAGATCGTTCAGGTTAACCTGATAGAAAGTCGTAAGCTGCAGAAGAGAATCCAAGTCAGGTGTGCGCTTACTGGTCTCATAGTTTGAGTACGCCTGTCTGGATATATTCAGAATCTGACTCAGAGTAGTCTGAGTCAGATTGTGCTTTTTTCGTAGATATTTTAAGTTATTGGCTAACTGTATATTAGGCATAATGTCAACTCCTACAAGGCATTTCTCTTGTTAGTATAGCAATTTGGCCAATAAATAGATATCTATGCATCGAATCGTTTCAAAATACAATAAAGCAACAAAATGTTGCTTTACAATTTGCTGAGAGTACTGTTGTGATATTTACCAGAAAAAGTAACATCATCCCCGAACCAGGATGGTGGGACAAAGGCAAGTGCGGCTTCTTCCGAGGGAAATTCTACTTCGACAAGAATAAGAGGCGCGAGATCGCCTTCAAAAATATCCAGTTCTGCAGTAAGATCATTGTTCAAGGGAATCATATAACGTTTCTTTTGAATCAGACGCCCATCAATCTTAGTGAGAAGATGTTCATAAGCTTCCTGTGTCAATGGAAGATTGTATTCCATTCGTGTCATAAATCCCTTGGATTTATAAGTAAGCTCATATTTTTCATTGTCACGTCGGATGCGTACAACGGGATCGGTATTGAGATAGCCTTGTTCAATAATTCGGCATGGATAGCCGCTCAGAGATTCAGGCAGTTGCTGTACGAGATATTTACGTTCTATTTCCAATGTTTCGGACCTCCTGTCTATAAATCAAAAAAAGTATTATAGGTATCATAATATAGTTTACACCAAAAGTAAACGGTGTTAGAATCAAATGTTAAGGAGGATGATAGTGATGAAAAAAGTAAGTGTAATTTTAGCTGATGGATTTGAAGAAGTTGAAGCACTGACAGTGGTTGATTTACTTAGAAGAGCAAAAATTTATGTGGATACTGTTTCCACTACAGAAGAATATACGGTTCATGGAGCACATGGAATCAATGTCCAGACAGAGGATCTGTTTGAAGAGGTTAATTTTGTGGAATCTGATATGATTGTTCTGCCGGGAGGAATGCCGGGGACCACGAATTTGAATGAGCATGAAGGTGTCCGTAGAGTTGTAAAAGATTTTTATAACGAGGGAAAATATGTTGGAGCAATCTGTGCAGCACCAACGGTACTTGGCAATCTGGGATTACTGAAAGGAAAGCGTGTCAGCTGTTATCCATCTGTGGAAAAGGAGATTCAGGGTGCGGTTATGACTGGAGCGAATGTAACAGTGGATGGCAATATCATTACCAGTCGGGGAGTTGGAACGGCGATAGACTTTGCACTGAAATTAATTGAAGTCCTGTCAGGAACAGAGAAGGCGGCAGAGATTGCGGATGCAATCGTATATTATTAAGAAAAGCGGCTATGAAAATGGTGATGAATAAGCGAAAAAAGTGGGGAAAACTGTGCGTGTTGATCGCGGTGTTAATGTTAACAGCGACAGGATGTGGAAAAAAGTTTGATGCAGCCGGATATGTACAGGCAGTTCTTGATCTGACCTTTCAGGGAGACATTACACAGGCGAAGAAGTATTCAAAAGATGCAACGGAAGAATCCTTGATGCAGATGTACCGTGATTCGATTGATCAGTTTGTTTCCAGTAACATTACGAATGAGATTGAGATGAGCGACACGAAGACATCGCAGTTTGCAGAACTGGTATCTAAGATATTCACGACTATGCGTTATAACGTGAAAGAAGCCAAGAAGACAGGTAAAGGAGAATATGAAGTAACGGTTGAGATTCATCCGTCTGATGTATTCGTAGATTTTCAGCAGCTTTTGACGGAAGATTCGTTAAAAGTCGCTCAGAAGATAAAAAATGGAGAGTATGAAGGCGCATCGGAGGAAGAGACTACTCAACAGATATTAAATGATATCGTGAATCATGCCTATGAACTTTTGGAAGTCGCTTATATGGACAGCCAATATGGGGAAAAGAAAAGTGTAGTTCTTCATGTAAAACAGGATAAAGACAAGGAATATTACATTGATGAGGATGATATGGACCAATTAATCCGAAAAATACTTCGGTTAGATGAAATTCAAGGCTAGATATTTCAGAAGCTTTGTGTTATACTTCTTTGGTGAATGTAATGTAGTATAGTCTGCCCATCTTCCCGACTACCGAAAGATAGGCAACCCGAAAGAGTATAGAAACAGGAGGAAATAGTAAATGAGTTTACAGGTAGAAAAATTAGAAAAAAACATGGCAAAACTTACCATTGAAGTTTCTGCCGATGATTTAGAGAAAGCGCTTCAGAGTGCCTATATGAAGCAGAAAAACAAAATCTCTCTTCCAGGATTCCGTAAAGGAAAAGTACCACGTCAGATGATTGAAAAAATGTACGGCGCAGAGATCTTTTACGATGATGCAGCAAATGCTCTGATTCCAAAGGCATACGCAGATGCATATGATGAATGTGAACTTGAGATCGTATCCAGACCAGAGATCGATGTTGTTCAGATCGAAAAAGGAAAGCCATTTATCTTTACAGCAGAAGTTGCAACAAAGCCAGAGGTTACTCTTGGTGAGTACAAAGGACTTGAAGTAGATAAGATCTCTACACGTGTCACACAGAAGGAAGTAGATGCAAAGGTTCAGGAAGAAGCTGAGAAGAACGCAAGAACAATTACAGTAGAGGACCGTCCGGTACAGGATGGAGATGAAGTAATCCTTGATTTTGAAGGATTTGTTGATGGCGTTGCTTTCGAAGGCGGTAAAGGAGAGAACTATCCGCTGACAATTGGTTCCGGATCATTTATCCCGGGCTTCGAAGAGCAATTGGTTGGCGCTGAAGCTGAAAAAGAAGTAGAAGTCAATGTAACATTCCCAGAAGATTATCATGCAGAAGATCTGAAAGGAAAAGCAGCTGTATTCAAATGTACAATCCATGAGATCAAGGCAAAAGAACTTCCGGAGATTGATGATGAATTCGCAGCAGAAGTTTCAGAATTTGACACATTAGAAGAATACAAAGCTGATATTAAGGCAAAGATTAAAGAACAGAAAGCTTCTGAAGGCAAGACAAAGCAGGAAGATCAGGTTGTTGAACAGGCTGTTAAGAATGCAGAGTATGAGATTCCAAAGGCTATGATCGAGACTCAGGCTTTACAGATGGTAGAAGACTTCGGTCAGAGAATCCAGTCTCAGGGACTTACTATGGAACAGTACTTCCAGTTTACAGGAATGACTGCTGACAAGATGTTAGAAGAGATGAGACCTCAGGCAATCAAACGTATCGAGACACGTCTTGTATTAGAGGCAATTGCAAAAGCTGAGAACATTGAGATCAGTGATGAAAAGTTAGATGAAGAGCTGGCTAAGATGGCAGAAGCTTATAAGATGGAAGTTGATAAGCTCAAAGAGTTCATGAGCGACAATGAAAAGAAACAGATGAAAGAAGATATGGCAGTTCAGGAGGCTGTTACCTTCTTGGTAGAGAATGCTGTTGAAAAATAAGAATATGTAGTCAGGAGGAGGCATATACATGAGTTTAGTACCTTATGTCATTGAACAGACAAGCCGCGGGGAACGCTCCTACGACATCTATTCAAGATTATTGAAAGATAGAATTATTTTCCTGGGAGAAGAAGTGACAGATGCATCTGCGAGTGTGATTGTAGCTCAGCTGTTATTCCTGGAAGCAGAGGATCCTGAGAAGGATATCCATCTGTATATTAACAGCCCGGGAGGTTCTGTGACAGCCGGTATGGCGATCTATGATACCATGCAGTATATCAAATGTGACATAGAGACTATCTGTATCGGTATGGCTGCAAGTATGGGATCTTTCTTGCTGGCAGGGGGAACGAAGGGCAAGAGACTGGCTCTTCCAAATGCAGAGATTATGATTCACCAGCCATCAGGCGGTGCACAGGGGCAGGCAACTGAGATTAAGATTGCGGCAGAACATATTTTGAAGATTCGTCAGAAATTAAATCAGATATTAGCAGAAAATACAGGACAGCCGTTAGATGTGATCAGCGCTGATACAGAGCGTGATAACTTCATGTCTGCGGAAGAAGCAAAAGCATATGGCTTGATCGATGAGGTAATCACGAGACGCTAGTGCAAGGCATCTGTCCTTAGACGAGGTGAGAGTGTGGTAGGAAAGAACGATGATCAGGTGAGATGCTCCTTCTGTAATAAGACGCAGAATCAGGTAAGAAAATTGATCGCAGGTCCTAATGGGGCATATATCTGTGATGAGTGTGTGGACGTCTGCTCTGAGATTATAGAAGAAGAATTCGAATATGACAATGGAAGAAGATGGAATCCATTTGCGGATATTAATCTGTTAAAGCCGGAAGAGATCAAGGAATTTCTGGATGAGTATGTAATTGGTCAGGATGAGGCAAAGAAAGTCTTATCAGTTGCTGTGTACAATCATTATAAGAGAATCATGGCAGGAAAAGATCTGGGAGTGGAATTGAGCAAGAGTAATATTCTTATGCTTGGTCCTACCGGATGTGGTAAGACATTGCTCGCACAATCTCTTGCGAAGATTTTGGGTGTTCCATTTGCTATTGCGGATGCGACTGCTCTGACGGAAGCCGGATATGTAGGGGAAGATGTGGAGAATATTCTCCTGAAGCTGATCCAGGCTGCCGATGGAGATATTGAGCGTGCTGAATATGGTATCATTTACATTGATGAAATTGATAAGATTACGCGTAAATCAGAAAATCCATCTATCACAAGAGATGTTTCTGGAGAAGGTGTTCAGCAGGCATTGCTTAAGATTGTGGAAGGAACTGTTGCGAATGTTCCGCCACAGGGAGGAAGAAAACATCCTCATCAGGAATTGATTCAGATCGATACTACCAACATCCTGTTTATTTGTGGCGGTGCGTTCGAAGGAATTGATAAGATTATTGAAAAACGTATTGATCAGAAATCCATTGGATTTAATGTTGAGATTGCAGAAAAGCATGAGAATGATGTTGACCGGTTACTGCAGCAGGTGTTGCCGCAGGATCTTGTAAAATACGGTCTGATTCCAGAATTGGTAGGGCGTGTTCCGGTTACGGTATCTTTGGAAATGTTAGACAGAGAAGCTTTAATTCGGATTCTGACAGAACCAAAGAATGCAATTGTAAAACAATATCAGAAAATGCTTGAGTTAGATGGCGTTGAATTGATTTTTGATGACGAAGCACTTGAGGCAGTTGCTGAAACTTCGCTTAAGAGAAAAACTGGCGCCAGAGGTTTGCGTGCAATCATGGAGAATATCATGATGGATATCATGTATCAGGCTCCATCAGATGAGACGTTGAAGTCATGCCGTATTACAGAAGACGTCGTAAAAGGAATCGGAGAACCGGAGTGTGTTCACACATCCGTCAGATTTGAAAGTGCATAATAACAAAAGGCGGGTGCAAATAGTTCAGTTGTGCCCGCTTATTTTTACTCTATAAGAACTGTGATTAGGAGAAATATTTATGAACAGAGAGACAATGAGTCTGCCAATGGTAGCTTTGAGAGGAGTTGCTGTATTGCCGGAAATGGTACGTCATTTTGATGTCAGCCGTGAAAAATCGCTCAAGGCTATTGAAGAAGCCATGGAAGGGAATCAGAAGATATTCTTGTCAGCCCAGAAGGATATTGAGGCAGAAGACCCGAAAATGGCAGATGTATATCGGGTTGGATGCGTTGCAACCATCCGTCAGATTGTAAAATTACCGAAGAAAATAAACAGAGTCCTGGTGTCTGGGGATACCAGAGCATGTATAAATACGATAGAATTTGAAGAACCTTATCTTAGAGCTAATGTTACTACAATGCCAGATGAGGATACTTCTGTAGAAGATATAGGAGCGGAAGAACATCCGCTAAATATGGAAGCCATGCTTCGGGGAATGAAGGATATTTTCAAAGAGTATCTTTTGAAGAATCCCAAATTATCGAAAGAGTTGGCGCTTCAAATTGAAAATATAAATGAATTGTCAAGATTAGTAAATGTCATTGCAGCAAATGTGCCATTCTCTTATCTGGATGCCCAGCAATTGTTGGAAGAAACGAATCTGATGAGAAGATATGAATTGCTTGCTTACAAGTTAGTCAATGAGATTCAGATTCTGAATGTAAAAGATGAGATTCAGGCGAAGGTAAAAGAAAGAGTAGATAAAAATCAGAGAGAATACATTCTTCGTGAAGAGTTAAAACTGATTCGAGAAGAATTGGGAGATGACAATACATTGTCAGATGCAGAAGAATTCCAACAGAAAACGGATGAACTTCGGGCGCCGGAAGAAGTGAAGGAAAAGCTTAATAAAGAAATTAAAAGATTTAAAAATTCCATGGGTAATCCCGCAGAAATCGGAGTTACACGTACTTATATTGAGACGGTTCTGGAGATGCCATGGGATAAGATGTGTGAAGAACATCAGGATATTGCCTTTGCGAAGCAAGTATTGGAAGAAGATCATTACGGATTAGAGAAAGTAAAAGAACGAGTGCTGGAATTTCTGGCAGTTCGTGCGCTTACAAAGAAAGGTGAGACGCCAATTCTGTGCCTGGTGGGACCTCCGGGAACTGGAAAAACATCGATAGCGAAATCATTAGCCAGGGCATTGAAGAAGCCTTATGTGCGCATATCTCTTGGTGGTGTACGTGATGAAGCTGAGATTCGTGGACATCGTAAGACTTATGTAGGAGCAATGCCAGGAAGAATTGCTAATGGATTAAAACAAGCAGGCGTGAAGAATCCATTGATGTTATTGGATGAGATTGACAAGGTCAGCAATGATTATAAAGGAGATACTTTCTCTGCGTTATTAGAAGTATTGGACAGTGAGCAGAACCATAAGTTCCGTGATCATTATCTGGAGGTTCCGGTAGATTTGTCAGAGGTACTGTTTGTAACGACTGCGAATACTTTACAGACAATTCCAAGACCGCTTCTGGATCGTATGGAAGTGATTGAGGTCAGCAGTTACACGGAGAATGAAAAGATGCATATTGCCATGGAGCACCTGATTCCCAAGCAGATGGAAAAGCATGGCCTTACATCGGAACAATTGACCATCAGTAAGAAAGCGTTGTGGAAGATTGCGCGAAATTATACGAAAGAGGCTGGAGTCAGACAACTGGAGAGAAAGATTGGAGATATCTGCCGGAAAGCAGCAAGAGAGATTCTGGAGACAAAGAAGAACGCGGTTCATGTAACGGAGCGCAATCTTCATACATATCTTGGCAAGGAGCTTTATATCTATCAGATGAAGAACGATTCCGATGAAGTGGGAATCGTCCGTGGACTTGCATGGACCAGTGTGGGTGGAGATACCCTTCAGATAGAAGTAAATGTCATGCCAGGAGAGGGAGAGATCTTACTGACGGGTCAGCTGGGAGATGTTATGAAGGAATCAGCCAGAACAGGAATCAGCTATATCCGTTCAGTCAGTAAAGAATATAAGATTCCAGAAGATTTCTTCAAATCTCACGATGTACATATCCACATTCCGGAAGGCGCTGTGCCAAAGGATGGTCCTTCTGCCGGAATTACTATGGCAACGGCTATGATGTCGGCAATTACGGGAAGAAAGGTAAGAGCAGATCTCGCTATGACGGGTGAGATTACTTTAAGAGGACGCGTCCTTCCAATCGGTGGATTAAAAGAGAAACTTCTGGCGGCTAAAAATGCCGGGATTCAGACGGTCATTGTGCCAAAAGAAAATGAAATTGATGTAGAAGAACTTTCATCGGAGATTACGAAAGGATTGGAGATCATTCCGGTATCTCATATGGAGGAAGTGTTGAAAATTGCTTTTGTAAAGCAAAGAAGGGCTGCGAAACCTAAGAACAAATAAGGGGAAAAATTATGATAATCAGAAATGTTAATTTGGAAACGGTATGCGGAATAACCAGTATGTTGCCAGAGAATACATTGCCGGAAATTGCATTTGCGGGAAAATCTAACGTAGGGAAATCTTCGCTGATTAATGCTTTGATCAACCGTAAGTCATATGCACGTATCTCGGCAACACCAGGAAAAACGCAGACGATTAATTTCTATAATATCAATGAAGAAATGTATCTGGTAGACCTCCCAGGATATGGTTATGCGAAAGTATCGGAGCAGGAAAAAGTAAAATGGGGCCAATTGATTGAACGATATCTTCATGGTTCTAAGCAGCTGCAGGCAGTGTTCCTTTTGATCGACATTCGCCATGATCCATCTGCTAATGATAAGATGATGTATGACTGGATCGTAGCACAGGGATACTATCCGATCATTATTGCAACAAAGCTGGATAAGATTAAGAGAAGTCAGATTGATAAGCAGATAAAAGCGATTAAAACAGGTCTGAATCTGGTTCCGGGAACGAAGATCATACCATTTTCTTCCGTTACTAAGCAGGGCAGAGATGACATCTGGGATCTGGTTGAGAGTGAGTACCTGATCGAAGAAGAGGTGGAACAGACGGATGAAAACTAATTTTAGAGAGCAGCTGAAAGATGACCGCCCTTACTGGAAGGTCATCGTAAGTCTGGCCTTTAGCCTGGTCGGAACATTATTGTTTCTCTATCTGGGTTACAAGTTGCTTGGATTTTTTATGCCGTTTGTAATCGGATGGTTTATAGCATATATCGCCAGTCCGGTAGTAAATTGGCTGGAAAAACGAGTGAAAATCGTAAAAAAATTAGGTTCCGTGATTATGATTGTTGGTGTTCTGGCGGCAGTCTGTTTTATAATATATTTCATTATCAGTACATTATGGAAAGAAATATCCTTCTTGATTCAAGATATGCCTGGAATGTACCGAGATCTGGAGTCTGGATTGAGTCAGATAGGGAACAGTATGGAAGGTGTCTTTGGAAAGCTTCCGGATGGAGTACAGGAAGGATGGCATACCATGGTTGCTAATTTTGACGAGATGATGGGAGAACTGATGAGTAGAATCAGTGAACCTACTGTGTCAGCTGCCGGAAGATTCGCCAAGAGTATTCCGTCCGTGCTGGTAGCAACAATCGTTACTTTTATCTCCGCATACTTTTTTATTGCCGAGCGGGAAGATGTTATCCGATGGTCTAAAAAAGTAGCACCAGATGCACTGGTGAGTCGTATGACAATGGTAATCGATAATCTGAAATTTGCCGTTGGAGGATATTTAAAAGCCCAGTTGAAGATCATGGTTGTTGTATACATAATCTTGGTTGTCGGATTTATAATATTGAATATTCATTTTTCGTTCCTTTTGGGACTTTTAATTGCACTTTTAGATTTTCTGCCATTTTTTGGAACTGGAACAGCGCTGATTCCATGGGCAATATATCAATTCTTTATGGGAAATTACAAATTAGTAGTGGGATTGGTTATTTTATATGCTGTTACTCAGTTGATGAGACAGTTGATTCAGCCAAAATTAGTAGGAGACAGCATGGGATTACGTCCATTACTCACTCTGTTCTTGCTATATACCGGATACAAGATTGGAGGTGTGTTCGGTATGATTTTTGCCGTTCCGATTGGAATGATCGCGATAAATCTATACAAGGCAGGAGCATTTGATTACATTTTGGATGATATAAAAATATTAGCAGAGGGAATATTAAGTTTAAGAAATTAGGGAACGCTGACAAAATACACAAAAAAGGAGAGAGTATTATGGAAAAATTGCTAAAAGAGTTTCGTGAGGATCTTGCGAAATTTCGAGAGATGACAGACAAGTTTTATGCAAAAGAAGTTAATATGAAAGAGTACAAAGGATTTTCCGGCGGATTTGGAAGTTATGCTCAGAAGGGTGGACAGGCAAGTATGTTAAGATTGCGTCTGCCTGGTGGAAGACTGACAAAGGAAAAATTAAAATTTGTAGTTGATTCCATTGAAGAATATGGCGTGGAAAAAGCGCATTTTACAACTTGCCAGACGATTCAGTTCCATAATCTGGATGGAAAAGCGGCTTGTGATATCATGGAAAAAGCATTGGATGTAGGAATTGTCACCAGAGGCGGTGGCGGAGATTTTCCAAGAAATACTATGGTGTCCCCTTTGTCAGGAGTAGAAGAAGGAGAGTACTTTGATGTACTTCCATATGCGGAAGCTGTATCGGATTATTTGCTTGGTTTTATTAAAACCGTTAAAATGCCTAGAAAACTGAAAGTAGGATTTTCTAACTCTCCGGCAAATGTAACACATGCTACATTCAGAGATCTGGGATTTGTGGCAACTGCCAACGGAACATTTGATGTATATAGTGCCGGCGGTCTTGGAAATAACCCTCGTATGGGTGTAAAAGTAGCAGAAGATGTGCAGCCGTCACAAGTGTTGTATTATGTAAAGGCAATGGTAGAGACATTCCTGGCATATGGAAATTATGAGAACCGGGCGAAGGCAAGAACCCGTTATATGCAGGAGTCATTAGGAGTTGAGGGATACAAGAAAGCATATCTTGAAAAATTAGAATCTGTAAAGGCAAATGAAAATTTAGATATTGATGTGAAAGCAACTCCAGTTAAGAAAGTATCTGACGGAACAAAAGTAACAGGAAAACGTGTAATCGCCCAGAAACAGGAGGGTCTGTATGCGGTTGCTTATCATCCACTTGGCGGAGTACCTGCAGTTTCTAAATTTGCAGAGCTTTATGATGTAATTAAAGATATGGAAGCAGTAGAAATCCGCATTGCACCAGATGAGACTATTTATGTCGTTAATCTGAATGGTGATGAAGCACAGAAAGTTCTGAAAGTAACGGACGATGGTGCACAAAATCTCTTTGAGACATCCGTTTCTTGTATTGGAGCGACTATTTGTCAGATTGGGCTGCGCGATTCACAGGGAGCATTGGCTGAGATCATTCATGAAGTAAGAAAATATGATTTTGCAGATGGGATATTGCCACGAATTCATATTTCAGGCTGTACTTCTTCCTGTGGAACTCATCAGATTGGAACATTGGGATTCCATGGTGGAGCAAAAAGGGTAAATGATGTTGTAGAACCTGCATTTACCTTCCATGTAAATGGCTCTGATCAGCAGGGAGAGGAACGTTTCGGAGAACAGTGGGGCATGATGCTGCAGAAAGATATGCCGGCATTCTTCGTTGAACTTGGAAAAACAATTCAGGCAGAAAATAAGACATTCGAGACCTGGTATGCAGAAGAACCTAAAAAATTAAAAACAATTGCAGAGAAGTATTTATTAAATTAACGCGATGAAAGGTAAGAGATTAGATCAATTACAATTTTTAAGATTTATAGGATTTTGTTTTATTTTTTTGTTTCATGCTCTTGGAACGAATCTTGAACCATATTTCTATTCAGCCAACTCTGCTTATGCAATGGTAAGCTTTTTCTTCATATTGTCAGGATTTGGTTCGGGTTATTCTTCTGCAGACCGATATGAGAAGCCTACGGTAAAAGCTATGTTACTCCATCAATGGAAAAAAATAAAAAAAATATATCCGGTTTTGTTCTTGTCTGTTATTTACTGTATGTTACAGACGGATTTGCCTTCTATAATTAATAATGGAGATATGAACGCATTAAAGGAGAGTAGCTGGACGTTGATGAAATGCTTACTTATGATCCAGGCATGGTGGAATCCATATCTTCACTATAATGGTGTTACCTGGTTCATATCGGCTATTATGTTTTTATATCTATTTGACCTTCCTGTGCGTTATCTGCTTGATAAATTACATAAAAATAAAAGAGAAAAGGCAATACTTACCGGCGTTAGCGTATGTCTGGCCATTTTTATCTTTCTTGTAGCGGTGTTGGTCAGAAATCGGGAAGATTTTGGATATTGCATCTATGCATTTCCTCCATCCAGACTGGCAGAATACTTGCTGGGAATGTGTGTGGGAAGGATGATGTATCGAGTAAATGATGAGAGAAAATCAATCGGAAATATTACATTATTCTCCTTCTTAGAAGGAGGAGCTCTGGTACTTTGGGTTGCATTATTCTTCTTCCCGTTGCCAGTCAACTCATTCAGTATGCAGGTATATTGGCTGATTCCCAATATTCTTGTATTAATTATTATGGGACTCGGGAAAGGAGTTTTTTCCAATCTATTTAAAATGAAGCCATTTCAATTTGCCGGCAATATTAGTATGGAATGCTACTTACTTCATCAGCCGATATTGTTGACATATGCATCCTTTGTGCAGATGGAAAATACAATGAGAGGAACGGTGTTCTATATTATGTTTAATTTTGGATTTACAATTCTGTTGAGTGCACTGCTTCACCGGAAGTCGAACTAATACTGTGGTTTATTCCAGTTCTAACATGACATCGGCAATAAAATAGCCGCTTTATACTTGTGCGGAAGAAGATGAAAAACAGTTGTAAGTATGTAGTATATAATATAAAGCTGAGAAAGTACAGAACAAACATTCGATTGTCCTGTACTTTTGTTTTATATTCTGATATAATGGCAACAGAAAATGCAGATAATAGATTCATAGGAGGATTTCATGGATCATTTTGAATTAGTATCAGAATACGCCCCGACCGGTGACCAGCCGCAGGCGATTGAGCAGTTAGTAAAAGGGTTCAAGGAAGGTAACCAGTGCCAGACGCTTCTTGGTGTCACTGGTTCAGGAAAGACCTTTACGATGGCCAATGTTATCCAACAATTAAATAAACCGACGCTTATCATAGCCCACAACAAGACTCTCGCGGCACAATTATATGGTGAATTTAAAGAATTCTTCCCAAACAATGCAGCGGAGTATTTTATGTCCTAGTTTGGAGGCAGGGTGATAACCGTGATATATAGTGCTGTTTAATATTGAATATTTCATATTTTCTGGAAAGAATTGAAATATATGGACAGAATAACAGCGGATGAACAGGTGAGATTAGTGACATGTATTTGTGTAATGTACGAGATAATATTGGTAGGAAAGCAGTAAGAGATGGAATGAGGGAAACTTTATTTCTCCAATTCTTACCATGATATAATTGTTGAGAAGTTTAAGGATGTCGCATTATATTATAAAGAGATAAAGGGAGATTACGAAATGCAAAAGTCATTAGCTTTTATTTGAAAATTTAATGATAAAGTGGATATATTCTTTAATGTTTTGAGATGAGGTGAAAATAGGAATGAATCAGGAGCATGAGATAGTTCTATATCAGGTTGAAGATACCAATATATATGTAAATGTGTTTTTCAAAGAAGATACTTTTTGGATGACACAAAAAGCAATGGCAGAATTATTTGACTGTACAACCGATAATATTTCTTTACATTTGAAAAACATTTACAAGGAAGAAGAATTAGACGAAGTGTCAACTACCGAGTTTTTCTCGGTAGTTCAAAATGAGGGTCAACGGAATGTTAAAAGAAATGTAAAATGTTATAATCTGGATGCAATCATTGCGGTTGGATATCGAGTTAACTCCAAGAAAGCTACGCGGTTTCGACAGTGGGCTACTAAAACATTAAAAGAATATATTACCAAAGGGTTTGTGTTGAATGATGATATGCTTAAAAATGGAAAGCCTTTTGGAAAAGATTATTTTGATGAATTATTGGAGCGTATCCGTGAAATCAGGGCAAGTGAGCGAAGAGCTTATCAAAAAATCACGGATATTTTTGAGCAATGCAGTTATGATTACGATAAAAACAGTGAAATTACAAAGAATTTCTATGCTTTTGTCCAGAACAAATTGCATTTTGCGGTTACGGGCAAGACCGCTGCAGAACTGATATATGAACGTGCTGATTCGGGAAAACCTGCGATGGGGTTAACTACATGGAAAGATGCTCCTGATGGCAAGGTTTTAAAACGTGATATTGGAATTGCAAAAAATTATTTAAATGAAAAAGAATTATCCCGCTTAAATAGACTGGTAACTATGTTCATTGATTATGCAGAATTAATGGCTGAAGATGAGATATTAATGAGTATGCAGGATTGGGTTGACCAGACAAATCAGTTTTTAACGAATAACAGGCGTAAGGTATTGGCTGGAAAAGGAAAAGTATCACATGATACTGCGATGGAAAAAGCTGAAAAAGAATATGAAGTGTTTAGGGTAAAACAGGATAGGGAGTATGTTTCTGAGTTTGATCGGGAAGTAGAAAAATATCTTAAAGGTTAAAGAGAAAATTAATATTACATTTTTTGAATGAAATAGAAGAATCGTTCTTTTTTGAATTTAAAAATGATGAAGTGTCCGGTGCTAAATAAGTAAAAGAGATTTCTGCGTTAGCAAATACATATGGTGAATATATTTTTGTTGGAATATCAGATACTTAAGTGAAAAACTAAATTCCAGTTGTGGATTATCTCAGTAAATATGGTCTCATTTGAGAAATATTATGCGTATTTCAGACGAAGAAGAACGCAATTTCTATTTGGATGAAGTGGCTAATGAAAATTGGACTGTAAGAGTGTTGGAACGTAATATTAAAAGTGGATATTATAAGAGAATGCTGTCTACACAGTTGCCAGATACGGAGAATAAAACATTAGAATTTGTTAAGGATCCGTTTGTGCTAGAATTTATGGGAGTAAAGCAAAATGATGGACATTTAGAAAGTGATATTGAAAAGGCTATTATTAGCAATCTTCAAAAATTCTTATTAGAAATGGGAAAAGGATTTTCATTTGTAGGTAGACAGATGAGAATTTGCACGGAAACAACAGATTTTTATATTGATTTAGTTTTTTACAATTATATTTTGAAGTGTTTTGTACTTATTGACTTAAAAACAACAAAGTTAACGCACCAAGATATTGGGCAAATGGATATGTATGTGCGTATGTTTGATGATTTGAAACGTAGGGAAGATGATAATCCCACTATTGGTATTATTTTTTGTACGGACAAAGATGAAACGATGGTTAAATATTCTGTTTTACATGAGAATCAACAGATTTTTGCTTCTAAATACATGACTGTTTTACCTACTATAGAAGAG
>NZ_JAFBIX010000039.1 GCF_021531895.1 Faecalicatena contorta | reverse complement strand
CTAAATAATACGGGAATAGAATATAAATCTACTAAAACTAATAAAATCAGATATCCCCATACCGTTGTAAATCCGACATTGAGTGTAATTCCCAATGTAACCCCATTTAATAGTGCGATAACTACATACCACCATATATCGATTTTCCCTTTGAATGTCATAAAAAAGCCTCCGTTGTTCATTCGTATTTGCTACTGCTATTATACATACGAATTTCAACGGAGACAATCTTTTTTTGTTTTCTTTTATTCTACATTTTTGTCTTCATCTGCAACATATTCGAAAAAGTCAAAATCGGCATAATGTTTGTGCTTGACACGGTCGGCACAGGTGATTCCTACCATGGTTCCTGTAAATTCTCCATATTTGCAATATTCATCCGAAAATTTTGTTGTATCAAAGACTCTTCCAATCTTTTGATACTTGTTTCCATCCAGGCTCCACTCGAACCAGGACTTACGTCCTTCAATGTAGAGTCGCAGATAGACTGGGCCATCTTCTATCGGAATCCGAGAATTTAAGAATTCTGTTTTCTCTCCATTTTCAAGCTGAATAATTGACAATGCACTCTGGCTCAACGTTTCACTGTAATATTTTCTGAGATTGATATAATTCATATTGTCATAATATAAGATGAGCCCAGCACTATGCTGATGAACTACTGGGACGAATTCCATTTTTGTTGTAATTCTGGCATAGACACTTGTAAGCTTGCGGGCAAGGATACTGACCCTATTCAGTGATGTACGGGATTCTTGTCCGCGGATTCTGACGTAACCCGGACGAGCCTTTACATCTGCAAAGGATTGAGGCATCATTCTTGGAGCATAATACCAGATGCCGAGTTCTTCGGAATCAAAATCATCATAATCCGGAATCTGTGCAACCGGATATTCCGCAAGAGTGCTTTCTGGAACTTCAACCTTTGCCAGATTACTTCCGTCTGCCATGCGAAGCCAATGATCTTTCGTCCACATCATTTTCTGAATTGCCGTCTCTCTTCCAAGTGTACAGCGCAGTTCCGGTACAAACGACCGTGCAGTCAGATGAACCAGATAGACTTCGCCATCCGGTGTCTCTACGTAACTTCCATGTCCTGATTTTTGAAGTACAGATTCTGAATTATAGTATTTCGGCTTTAAATGATCTGGATCATGACGCTCATAAGAATCTCCCGGAACCGATGTCACAATTGGATTTTTGGGATCTTTTTCATATGGCCCCCAGATATTAGCTGAACGTCCCATGGTCACACAGTGATTATATCCTGTGCCACCCTCTGCACACATAATATAATAATAGCTATTCTTTTTAGTCAAATGGGGTGCTTCAATACAGCCTCTGTCTGTTCCGCCACTCCAGATTCGCTTTGGATAACCAATGATTTCTTTCTTTTCCGGTGAATATTCCACCATACAGATTGCTCCTGGTTTTTCATAGCCTTCTCTCGTCTCCCATTCAAGGGATACAACCCATTTACGTCCGTCATCGTCATGGAATATTGATGCATCAAAGCCAGAAGAATGAAGATAGACCGGTTCACTCCATGGACCTTTGATATCCTTTGCTGTGATCAGATAATTATCTACGTCAAAGTATCTGGCATTCATAGAATTCATAATGCCATATACCACATAGAACAGATCCTCTTCCTCACAATAAGTCAGGCAAGGTGCCCAGATTCCCTTCGCAGAAGGTAATTTTTTTAGGTCTACTTCCTGGTCATCTGTCAGAACATGAGTATATAGTTCCCAGTTCTTCAGATCCTTAGAATGGTAGATTGGAATTCCAGGAAACCATTCAAATGTGGAAACTGCAAGATAATAATCTTCCCCTTTTCTGCAGATACATGGATCCGGATTAAATCCGGGAAGTATTGGATTCTTTATCATAATTTATGTTCTCCCTATATTAACAATTCTCTTCTATCTGTCCAGTGATAATGGAATTCGGCGGAATCACAAACTCAAACTGCTGACCTGCAATACGAAGATAACAAGTCTTAGATTCTGATTGCCGATTCAGCAATACAAATACTATACTGTCATTATTATTTTTCCAAGCCGTCAGATCTAACTGATCTGTATACTTTGTGCTTGCAATCCTTATTGCTCCTGGCTTTATAAAATTTGCGAAATGGCAGTAATATCCCAGACACATGCGATCTATTAACCGGTCATTCTCCATATCAAACATATAAGGAGCCTCGCAGTAGTTCTGCGTGTGATTCGGTCCGCCTTCTCCATCTAGTAATATGTTCCAGTCATAAAAACCAACCATCCAATGATTAAGATTTCCAATCATATCATGGGCGAGGCGAGCGGCGTTCTCCGCTTCAGCATCTTTATCATATTTGCCAAATTCCAGACAGCTTTCGGAAAGTATCAGTTTTTTGTCGGGATGAATCTGATGAACCAGGTCTAATGCCTCAAAGTGATCTCCACTATACCAGTGAAAAGCAAGTCCATCAACCATAGAATCTGTTGTCTCATCAATGATTGCTTCTGCTCTGTCAAAAATGCGCTCTTTGTTATGATCCCAGATGAATATTTCGATATCATCAAGGTCATGGTTTTTCATAGCTGGTACCAGATAATCTCTTAAGAATACTTTCTCTTCTTCTGCTGTATAGACACAGGAATCCCAGTCTTGAACAGCTTTTGGCTCATTTTGTACAGACATCCACACAACTTCAAATCCTCTGTCTTTAAATTCTCTGATATATCGGCACAGATATTCTGCCCAACGTGCACGATATTCGTATTTCAGAGAACCGCCTTCTTTTCTTCCATGGTTGGTCTTCATATATGCCGGCGGTGACCATGCAGACAACATGATTTTTAACTTCTTTCCGGCTTTTTTCTCCGCTGCTTCTAATAATGGGATAATGTATTTTTCAGTATCTGCGAAAGAAAATTTCTCAAGTTCCGTATCATCCTTATATGGATCTGCTTCATACATATGGGTGGAAAAATCACAACTGTCCATATGAATTCTGACTTGATTATATCCCATATGTTCCGATGCAAAATAAGTTGATAACATTTTGTCCTGTTGTTCGCTGGATAAGTGAGAAAACACATATCCTGCGGCATCAGTAATTGCACCTCCGAATGGATGAAACGATTATTGTTACTTACTCTCCTAAATATAAAGCTTATCAACAAAAAATTCGTAGTCGTCAGATTGACCGTGCACTGAAAATGATTCAGTCTCCAGGAAAATGCAGACGAGGAAAGAATCAAAACGACCCTGCACGATTCATTCAAAAGACTAGCATTACACCAGATGGTGAAATCGCAGATAAGTCTGTTTATGAATTGGATGAAGAACGCATAAATGAAGAATCCATGTATGATGGTTTTTATGCTGTTGTAACAAACCTTGAAGATAACCCATCGGAAATCATTAAGATTAACAAGCAACGTTGGGAAATCGAAGAAAACTTTCGAATCATGAAATCCGATTTTGAAGCCAGACCCGTCTATGTACAGAGAGACGATCGTATCAAAGCACATTTTCTTACGTGTTATATCAGTCTCTTAGTATATAGATTATTAGAAAAGAAACTGGGGGAAGGGTTTACATGCACTCAGATTTTGGAAACATTACGTGGTATGAATATGACACTATTAAGCAAGGACAGTGGTTACATTCCTTCTTACAAACGCACAAAACTAACAGATGCTCTTCACAGTTCATTTGGATTAAGAACAGACTTTGAATTTATATCAAAAGCCTCCATGCGAGGAATTATTTCAAAGACAAAAAAGATAACTAGCACAAAAGCAAAAATATAGCACATATCGATGCAAACGAACAAACAGCCACATAGCCCATAAATACAGGCTTTGCGGCTGTTTTGTCTTTTATTAACTGTCAAAGATGGGATTATCATAGCAATCCTGTCTGCATATGTCAAGCAAAGCAGCCAAATTGGTCTGCTAACTATATTCTTTCGTCTGTTATCTGTAAGAGTAATTCTTTGATTTCCTGGAAATCACCGTAAAATACTACCCCATTCATTCCAATCTGCCTTGCGCCTTCAATATTTTCCGGTCTGTCATCAATAAAGAAACATTCTTCCGCAATGAGTTGATATTGATTCAGTAAATATTCATAAATACCTCTTTCCGGTTTTATAATATGTATATCACAGGATACCACGATTCCATCAAAATATGAAATCGGTGCAAATTCTGGAAAATAGTCATAAAAAGAGGTACTTGCATTAGACAGAACATATAGATGATATCCATTTTCTTTCACATATTCACAGAATTCTTTTGCACCATCGACAGGTTTCATACACATATGCCATCTCGTTGCACAATTCTTAAGTGCAGGATGAAGGCGCTCTGGAATCTGATCCTTTACACGCTCATATATATCCTCATCAGTCAGCAGTCCCCGGTCAGCATCTATCCATTCCTGCCCATTGAATAATATTTTTTTAATCAAAGCTTTGTCGTCTTCATTATCCAGAAAATAATTCAGGCAGACATCTGGATTATAATCAAGAAGTACATTGCCCATATCGAAAACAATATTTTTTATCATTATAAATCACACCTACTCTATAATCGCCTTTAATACATTTTCAGGCGCACGAAAAATTGTACATTCATCAAGTGGTATTGCACCCATTGAGCGATAGAAATCCATACTTGATTGATTCCAGTTCAGACAACACCATTCCATTCTTCCACAATCACGCTCCAGAGCTGTTCTTGCCATATACTTTATCATCTGTTTTCCATAACCCTTTCCCCGGTATTCTGGATCAACATACAAATCGTCAATATAGATTCCGCCTTTTCCAAGGTAAGCAGGAAATGTCTGATAAAAGAAAACAAATCCAATTTCCTTTCCGTCAATCTGTGCAAATATTACTTCTGCTCTTTGCTTATCGAACATCCACTCTTCCAGAAACTCTTCTGTAGCGTAGACTGACTCCGGTATTTTTTCATATTCCGCAAGTTTTTTAATAAACCGAAGAATTAATGCAGCATCCTCGCGAACTGCATACCGAAAAGTAACTTTCTGTTGTTCACTCATTTAAAACCTCCATTACTTATGATATGGTTCTCCATTGATAATTCGGTAACTTCGATATATCTGCTCCAGCAAAATGACTCTCATCAACTGATGTGGAAATGTCATCTTAGAAAAACTAAGTGCATAATCTGACCTGGAAAGTACTTCTCTCCCAAGTCCAATAGAGCCTCCAATAATAAAGATGATATGGCTGACACCCTGAATTCCTAATTTGTCAATCTTTTCTGCAAGTTCTTCAGAGGCGAGCTGTTTTCCACCAATCTCAAGAGTAATTATATAGGCATCTTCTTTGATATACTTCTGGATTCTCTCAGCTTCTTTGGAACGAATTGCGTCTTCTACACTCTCACTTGCATGATCCGGCGTCTTCTCATCGGTAACTTCTATAATCTCCAGTTTACAATATCGACTTAGACGTTTGCTGTATTCTGCAATAGCATCTTTCAGGTATTTTTCTTTTATTTTCCCTACAGTTATTAATGTAATCTTCATAAATATAGTTATCCCTTCTTTGCCCGACGCAAAGTGTTAAGTCTTTCCTTTTCTTCTTTACTGACACGGAATGATTCCCGGATTTTTTGAATAGATTTCTGATGAGTAATATCATCTAGCTGATTTCCGGCAAGTAAATCCCAGGTAAGTTCAGGAAATTTAACGTAACAAACGGACACCGCCCATGCAACTGCCATTTTAACATAATAGGCCTCATGCTTTACATCACCCAATATTCTGAGTACTCTTTCGATGTAATTTTCGGTTACAAAATAGTCTAAAAGAGATACAATGGCAAAGCGAAGTTCATATTCTTGTGTACTGTCTAGGTATTTCATTAAATACTCAAACCATAAATCCATGTCTTTTTTCATAAATTTATAGGTCATACAGCTGCTGTCACACACTGCCCAACTGTCGATTACTGGGACAAAATCGTCTAACAGCTTTTTTCTCTCATCCAGGCTACATTTCATATATCCAATAATCATTCCATGAAGCAATAGTTCTTCATGATAGACTTTACCTTGCTTTTCTTGCTCCTTTACGGCATTTACGTATTCCAGACCATTTTCTCTAGCAATACTTTTCGCAAACTCTCGAAGTCTTGGAACACGTACTCCAAGCATGGTCGAATTATCTCCTGGCACAAGAGAACGATTAAATTCGAGATATTTTTCGTCTGTCACATCTATTAATTGTTTTCGAATTTTTTCAAAAATATTTTCCATACTTTCACCGTATATTTTTTCTTATGCATATAGCTTTTCTTTTATTTGAATCTGAAATAAAATATTAAACTTTAGAGATAAATAAAACACCTAATGTACCCGGACCACAATGGCTGGATATGACTCCGCCTGCCCTTGTAACTAAAATTTCACTAAAAATATTCAAGCTGTCCAAATGCTGATAAATCTCTCGAATAATATCTTGATCACAGCCTGAATGCGTAATAAATACTCGATCTTTTTTAGCCTGTTTCAGCTCTTTTTCCATATCCTTAACATAATCCATCAGAACTTTCTTCATTTTGCCGCGATACTTTTTGGCTGGATTCATTGCACCATCTTCCACAACAATTTTAGGATGCAGTTTTAATGCGCCGCCAGCCATTGCTGCGAGTCCGCTGCATCGCCCTCCTCTGTAAAGATATGTTAATGTATCAACCACAAAACTTGCGCGTACAAAAGGCTTTAACTCCTCAATTTTTTTAACAATATCCTGAGCATTTTTCCCATTTTGCGCCATAGTTGCTGCTTCAATTACCAATAATCCAATACCAGTAGAAAGATTGGCAGAATCAATCACTGTAACCAGCTTCTCTGCTTCTAGTTCTTCTGCAGCAATACGCATCACATTTGCTGATGTAGACATACTTTCAGATATCGCAAAACAAATGATTTCTCTTCCTTCTGCCACATATGGTCTCAGCAAATCCATAGCCCTGTCAAGAGCTGGAGCTGAAGTCTTAGGAGTAGTCTTGTTTTTGTCCGACCATTGATAAATCTCATCTGGGAATATATCCTGTCCGTCTTCATACTCCTGTTCTCCTAACAAAATATGCAAAGGCAGTATGGATACATCGTATCTTTGTAGTAATTCCTGCGACAAATCACAGGTACTGTCTGAGACAATCTTCACCATCTCAATCGCATCCTTTCTCAATCGTTATTTCCATTCTTCTATTCCTGCAAGTACACCCATTCTTTCTTTCAAGAAATGATTAAATATTGCAATTACGCGCCCGACACCAATGACTGCCAGAACAGTACCGACACCGATACCGATTATTTCACCGGCAGAAATAAGACCTACACAAGTTGTAAATGTAATATTAAACAAATCAAAACAATTCTTTGTAAGGCCTACACTTTTTCCTACTGTATCTGCAATGGCCTGTACAATTCCATCACCAGGATTCGGAATTAACCGCATATTCAGAGATACTGCAGCGCCAATTCCTGTTAATATAATCCCAATGACCAGTATCATAACTCTGCCAGTCATACTTTGGTAAAAAACAGGGACTCCAGGCGTATCATAAGCCGGAATTAATGCTGAGAACAAATTCATAAATCGAGTAAAAATCAAACTTAATGGAAACTGAAGCGCATCTTTTAATAACTGCACCTTTAAGTTCAGATACTTTCCCTTTCGAAAATGTTCTCTTGTATGTAGAAACATCTCCACCACTACAAAACTACTGTAAAGAATCAGCGTCATATTGCCGAAATTCATATTTAAAATCATTGATATACTATAAGATACGGAAATAATCGGAGAAACTCCCAGCCCGGCTTTTGTATTTAATATAATTCCCAATGCCAGTACTAATAAACCAACAATATAAAAAATTCCTCTTAAAATGTTTGTTTGCTTCATAATATTTATCCTGTTCTTGTTGTTTTTCTGTTTTATAATGCCGACCTGGTTTATCTGTCTAATCCAATGCTAATCCAATGCTAACCCAATGCCACATCCAGAATCATCATCAACACAAATCCAACTGAAAAACCAATAGTACCTATATTACTATGATCTCCTTCTGCTGATTCCGGTACCAGTTCCTCTACTACGACATAAATCATAGCACCTGCTGCAAAAGCAAGAAGATAAGGAAGGATTGGCGTGACATAAGAGGCCAGAAGAACGGTAATGCCACCGGCGATAGGTTCTACAACTCCTGAAAACATTCCATGCAAAAATGCTCTTCCCCGGCTTCCACCCTCACTTCGAATCGGAAGTGATACAATAAATCCTTCCGGAAGATTCTGAATCGCAATTCCGATCGCAAGAGAAAATGCACCTGCAAGTGTCACATTTGTATTTCCTGTTATCAGACCTGCGAAGACAGCTCCGCTTGATATTCCTTCCGGAATATTATGAATGGTAACCGCCAATACGAGCATAGTAGACTTTTTCAGTGAACATCTTGGTCCTTCTGTCTCATCCGATCCAATGTGCATATGCGGAATATCCTGATCCAAGATTAATAAAAAAGCAATTCCAAGTAGAAATCCGATTGCTGCCGGAACAAATGCAAACTTTCCCATATAGTCCGACATCTCCATCGCTGGAATCAAAAGAGACCATACAGAAGCAGCAACCATGACTCCCGCCGCAAATCCAAGAAGCGCCTTCTGAATCTGTGGCTTTAATTCATTTCTCATGAATAAAACGCAGGCAGCGCCTGCGGTCGTTCCGATAAAAGGTATGATTAACCCTAGAAAAATTACCATAAATATGTCCTCTTTTCTTTTTACACTTTAATAAGCATACCACAAATCTCCATTTGGGTACAGGGCATTTTTTATTTTGGTACACCATAAAGTGCAAAAGGGGACGTAGACTTTTGCAAAAAGTCTACGTCCCCTTTTTAACATTTTTACTTCTTTGATAACATTTCGTGGATTCCTTTTGCTCCTGCTTTTCCAGCTCCCATTGCAAGGATTACTGTTGCAGCTCCGGTTACTGCATCTCCACCGGCGAATACGCAGGCTTTTGATGTCTGACCGTTTTCTTCTTCTGCCACGATACATTTTCTCTTGTTTGTCTCGAGTCCTTTGGTTGTAGATGCAATCAATGGGTTTGGAGATGTTCCAAGTGACATGATAACTGTATCAAGTTCTATCTCATACTCAGAACCTGGAATTTCTACTGGGCGTCTTCTTCCAGAAGCGTCTGGTTCGCCAAGTTCCATTTTGATTACTTTCATACCTCTTACCCATCCATTTTCATCAACAAGGATTTCCTTTGGATTGGTCAAAAGATCGAAGATGACTCCTTCTTCTTTTGCATGATGTACTTCTTCAACTCTGGCTGGAAGTTCTGCTTCACTACGACGGTATACGATATGAACTTCTGCTCCAAGACGGAGGGCTGTTCTTGCAGCATCCATTGCTACATTACCACCACCTACGACTGCAACTTTCTTTCCAGCTGCGATAGGTGTATCATAAGAATCATCAAATGCTTTCATCAGATTACTTCTTGTCAAATATTCATTCGCAGAGAATACGCCGTTAGCCGTCTCTCCCGGAATTCCCATGAACATTGGAAGACCAGCACCAGAACCAATAAATACTGCTTCAAAATCTTCTTCTTCCATCAACTGATCGATGGTTGTAGATTTACCGATTACGACATTTGTCTCAAATTTAACGCCTAATTCTTTAACTTTTTCAATTTCTTTCTTAACAACTTTCTGCTTTGGAAGACGAAATTCAGGAATACCATATACTAAAACACCACCAAGTTCATGCAGTGCCTCAAATACAGTTACTTCGTACCCCAATTTTGCAAGATCACCAGCACAGGTAAGTCCTGAAGGACCTGAACCAATGACAGCGACTTTATGTCCGTTCATTTTTTCCGCTTTTGCTGGTTTAATATCATTTTCCAATGCATAATCAGCGACAAATCTTTCCAATTTACCAATGGATACTGCATCACCTTTAATTCCACGGATACATTTGGATTCACACTGAGACTCTTGTGGACATACACGACCGCAAATAGCTGGAAGAGCTGAAGATTCACCGATTACTTTGTATGCCCCCTCAATATCTCCATCTTTTACTTTTGAAATAAAACCTGGGATATTGATGGACACTGGACATCCCTGAATACATTTGGCATTTTTACAGTTCAGGCAACGGCTTGCTTCTTCCATTGCCTCTTCCTTATTATATCCGTAACATACTTCTTCAAAATTAGTTGCTCTTACTTCTGGTTCCTGCTCTCTTACAGGCACTCTTTTTAATACATCTGCCATTACTCGTCACCTCCGCAATGACCACATCCACCGTGATGTGTGTCACCTTCCTGTAATTTCAGCATTGCACGTCCTTCCTGAGTTTTGTACATCTGCTGTCTCTTCATTGCCTCGTCAAAGTTCACAAGGTGTCCGTCAAATTCAGGTCCGTCTACACAGGCAAATTTAATCTCATCACCAACATGCAGACGACAGGCACCGCACATACCCGTTCCATCTACCATGATTGGATTCATGCTGACAATCGTTGGAATCTCAAGTTTCTTTGTCAACAGGCATACGAATTTCATCATGATCATTGGTCCGATTGCTACACAGACATCGTATTTATTTCCTTCTTCTACCAGTTTCTCGATTTTAGTAGTAACCATTCCAGCATGACCATATGTACCATCGTCTGTACATGGATAATAGTTACCCGCAACAGATTCCATTTCTGATTCTAGGATTAACATATCTTTTGTCTTAGAGCCCACGATAACATCAACATCAATACCATGTTCTTTCATCCATTTTACCTGCGGATAAACAGGAGCGGCTCCAACACCACCAGCCACAAATAAAATCTTTTTCTTCTTCAGACTTTCCAGATCTTCACTAATAAATTCAGATGGGCATCCTAATGGACCAATAAAATCACGGAATGCATCCCCTGCTTTTAATTGGGACATCTTAATAGTAGATGCTCCAACTTCCTGGAACACAATCGTGATGGTTCCTGCTTCTCTATCGTAGTCACAAATTGTGAGTGGAATTCTCTCCCCTTTTTCGTTCATCTTAACGATAACGAATTGTCCAGGCTCACAATGTCTAGCTACACGCGGAGCTTCTACGTCCATAAGATAAATCTTATCAGCCAGTTTTTCGGCTTTTAATATCTTGTACATCTTGCTTCCTCCTAATATTTGATACTTCTTTCATAATAATGTATCCTAAGAAAAATATCAAGTTTTATGTTAAAATATTAACTGTTTTTGCACCAAAAAAGCAAACGCCACATGGCATCTGCTTTTCTGACTTTTTATCTAAAAATCAACTTCTGTTCCATAATATGTACATATAAACAATTTTTCCATTGTAGCAGGATCAATTGCTCTTGGATTGGAGCCTGTACAAGCATCACCAACAGCTAATTCTGCAATTTTGGCAACTTTTTCTTTAAACTCATCTTCATTGATACCAAAATCCTTTAAAGTCTTAGGAATATTTAATTTAACATTGAAATCATCAATTTTTTCACATAGACTGTTAATCAATGCTTTTTCAGAAGTTCCTGCAAGTCCCATTCTGCGCGCGATCTCAGCATAACGTTTTGCTGCAACTGGATCTTTAGCATTATATTTGATTACATACGGAAGATAAATTGCATTTGCACAACCGTGTGGAATATGGCCAGTTGAGAATGCTGCACCTGTCTTATGGGCCATTGAATGTACAATACCGAGTAATGCATTGGAGAATGCCATACCTGCTAAACACTGTGCATAATGCATCTGCTCTCTGGCAACCATATCGCAATTATATGAAGCAGGAAGATAATCTAATACCATCTCAATTGCCTGTAAAGCGAGTGGGTCCGTAAATGGACAATTCAATGTTGATACATAAGCCTCTATTGCATGTGTCAATGCATCCATGCCTGTATATGCAACCTGTTTTACAGGAAGTCCCATTACAAGATCTGGATCAACAATTGCAACGTCCGGTGTAATATTAAAGTCAGCAAGTGGATATTTTACACCTGTCTGATAATTTGTAATAACAGAAAAAGCTGTTACCTCAGTAGCTGTTCCAGATGTAGAAGGAATTGCAGCAAATTTTGCCTTCTGTCTTAATTCAGGGAAGTTGAAAGGAATACATAAATCTTCAAAAGTTGTCTCTGGATATTCATAAAATGCCCACATAGCCTTTGCAGCATCAATCGGTGATCCACCACCCATTGCAACGATCCAGTCTGGTTCGAACTTACGCATAGCTTCTGCGCCTTTCATAACCGTTTCAACAGACGGATCCGGTTCAACACCTTCAAACAATTCTACTTCCATGCCACCTTCTTTTAGGTAGTTCACAGCTTTGTCAAGAAATCCCTGACGTTTCATAGAACCACCACCGACTACAAGAATTGCTTTTTTACCTTTTAAATTCTTCAATTCCTCTAAACAACCTTTTCCATGGTACACGTCTCTTGGTAATGTAAATCTACTCATTTTGCGCATCTCCTTTTTACTATATTGTTAATTTATTGTCAATATTATATCTCTGTTAAATAATTAACGCAACAGGATTCACTAAACAAATTGTATTTATTTCAAAACAATAGGAATTTAGATGCGTTAGTTGGTGATTGGGTGTGTACGGCGAGAGGATGGATGGAATGGTTGCCATTACGGAGTCCTTCGCTAAGAATCCATAACAGGAAAAGAAGCAGATATTTTGTGACCAGGCTGATTCACCCCGAAATCTTGATGATTTCGAGGCTCAGCAGCCTTCTCAGATCTGGCTTGAAGCCAAATCTTCACACATAATATCTGCTTCTTTTCCTGTAACGGATTCTAGCGCTTGTCCAACGAACGGCAACCATTCCATCCGTCTTCTCGCCTGACATCCCCCAAGTCCGCAACTTCCTCATCTGGGAGAATTCCTGCGCGTCATGCAGAGGGAAAGATCATAGTAAAGATATTATCAAAAAACTGGCAGAATAACTAACTGATTCTTC
>NZ_JAFBIX010000038.1 GCF_021531895.1 Faecalicatena contorta | reverse complement strand
ATAAGAAAAAGCTCTGTATGACAAATTCATACAGAGCTTTTTCTGCCAAACAAACATAAACTTGTTATTTTAAAGGTTCTTTTGAAGGCAAACCAGCTTTTCGGGGATATTTTTTTCCTGTATTCTTTATTTTTTCTATTTTTATAAAAGAACGATTAATATCAGTTCCCGGAAGCTGAAATTTTACCACATTATCAAGTTTTCCGCCAAGTATTGAAATTGCTTTTTTGGATTCTAATACTTCATCATCAACATCACCTGATTTATAAGAAATAAACATACCCCCTACACGTATATATGGCAGACAATATTCTGACAACGTAGATAGATTAGCAACTGCTCTTGATACACACAAATCATATCTTTCTCGATAATCATCTTTTTTTGCAAAGTCTTCTGCTCTACCATGAATTGTATATATACCATCAAGCTTTAATTCATCTATCACAGAATCTAAAAAATTAATACGTTTATTCAGAGAATCCAAAAGTGTAATTTTTAAATGAGAAAATGCAATTTTAAGTGGAATTCCCGGAAATCCGGCACCGGTTCCAACATCAATTACAGTATTTATCTCAGACAAATCAAAAATATTTACAATGGAAAGACTGTCTACAAAATGTTTTTCTATAACCTCTTCATATTCTGTGATTCCTGTAAGATTCATTACTTTATTCCATTCTACCAGCATAGAATAAAATGTATCAAACTGTTTCTTTTGTATTTCATTAATCTGAATATTTAATTCTTTTAATTTAATTTCTAATAATTGATTCATGCCCTGCTCCAATATGTTATCTAATGCCCTCCACTGAGATATACTAATAGTACTGATATATCTGCCGGGGATACTCCTGATATACGAGATGCCTGTCCAATGGAAATTGGACGATACTCTTTTAATTTTTGTACAGCTTCAATTCTAAGACTCTTCACTGCATCGTAATCAATATCTTCTGGGATTTTTTTATTTTCAAGTTTTTTAAATTGCTCTACTTGTTTTTTTTGTCTGCTAATATATCCATCATATTTTAAAGAAATATTTACTTGCTCAATTACTTCTTCTTTAAGATCAACAGGAAGTTCTGGTCTGTTAACATCTATTTCCTTTAAAGCTTCATAAGATAATTCGGGACGACGAATCAATTCAGCAAGTGAAGATCCTGATGTTAATGGTGTACTTCCAAAGGATTCTAACAATTTCTGTACCTTATCTGTATTTCCAATATTAGCATGCTTTAATCTTTCTATTTCTGATTGAATCAGTTCTTCTTTTTTCAAAAGTCTCTGATATCTTTCTTCTGATATCAGACCAATCTCATATCCTTTTTTTGTCAATCTCTGATCAGCATTATCCTGTCTTAACAACAGACGATATTCTGCTCTGGATGTCATCATCCTATATGGTTCATGGCTTTCTTTTGTTACCAGATCATCTATCAACACTCCAATATAGGCTTCTGAACGGTCTAAGATCAAAGGTTCTTTTTCTTGCAATTTTCTTGCAGCATTGATTCCTGCAACAAGTCCCTGAGCTGCTGCTTCTTCATATCCTGAACTTCCATTAAACTGACCACCACTAAATAATCCTTCAATTGTTCGAAATTCTAATGATGGTTTCAATTGTCTTGCATCAATACAATCATATTCTATTGCATAAGCATTTCTGACAATTCGGACATTTTCAAGACCTGGAACTGTACGATACATCGCATACTGAACATCTTCCGGTAAAGAACTGGACATTCCACCGATATACATTTCATTTGTTTCCAGGCCTTCTGGCTCAATAAATACCTGATGTCTCTCTTTATCTGCAAATTTTACAACTTTATCTTCAATCGAAGGACAATATCTGGGACCTGTACCCTCAATCATCCCGGAAAATAACGGAGATCTGTCCAAATTATTACGAATAATTTCGTGCGTCTTTGAATTCGTATAAGTCAACCAACAAGAGACCTGATCTATCTGTACATCATCTGGATTCGTAGTAAAAGAAAATGGTACAACTCTATCATCGCCTACCTGTTCTTCCATTTTGCTAAAATCAACCGTATTTTTATCAATTCTTGCAGGTGTTCCGGTCTTAAAGCGATACATCTTAATTCCTAATTCTTTCAGACAATCTGTCAGATAATTGGCAGCCTGAAGACCATTAGGACCAGTATTATTACTCACATCTCCATATATACATCGGGCTTTCAGATATGTTCCGGTACAAAGTATTATGGCTTTACAATTATATATTGCACCAGAAAATGTCTGAACGCCTGTAACCTTCCCATGTTCCGTTAATATATTGACCACTTCAGCCTGCTTAATTTCAAGATTCTCTTGATTTTCTAATACCTGACGCATCGTTCTGCTATAATGTGCTTTATCAGCCTGCGCACGAAGAGAATGTACGGCGGGTCCTTTAGACTTATTGAGCATCTTTGACTGTATAAAAGTACGGTCAATCACTTTTCCCATTTCTCCTCCCAGAGCATCAAGTTCTCTGACAAGATGTCCTTTAGAACTTCCTCCTATATTAGGATTACATGGCATCAATGCTATACTGTCAACACTAACTGTAAATACTATTGTTCGAAATCCAAGTCTGGCTGTGGCAAGTGCAGCTTCGCACCCTGCATGTCCTGCACCGATTACTGCCACATCATATTCATCATTATTTACCCATGCAGAATTTGCTGAATATCTCATTAACCAAATCCTCTCCTATCGTTTCACCAGTTATACTTCCAAGAGACTCATACGCATCTAACAAATCAATAGAATAAAAATCTTCCGGCATCCCCAAATCAATACTTTCTATCACACGCTGCAAAGATGCATAAGCATCCTGAAGTGCTGTCTTATGCCTGATATTTGTAATATAAATCTCATCGTTAAATGAAAGATTTCCTTCAAAAAACATATTTTTTAAAACTTCTTCAAGTTTTTCAATTCCCAAGTTATTCTTTGCAGATACCTCTATTATAGGAGTTGTAAACTTTTTAATTTCTTTAAAATTATTTTCTTTTGCAAGATTACTTGCAAAATATGCTTTTTTCACGTTTTCTTCCGTTACTATCATATCTAAATCTGACTTATTTAGCAAGATAATTGATGGTTTATCCTGTATTATACCAAAAATTTCTTCATCATTTTTATCTAATGGAGAGGATGCATCAATTACGTATAGAATAAGATCCGCTTTATCTGCATAGCTTTTTGCTTTTTCTACACCAATTTTTTCAACAACATCTTTTGTGCTTCTAATTCCTGCAGTATCCATAATATTTAAAGATATCCCCTGCAGATTTATATGTTCTTCCAGAACATCTCTGGTTGTTCCTGCAATATCAGTAACGATTGCACGGTCTTCTCCAATTAACACATTTAATAAAGAAGACTTTCCTGCATTTGGCTTACCTAATATAACAGTCTGTATGCCTTCTTTTATAATTCTCCCATCGTCACACGTATTTAATAATACTTTGATTTCATTCATTAACTTATCTACAACAATCTTAAGTTTTTTGCCATAACCATCTACACTGATATGTTCAGGATCATCCAATGCCGTCTCTATAAATGCTGTGTGGTAAATTATTTCATTTCTTATATTACTAATTTTCTCTTTTAAATTTCCTTTTAATTGATGTAAAGAACTTTGAAGAGCATATTCATTTTGAGAAACAATCAGATCTCCTACTGCTTCTGCCTGAGAAAGATCGATTCTTCCATTCAAAAATGCTCTTTTTGTAAATTCTCCAGGTTCAGCCGGTCTTGCACCATTTTTAATCAGTATCTCAAGAATTCTTTTTACAATATATACACCGCCATGACAGTTAATTTCTACAGTATCTTCTCCTGTATAACTATGAGGTCCTCTCATTAACATTACGAGAACTTCATCTACAGTATCTTCACAATCCATAATGTATCCATAATGAATTGTATGTGATTTTTGATCTGATAACTTTTTATCTCTCTTTCCTTTATAAATCTTATCAGCAATCTCAAAAGAGTCTGAACCACTCATTCTGACAATTCCAATTCCTGAATTGCTCATAGCAGTAGAAATTGCCGCTATTGTTGTATTATATTGATTTTTCATGGTTTCCTCCATTATCATCTTTATTTGAATAGAATAAGAAAGTAGGGATTTTTCAACCCCTACTTTCTATCATTTATCTACGTACAAGTGTTACTACAACTCTTCTATATGGTTCCTCGCCCTCGCTATGTGTGGATACAGCCGGATCAGACTGTAATGCTGAGTGGATAATTCTTCTTTCATATGGATTCATAGGCTCCAAAGAAACTGTTCTTCTTGTTCTCTTTACTTTACTTGCAATATTCTTTGCAAGATTTTCAAGAGTTTCTTTTCTTCTTCTGCGATAATCTTCTGTATCGAGTTTTACTCTTACATATCCATCCTGCATCTTATTTGCAACTCTATTTGTCAAATATTGAAGGGAATCAAGAGTCTGTCCACGTTTTCCAATCAGAATTCCCATATTGCTTCCTTCCATATCAATAGAAAGTGCTCCCTCTTCATCTACAGTAGATGTAACCTTTACATCTTTCATATCCATTGCATTTAATACATCATAGATAAACTTCTCACATGCTTCTATTGTCTGAGGTTCAATTTTGGCAAGTTCAACTTCTTTTCTCTCAGCTGCAGAAGATTCTTTTACAGGTTCATCATGCTTTTCTTTCTTTTCTTTCTTTTCTTTTCTATCCTTAGAAATGTTCTTCTTCTTAGGTTCTTTCTTTGGATATTCCTTCACAGGTTCTTCCTTTGGAATCTCTACTTCTTCAATTTCTTTCTTTTCTTCAACAACAACTTTTTTGCGTGCCTTAATGACAGCTTGTTTCATTCCAATTCCTAAAAAACCTGCACTACCTTTTTCAATAACTTCATAATCTAACTGATCACTTGTTACACCTAATTGAATTAATGCTTCTGTAATTGCATCATCCAGATTTTTTGCTGATACAGTAATATAATCCATAACAGCCGCCCCCTAATCATTTTCATTAAATTTCTTAACCATATTTGCTTTTGCTGCAAGACTTCCTGCCTTTGCATTATTTGCATTTGCTTTCGCTTTTGCGATCTTTTCTTCTTTTTCTTTCTCACTCATACCAGATACATTGAGTTTTGCAGAATCCTTGATACCTCTGGTATTTGTCTGTGCCATTGCATTAATTCTTTCGGCTTTTTCACTTCTCTGTGCTTTTTTCTTTTCTGCTTTCTCTTTATTTTTTTCAATCAGATCTTCTACAGACATTTTAGAAAGATGCTTATTAATAAATACTTGCTGAACCATACGAACAACCGCACTTACAATCCAGTAAAGACCAATACCTGATGCCAGTGTAAATACCATGAATACAGAGAAAATAGGCATTGTATAATTCATTGTATTCATAGTACCTGCCATCGGATTATCTTTATCCATCTGCTGTCCTGAAATTGCCTGTGATAATTTGATACTTCCGAACTGTGTCAATCCAGACAATACCGGCAATACAACTGCTGTAATAATAATTACAACTGCGGGAAATGCATAAGAACCACTATTCTTGATCATTGTGATCGGAGATATTGTAAGATCAGGAATTGTAAGGAAACTATTTACCGCTGCAGGTGCATTCTTTATTGCAGGTACATAATTCTGAATATCATAGATGACCGGATATAGAGCAAATAGCAATGGCATCTGGATTAACATTGGAAGACATCCACCAGTCATAGAGGTTCCATATTTATCATAAACCTGCTGGATTTCTTCCTGTTGCTTCATCATAGAAGCCTGATCTTTTTTATTTCTATATTTTTTCTGAATTGCCTGAATCTCCGGATTCATTACAGAAGTCATCTTTGACGTTCTCTGTTGCTTAATGGTAAGAGGCATCATACATGTATATACCAAAACAGTATAAATGATAATTGATAAACCAACTAAACCAGTGTCGCTTGGTAAAACATTATCTAATATCGTATAGATAAAGTTCATAACTTTACCTAACAGCCAGCAAATCTGACCTACAATCGGCCAATTCGCTGCAGTCAGTAAACTCACAGTCATAATTTTTTCCTCCCTATTGTTGTAATTCTTTTTTAAGGAACAGGGTCGTATCCACCCTTGGCAAACGGATTACAACGAAGTATTCTCCATGCTGCCATGAGTCCACCTTTTAATGCACCATATTTTTCAATTGCCTCTACTGCATATTGAGAACAAGTTGGATAATAGATACAGGTAGAATACCCTTTCAGCCCGGATAGATACTTCTGATAGAACTTAATACAGCCTAACAGAATCTTTTTCATAATACGTTACCCCTAATCTATAATTTCATGAAGATGACCCAAATGGAGCATTGCGCTGTCAATTTCCTTATAACTTTTACCTTTAGCGCCTATTCTTGCTATCACAACTATATCAAATCCACATTTGAATCTATCTTCTTGTAATCTATAGCTTTCTCTGATTAATCTTGTTAATCTGTGTCGTACTATACTGTTACCTACTTTTTTACTTACCGATATTCCTAATCGATTCTGACTGGTCTTATTATCTAGTACATACATGACCAGATACTTATTTGCATAGGATATCCCATGTTTATAAACATTCTGAAAATCCTTATTTTTTTTCAATGATTCGGAATATTTCATTGACTAATTCTCCCAATTTTTGTAGAAGAAAAGGCCACATATATGCGGCCTACGCTGATAATCTCTTTCTTCCTTTTGCTCTTCTGCTTGCAAGTACTTTTCTTCCACCTGCTGTGCTCATTCTAGATCTAAATCCATGAACTTTAGCTCTTTGTCTCTTTTTTGGCTGGAATGTCATTTTCATAGATATCCACCTCCTTATATTTTATAAGGGAATAATCCCACTTTTTTTCTAAAGACATCATTTTTGATTATATTAAAAAAATGCCTCTACGTCAAGCAAAACCTGGATTTTTCTAAATTAATTTATCCACAAAATGTGGATAACACGTGGATTTTAAGTGGATAACGTGTGGATATCATTTATTTTTTTTATTTTTATCTCGAATATCTGCATTTTAAACTTGTGAATAAAGTTATCCACACTGATTAAAGATTGCTTAAATCTCTATTTTGATGTAGAATAGTAAAGAGTGGGTTATTATTTAAAATACCACGAATTGGATAGAATTAGGAGTTTATTGTAATGAACATTGTGAAGGAAAAGTGGCCTGAAATTATTGAACATCTTAGAGTAGAACATGAACTGTCCAACGTATCATTCTCGACTTGGATACAACCTCTGAAAGTATATGATGTCATCGATAATACTGTATTTATTTTGGTAAATATGAATGCCAGTGTAGAATATATTGAAAAAAAATATCTTCTTCCGTTGAAAGTTTGTATTGCTGAAATTACCGGTATTGAATTTGAAGTTGTGTTCATCTCCGAAGATGATGACAAATTGAATGAAATTCAAAGCATGTCTATTGAAGCAACAAATAAAAAGAAGACAAAGTCCGCTGCTGAAAAGGCAGGACTGAATCCAAAATATACTTTTGATACTTTTGTTGTAGGAGGTAACAATAATTTTGCTCATGCAGCTTCACTTGCAGTAGCAGAATCTCCTGGCGAAGTGTACAACCCATTGTTTTTATATGGAGGAGTTGGACTTGGAAAGACTCATCTTATGCATTCGATTGCACACTTTATTTTAGACAAAAATCCAAAAAAGAAGGTATTATATGTCACTAGCGAGACATTTACAAATGAACTGATCGAAGCATTGAAAAATGGTAAAACAGCAGGCAATGAATCTGCAATGTCTAAATTCCGCGACAAATACCGCAATAACGATGTTTTGTTAATTGATGATATTCAATTCATCATTGGAAAAGAAAGTACACAGGAAGAATTCTTCCACACTTTTAATCATCTTCATACTTCTGGAAAGCAGATCATTATCTCCAGCGATAAGCCTCCAAAAGATATCGAGACCTTGGAGGCACGACTTCGCACACGTTTTGAATGGGGATTGATTGCTGATATATCATCCCCAGATTATGAGACACGTATGGCAATTCTCCAGAAGAAGATCGAACTTGATCATCTGGAAAAATATAATATACCACGTGATGTTCTGGAATACATTGCTACAAATGTAAAAACAAATATCCGTGAACTGGAAGGTTCACTTAATAAACTGATTGCTCTTTTCAAATTAAATAATAACGGGCCAATCGATATTACCCTGGCGGCAGAAGCATTAAAAGACATTGTTTCTTCTAATAATAGAGAAGTAACTCCAGAATTGATTCTGGATATTGTATCTGAACACTTCGGTGTATCCATTGCTGATTTAAAGAGCAATAAACGTAATGCAGATATTGCAAATCCACGGCAGATCACCATGTATCTGATTCGTACCATGACTGAGACACCTTTAAAAGCAATTGGTATCATTCTGGGAGGTAAAGATCATTCTACTGTCAAATATGGAGTTGAAAAAATTACTGCAGAATTAAAAACAGATGAAACTTTATCTAATACAATTAATATAATAAAGAAGAAAATCAATCCTGCATAATGTTTATAACATGTGGACAACCTTCGGATAAGATGTGGATAATCAGGTATAATTCATTTTTTTTAGAAATAAAAAAGTATTTAAAGACAAGTTATCACCAGTACTTCCACATCAGATTCAAAGCTGTTCCACAGACATTTCAAAACCTGAAACACTGATAAATAAAGGGCTGAAAGCAGTTATCCTCTTTTCCACAGCCCCTAATAAGAAGGAGACGTAATTATTTAATATATATATTTATTTATGTCCCCGTGAAAGGAGTTATACACATGAAAATAATTTGTAATAAATCCAATTTGGTAAAAGGAGTTAGCACAGTATCTAAAGCAGTACCATCAAAAACAACGATGCCAATTCTGGAATGTATCTTAATTGATGCTACAAATGATATTATACGATTGACTGCAAACGATATGGAATTAGGAATTCAGACAGATATTGAGGGAGAGATCATTGACCGTGGAATGATAGCCATTGATGCCAAGATATTCTCAGAGATTGTAAGAAAGCTCCCAGACAATGAGATTACCATCGAAACGGATGAGAATCTTCAGACTGTTATTACCTGTGAAAAAGCAAAATTTGATATTGCAGGAAAGCCTGGAGAAGAATTCTCTTATCTTCCAATTATTGAAAAAGAAGAATCCATTGAAATATCTCAATTTACTTTGAAAGAAGTTATCAGACAGACAATCTTTTCTATTGCAGATACAGAAAGCAACAAATTAATGACCGGAGAATTATTTGAGATAAAAAATAATATTCTGAGAGTCATATCTTTGGATGGACATCGTATATCCATTCGTAAAATAGAATTGAAAGATTCAGTAAGTGATAAAAAATTAATTGTTCCAGGAAAGACTTTGATTGAAGTAAGTAAGATTCTGTCTGGAGAAGTAGAAAGCATAGTTTATATTTCTTATACCAACAATCATATTGTATTTGAGTTTGATAATACGGTTGTAGTGTCAAGACTGATCGAAGGTGAGTATTTTAAAATAGATCAGATGCTTTCTAATGATTATGAGACAAAAGTAAGAATTAATAAAAAAGAGTTATTAAACTGTATTGACAGAGCAACATTACTTGTAAAAGAAGGAGATAAAAAGCCAATTATCATCAATATTGGTGATGAAGTCATGGAATTAAAGATAAAATCACAGATTGGATCTATGAATGAAGAAATATTTATTAGCAAAGAAGGAAAAGATCTGTTGATAGGTTTTAATCCCAAATTTTTAATCGATGCACTTCGTGTTATTGATGACGAAGAGGTAACTTTGTATCTGATGAACGCAAAAGCACCATGCTTTATCAAAGATGAAGAAGAGAGCTATATCTATCTCATTCTTCCGGTAAACTTTAATGCAGTAGCGTAGGGGGAAAAATGGAAACTATAAAATTACGTGAAGAATATATTAAACTCGGACAGGCATTAAAAGCGGCAGGTCTGGTAGAGTCTGGGGTAGAAGCAAAAGAAGTTATTGTAGATGGTCTGGTAAAGGTAAATGGTGAAACAGATACCCGAAGAGGACGCAAATTATATGCCGGAGATATTGTTATTTTTGATGGAGAAGAAATAAGAATTGAAGATTAAATCTTTAAAACTCAAAAATTTTAGAAATTATGATCTTTTAAAACTTGATTTTGATGATAATACTAATATATTTTATGGTGACAATGCTCAGGGAAAAACAAATATATTAGAGGCTGTATATCTTTCTGGAACAACAAAATCGCATCGAGGTGCCAAGGACAAAGATATGATTCAATTTGGAAAAGATGAATCACATATTGAGGCAGTTGTCGAAAAAAATGGAATTGAATATCAGTTAGATATGCATTTGAAAAAAAATAATCCAAAGGGAATTGCAATCAATAAAATTCCTATAAGGAAAGCCAGTGAACTATTTGGAATTGTAAATCTTGTATTTTTTTCACCAGAGGATTTGAATATTATCAAAAATGGTCCTTCTGAGAGAAGAAGATTTATTGATCTTGAGCTATCTCAATTGGATAAGGTATACCTGAATAATCTGTCCAATTATAATCGTATTGTGAATCAAAGAAATCATCTATTAAAAGAGATGGGGACATTCAGGCAAGAACAACTGATGGATACTCTTGACATCTGGGAATTGCAATTAATTCAATATGGTACTAAAATAATAGATAGAAGAAAAGAATTCATAAAAGAAATTAATAAAATAATTTCTTCTGTCCATAAAAAATTAACTGGTAAAAGAGAAGAAATACAGATAATCTATGAACCCAGTAATGGAAATCTTACATTAGAACAAGCATTAAGAAAGAACAGAGAGAGAGATCTGAGAATTAAAAGTACATCTGTAGGACCTCACAGAGATGATATATGTTTTATGATCCAAGATCTGGATATCAGACGTTTTGGATCACAAGGACAACAGAGAACTGCTGCATTATCATTAAAACTTTCTGAAATAGAATTAGTAAAACAGGCCATACATGACACGCCTGTTTTATTGCTTGATGATGTATTGTCTGAACTTGACAAACATAGGCAAAACTATTTATTAGATAGTATTCATGATATACAGACACTTATTACCTGTACAGGGGTAGAAGATTTTGTAAATCATTGTTTTTCTATAAATAAGGTGTTTCATGTCCAGAATGGACAAGTGACTAATGAGAACTAGGAGGATAAGAATGAGTACAGAAAAAGTACAGCACGAATATGGTGCGGATGAAATTCAGATTTTGGAAGGCCTTGAAGCTGTTAGAAAACGTCCTGGTATGTATATTGGAAGTACTTCATCCCGTGGACTTCATCATCTTGTATATGAGATTGTTGACAATGCTGTAGATGAAGCATTAGCTGGTTTTTGTGATACGATATTTGTAACAATTAATAAAGATAACTCTGTAACTGTATTGGACAATGGCCGTGGAATCCCTGTTGGAATTAACCACAAATCAGGTCTTCCTGCTGTTGAAGTTGTATTTACTGTTCTACATGCCGGTGGTAAATTCGGAGGTGGAGGATACAAAGTATCTGGAGGACTTCATGGAGTTGGTGCTTCTGTTGTAAATGCATTGTCTAATTGGCTGGAAGTAGAGATTTATCGCGAAGGTAATATCTATAAACAGCGTTATGAACGTGGAAAAGTAGTTCAGAAATTAGAAGTAATTGGGAAATGTGATACTGAAACAACAGGAACAAAAGTAACATTTCTCCCGGATAATACAATTTTTGAAGATACTGTTTTTGAATACAATATTTTAAAGCAGCGATTCCGCGAGATGGCATTTTTGACAAAAGGATTAAAAATTGTACTTCGCGATGAGAGACCAGAAGAAAAACCAATAGAAAAGACATTCCATTATGAGGGTGGAATTAAAGAATTTGTAGAATATTTGAATAGAAGTAATACACCGTTGTATGAAGATATTATTTATTGTGAAGGCATGGTAAATAACGTATCTGTAGAAGTTGCAATGCAGCATAATGATTCATATTCAGACAATACGTATGGATTTGTCAATAATATTACAACCCCGGAAGGCGGAACACATGTTGTGGGATTTCGTAATGCATTGACAAAGACATTTAATGATTATGCAAGAAAAAACAAATTATTAAAAGACAGTGAACCGAATCTGTCAGGTGAAGATATTAGAGAGGGTCTGACTGCAATTATCAGTGTAAAAATTGAAGATCCCCAGTTTGAAGGACAGACAAAACAAAAATTAGGAAATAGTGAAGCAAGAGGTGCAGTGGATAGTGTTGTAAGTAAGCAGCTGGAAGTTTATCTTGAACAGAATCCGGCAGTTGCTAAGATGACTATTGAAAAATCTGTAATGGCTCAGCGTGCAAGAGAGGCTGCAAGAAAAGCAAGAGATCTGACCAGAAGAAAATCCGCGTTGGATGGCATGTCACTTCCTGGTAAGTTAGCGGACTGTTCAGACAAGGATCCTAAGAACTGTGAAATCTATATCGTAGAGGGAGATTCTGCGGGTGGTTCTGCTAAGACGGCAAGAGACCGGGCAACACAGGCAATCCTGCCTCTTCGTGGTAAGATATTGAATGTGGAAAAAGCAAGACTGGATAAGATATATGGAAATGCAGAGATTAAAGCAATGATTACTGCTTTTGGTACAGGAATCCATGATGATTTTGATATTTCCAAATTACGTTATCATAAGATTATTATTATGACGGATGCCGATGTAGATGGTGCTCATATCAGTACCTTATTATTGACATTTTTATATCGGTTTATGCCAGATCTAATTAAAGAAGGGTATGTATATCTGGCTCAGCCTCCATTATATAAACTGGAAAAGAATAAAAAGGTATGGTATGCGTACAGTGATGAAGAGTTAGACCGTATCCTGTCTGAAGTAGGACGTGATACCAATAATAAAATCCAGCGTTATAAAGGTCTTGGAGAGATGGATGCAGAACAGCTCTGGGAAACAACTATGGATCCGGAACACAGAATCTTACTTCGAGTAACGATGGATGAAGAGTCAACTTCAGAATTAGATCTTACATTTACAACTTTGATGGGAGATAAAGTAGAACCGAGAAGAGAGTTCATTGAAGAAAATGCAAAATACGTAAAGAACTTAGACGTATAACACAACACATAGAAAGGGATACAACTAATGGAAGATAATATTTTTGATAAAGTCCACGAAGTGGATCTCAAAAAAACAATGGAGACCTCCTATATTGATTATGCTATGAGTGTTATTGCTTCTCGTGCATTACCAGATGTAAGAGATGGTTTGAAACCAGTTCAACGTAGAATACTTTATTCTATGATAGAATTAAATAATGGTCCTGATAAGCCACATAGAAAATGTGCACGTATTGTCGGTGATACTATGGGTAAATATCATCCACATGGTGACAGTTCTATATATGGTGCTTTGGTTAATATGGCTCAGGAATGGTCTACCAGATATCCATTGGTAGATGGTCATGGAAACTTTGGTTCTGTAGATGGTGATGGTGCGGCTGCTATGCGATATACAGAAGCCAGACTAAGTAAGATATCTATGGAACTGACTGCCGATATCAATAAAGATACCGTAGATTTTGTACCGAACTTTGATGAGACAGAGAAAGAACCGACTGTACTTCCGGCCAGATTTCCAAATCTTCTGGTAAATGGTACTTCCGGAATTGCCGTTGGTATGGCAACCAATATACCTCCACACAATCTGAAAGAGGTTATCAATGCAGTTGTAAAAATTATAGATAATCAGATTGAAGATAAAGAAGAGACTACAATAGAAGAGATCTTAAAGATTATCAAAGGACCGGATTTTCCGACAGGCGGTATGATTCTTGGAACCAGAGGAATTGAAGAAGCATATAGAACCGGACGAGGCAAGATTCGTGTTCGTGCCGTGACAGATATTGAGACTATGCCAAATGGAAAGAGCAGAATTATTGTAACTGAGCTTCCATTTATGGTGAATAAAGCAAGATTGATAGAAAAGATCGCTGAAATGGTCAGAGATAAGAAGATAGAAGGAATTACAGACTTAAGCGATCAGTCAAGCCGTGAGGGTATGCGTGTTGTTATTGAACTTCGAAGGGACGTCAATGCAAACGTTATCTTAAATCAATTATATAAACATACACAACTTCAAGATACTTTTGGAGTTATCATGCTGGCACTGGTCAATAATGAACCAAAAGTTATGAATCTTCTGGAAATGTTGAATTGTTATCTGCAGCATCAGGAAGAGGTTGTAACCAGACGTACCAGATATGAATTAAATAAAGCAGAAGAAAGAGCACATATATTAGAAGGTTTGTTGATTGCTCTTGATAATATTGATGAAGTTATTAAGATTATCAGAGGTTCACAGACAGTTCAGATTGCAAAATCAGAATTAATGGAGAGATTCGGGTTGTCTGATGTTCAGGCTCAGGCAATCGTTGACATGCGTCTTCGTGCTCTGACCGGTCTGGAACGGGAAAAACTGGAAAAAGAATATAACGAATTGATGGAACAGATCAGCAGATTAAAAGCAATCTTAGCTGACAGAAAACTTCTTCTTGGAGTAATCAAAGAGGAAATTCTTGTCATTCGTGATAAATACGGAGATGAAAGAAGAACCTCAATTGGATTCGATGAGTTCGACATCTCTATGGAAGATTTGATTCCGAAAGAAGATGTTGTTATTACAATGACAAAGCTTGGATATATCAAGCGTATGTCAAATGATACTTTCAAATCTCAGAATAGGGGAGGAAAAGGTATCAAAGGAATGCAGACATTGGAAGAAGACTATGTAGAAGAGTTATTTATGACTCATACACATCATTATATTATGTTCTTTACCAATACGGGACGTGTATATCGTCTAAAAGGGTACGAAATTCCGGAAGCAAGTCGTACTTCAAGAGGAACAGCAATTGTGAATCTTCTTCAATTAATGCCTGGAGAAAAAATCAGTGCCGTTATTCCAATTGATGAATACAGAGATGGAGAGTACCTTCTGATGGCTACAAAGAAAGGTCTTGTAAAGAAGACTCCTATCAAAGAATATGCGAACGTCCGTAAGACAGGACTTGCAGCTATTACACTTCGGGAAGAAGATGAATTGATTGAAGTAAAATATACCGATAATGACAGAGATATTTTCATGATAACCAAGTATGGTCAGTGTATTCGTTTTAATGAAAAAGATGTACGCCCAACAGGAAGAACATCTATGGGAGTACGCGGAATGAATCTGTCGGATCGTGATGAAGTCATTGGAATGCAGTTGGATTCCCAGGGCGAAGAACTTTTGATCGTATCAGAAAAAGGTATGGGAAAGAGAACTTCAATGGAAGAATTCACACGCCAGAACCGTGGAGGAAAAGGTGTAAAGTGTTATAAGATTACAGAGAAGACTGGTAATGTAGTCGGAGTAAAAGCTGTAAATAATGATGATGAGATTATGATTATCAATACAGAAGGTATTATCATTCGAATGAAATGTGAAGGAATATCTACACTTGGAAGAGTAACATCTGGAGTAAAACTGATAAACCTTCCAGAAGGAGATATCGTTGCAAGTATAGCAAAAGTGCGAAAAGGTGACGAGGAAGAAAAAGCTTCAGAAGAAATAATGGATCCTATTGAGTAATAATGTAAAAAAATCGGGACAAAAAATCTTTTGTCCCGATTTTTTTATGGACGGTGTGAAATTTTTTCTGTAAATTGAGATCTTCTATGATAATTAAGCGGCTTAATGGCAGTTTTCTGCGGTTAAGCCGTTGTCTATTTAATAGCAAAAATGAACGAACATGTCAAGAGCACCCA
>NZ_JAFBIX010000037.1 GCF_021531895.1 Faecalicatena contorta | reverse complement strand
AATTAAAAGGGAGGTGGGGACTATATGATTCAGCTTATAATAATAATGTTACCGTTATTTATTTTGGGAGGCGGTATTGTTTTTTCATTATATCATCTTAAGAAAATTGTTTTAAAAGAGCCGCAACCAATAGAAGATGTTTCCTTGCCACCTTTTACTAATGACATAGATAAAATTCGTTCAGTTTCAAAGAAATATAGTAGTAAGATACGTGGTTCTGTTCGATTGGGGCAGGGACGAATAAAGTCCGTAGATGAATTATATGAATTAGAAAAAACGATATATTTTCCATAAGATTATTTGCAGGTGTATTCATGGATGATTATATAAAAAATTTTTGGAACGATTATAGTTTTATTCATAATACGACAAAAGAATTGTATATTTTATCAGAAGAATTAGAAAGCGATTTTAGTTCTTTTATTCAACCAATTAAGGAGCAAAGAGATTCTCTTGAACATATTGTTCGAGCATATTCTCGTATGTGTAGCGTTTCTTTAGAAGATCTGAATAAAGAAGATCAGGAATACGTAAAAAGCAATTTAAGTAAAGCACTTGGGCATATCTTTCGTGCGTTTTTTGATTGTGCTGATATTTTAGGAATTATATTGAGAGAACACTTAAGTACACAATTGAGAAACTTCTCTTATAGTCAAATAGTTCAAGTATGGCCTAAATATGAAACTTATCGGAAACAATTAATACGGATGCCTAAAGAGTTTGCAAAGCTAAGAAGTTCCAAAGATGTTGCAAAGAAATCTGATGAAATTATTGCAATGGTAAAACAATATAAGAAATGCATTGATGAATTGTTTGCGATTTATGATGAATTTATGGAAGATATTTATCCGAAACTTAATGCCTAATGCTAACGAATTTAAATTACTTGATATATGCATGACAATATTTTCAATTAATACTCTGGGCATGTGAAGTGAATTCACAGCCCAGGGTTCTAATAATCTGTAACAAATCAATGCCAAATCAGGCAAAATTCAATTAATTAGTAGGCAGAGAAATCCTATGAAAATCAAACAAATCATGGAAGCAATTACAATCGAGCCGGGAGCGACCATTTTAGAAAGGTAAATGGTTTCGCTGTCATCTCCCAGTATTAGTTGAAACTGGAAGTTGCATGTATTGTCGGAGGGGTTAGCCAGAGTAATTTTTGCCTGGTCACTTCCCGCTTCCAGTGATACGGTATCAAAGTTTGGGATTATAATGTAGTTTGTTTCACCGGTGGCCTCTTCGGATGAATTATCCCAGTTTACTGAACGAGAATCATAGGGGAGGGGTGTGGCTTTATTAAGAAGATACTGATTATATAGCAGTTTGAAAGAGAGGAGTGCCAATACGATCAGTACCAACGTTATAAGTAATTTCTTTTTGTCTATTGTATTTTCTTTCATACAGAAAACTCCTTTTTATAGTAATAAGATTATATATGAAAGACGTTAAATTCTGTTCAGGAAAATGTTAAATCTATGAAAAGAAAAAAATAAGAATTATTACTAAAAACATTGATATTATGCGGAACATAGATTAAAATTATATGTACTTAGGAATAGATGATTGAAATAAAATAAAGATATTTAAGAAAGGCAAATGGACTCGCGGAGGATATGCATATGGACAATCGTAACGACGATATTTTATCGTATGCTGCTGAATATCTATTATGGCAGCAAAAGCGTGCTCGTCGGGATAAGATAATAAAGGTTTTGATTGTGCTTGCCGTACTTGGCGTTTTATGTGTATGTGCTTATTTATATTCGAATGATTGGTATGTAATGTCAAGAAAGAATTCTGATGTGGAAAAAGAGTTCAGAGAGGAATGGAAAAATGAGGCAGAGCACGTGGATCTGACAGGTGACTGGTCAGAGGATGTGCTGGCGATTGCTGAGAGTCAGGTGGGATATACTGAGAGCAATGATGAAGACTGGAGTGCTGTATTTGTATCATTTTGTTTAAGTTATGCAAAGGTAAAAAGTTTTCCTCTTGAGACAGAGTGCAATCAGTGGGTCCAAAAGCTCCGGAAGAGAAAAGATGGGATTTATCGTGATGCCAGTAAATACACACCAACATCTGGTGATCTGATTTTTTTGGATATGAATGATCCAGCAAGCCGAAAAATTGCTGATCATGTTGGAATAGTTGCTGAAGTGATACCTGCTACGGATGTTTCTTGTGCGAAGATAAAGACCGTTGAAGGGGATACGGATGATAGTGTGAACTATGTGATTTATGATTTGACGGATATAAGGATTATAGGGTACGGGAAGATTCCAGATGCTCGATGAGATTGAATGGGGATAAAATGAAACATAAACGAGAATTGCAGATACCGGAAATTGAACAATTGGAAGCGGAATTAAAGCGTGAAAGGTATAGGCATCGCTATGCTGGTGTGCTTCGCAGTACGATTTATACACTGGTAGTTGTTGCGGCGATTGCTGTTTTGGTTGCAACACTGTGGACTCCTGTGCTGCAAATATATGGAACATCTATGACGCCGACTCTGGAAGAGGGAGATATAGTTGTATCAGTTAAGTCATCTGATATGAAAACGGGAGATATTATTGCCTTTTATTTTAATAATAAAATTCTTGTAAAAAGGGTAATTGCCGGTCCGGGTGATTGGGTAGATATTGATGAAGAAGGGAATGTATTCGTTAATAATGAGATGCTGGACGAGCCTTATTTGAACGAAAAGGCATTAGGGGACTGTAATATTGAATTACCATACCAAGTTCCAGATGAGCGTTATTTTGTAATGGGTGACCATAGAAATGTATCTGTTGATTCAAGAAATAATATGGTCGGATGTGTTTCCGAAGAACAGATTGTTGGTACAATTGTTTTTAGAGTCTGGCCATTAATGAGATTTACGAAAATTTGAGAATAAATGGAAAGGAGGAAGTGTTTTGTTTGAAAGAGTGCGAAAGCAGGCTGAAAAATACATAAAGAAAAATAAAAGAAAAAAATTATGGTATAAAGTTGTTACTTGTATGGCAGCAGTTGTGATTTTTATTACTACTTATATGTTGATCTTGCCGGCAATTACGATGGAAAAGACTACGAATTGCGGTCTGGAGATACATCAACATTCAAAAGAATGTTACGATAGCGAACAAAATCTTATCTGTGGTTATGCAGATTTTGTAGTGCATACACATGACGAGAACTGTTATGATCAGTCTGGAAAATTGCTCTGTGATCTTCCAGAGGTGGAAGAACATGAACATCAAGCTTCCTGCTACCAGGAGGAGAAAAAACTTGTCTGCGGACAGGAGGAGTCAGAAGGTCATGTTCATGAGGATGACTGCTATATCAGCAAGAAAGCAGATTTGATCTGCACACAGGAAGAGCACACTCACAGTGAAGACTGCTATGATGAAGAGGGTAATTTAATATGTGAAAGAGCGGAGCACGAACACACAGATGATTGTTACCAATGGGATAAGGTGCTGAGTTGTGAGAAAGAAGAAAGTGCCGGGCATACCCATACTGAGGATTGCTATGTAACAGAAAAAACTTTAGTTTGTGAGAAAGAGGAAGTACTCCTTCATACTCATACTGATAAATGTATGGAGGAGGGAAAATTAGTCTGTGGAAAAACAGAGGTTTTGGAGCATCAGCACACAGAAGAGTGTTATCCGGAAAGATCAGATACAGAGGAAGATACTGATAAAGCGAAAGATGATGTAGAGAAGGATACAGCACAGGATACTTCTGAGGAAGAAGAGTCAGAAGAGAGTGATTTATTGACGGCAGAAGCACATGGAATGGATGTGCTTTCGGAAGATGAGGTTGATGACGTATTGGATAATACTGAAGAAGTTACAGAAGCAATAAATGTGTCGCCTTATATCACAGACGCTGAGTTAAAGTATCGAGAAAAAGGTACATCCGACTGGCTCACAATAAAAGACGCTACTATCCCAGGTGATGCAGATCTTAGGTTGGATGTTACTTATAAGAATGTTCCACTGGAGACTCTTCTGAGTAATGGTGGCAAACTGACTTATACGCTTCCTTCAATTTTAAGAGATCCTGTAGCAAATGGTGAAGTGACAAGTGGTGGTAAAACAGTCGGAACGATTACGGTTGAGAATAATATTTTGACTATAACGTTTGATGAAACCTGGCTTCGTGAGTTGCAAAATGGTGGAAATACGACTCTGGATGGAACATTTTATGTGGAAAGCCAGATTAATCTTTCGGAGGTTGGCGAAGAAGGAAAAACAGAAATTATAGTTGGCGATGTAACAATTGAAGCTAATTTTGAATCAGAGATTATTTCTAAATATGGAAATGTAGATGTGGTCAAGTCTGTAGAACCGGAAATCATCAAAACTGAGGACGGAGACTATCTGGAGTATACGCTAACTGTAACTGCTGGTATTGATGGCTGCCCGGATGTAAAAGTGGTGGATACTTTTTCGGCAAATGGAAACTATGTTTCTTATGTTGGTTTGAGTACTACGGAAACAGCACTTGACAGTTCCGGAAGTCCCAGTGAAACCATTGCTGATGGTATGGCTCATGGTTCAATTTATAAAGACACTACTTCTATAGAAGAACCGGGTTCGTTGGTATGGGTAATTGGAGATATGGCGGCTAACGAAGTGCGGACGTTGACTTATCAAGTAAAATTAGAGAAAGGCTATACCTATATTCAAAACAGTACGAATAAAGTTATTTCTAATGAAGCGGACGTTTATTCAAAAGATAATCCAAGGGATACGGATACAGCTAATTTTGAACCGAAAGCGACTCTTAATATGAAGAAAAGTGCTTCTGAAGCCATTCGGAATGAGGAAGATGGAAGTTATACTATTACTTATACAGTTTGGATAGAGGCTGCATCTACGAATAAATTTGTTTTGGAAAATGTTCGGATTGAAGACAGCCTGAATAATACTGCCAATGCCACATTTGCAGATAGTCTTCAGTATATCAGCTATGTAGATGACTCTTTTAAACTTTTCAGTAATAAAACAGCTACAGGAGAAGAACTTCAGTTTGAGAAGAGTGAAGAAATCCCCAATAATCCGGCATTGAATTCTGATAAAAAAGGTTTTGTCGCCTATGTTGGGGATATGGAACCAAGTTCTGTATGTTGTATCCAGTATCAGGTTCGAGTTGGATTGGAAGCAATCGGAAAGTCCGGCGGGGAGAAGTTAAGCGTAAAAAACCGTGCATTAGTATATTCGGATAATGCTAAAAATGGAAAAAATGAATGGCTGCAGGCTTATAATAATACAAAGACAATTCAGTATGACCATTGGGCAAAAAAGCTGGTGGGTGATCCTTTAGAAACGGATGAAAATATAGCGATTAGTGGTAATGTTTATGACGCTACCGGAGATACTCCTGTGAAAGAAAGTTCTCCACCAGATAGCTTTGCTGCACCAGCCGGAAGTTATTGTTACACGGTTACGGTTAATGAACTGGGGGACTGGGATGTGACATCAGCTTCTATGAAAGATACATTGGGTAATCAATATATGCAGTTTGTTGGCTATGTCAAAGTGGAAGCTTACGATCCGGATGATAATGATGCAGTGAAAGAAACGATTTGGGTTAAGGTAGATGGAACTCAGACATTTAATTTTACGCTACAACAGTTAGGAATATCGAATAATACATATGCCTACCGTCTGACTTATTATGCGAAACCTGTACAGATAGAAGGAGTCAGTCAGGTCGTTGTAGCGAATACCTTTCAACTGAGTGGTGATATTATTATAGGGGATAATGTTATATTCATTCTTACAGGCATTGAAGCATCGGCTGAAGTTACAGTAGAAGGTGGCAACAGTTTTGAGGCACATAAGTCTGCCTGGTATTATGAAGGGGCAAAAACTTCGGAGGGAAGTTGGTCAAACGGTGCTTTATATTGGGCTATTAAAGTGGACGGAACAGATTTTAAGGCCGGAACCTATCTACAGGATTATACGACCAATCAAAGTGCTATGCTTTTTCGAAGCGATTCATTAGTTGGCATTTTTACTGGTTCATTCCCGGATGGTACAGATCTTACTGATTGCAGTGATGTGGCGGAAGCATTGAAAATAGGAACTCTGACAGCGCTTGATAATTCTTATTATACAGCGACATTGTCTAATTCAAGAAATCTGAACGGGGAAGATGCTTTCAGTGAATTGACAATTCAGATGAACCAGACAGTTACATTGGGAGAAACGACTTCTATGTATATTATAGTTAAACTTGCGCCGGCATTTATTCCAAATAATCGTGGTAGTTGGACTTATAATAATTATTTAAAGAGTAGTGACAATGGTACTGATTGGCAGGATCGGGGGAATGCAAGTAAGATTCTTTATGGTGGTTCAAATATTCTGAAGGAGCTGGGTACAACTTTCACTTATGATGGAAAAAATATTGTTACGAAGACCAGCGACCATGGGGGAACAGTTTTCAAAGAATGTCTGCCTGAGCCGGGGTATTATGTTTCATGGGCCGTCAAAGTCAATTTTGGCGGAGATCTCTCTGGACGTTATCGCATTGTGGATCAGATACCGGATGGCATGGAGATTGCCTATGCTCGTATTAAATGGCGTGGCTCTGAAGCGCGAGGAACTCCTGGAGCACAGATGATACAGATTACAGATCTTGGGCCTGAATGGACTGAGCATACTATGCATAAAGCACTTGATGGTGAAAATGCATTAGATAGTTATTATTATACTAATGGTAATCAGGTGTGTTGGGAGGTCGCCTATCTGATCGCCGGTGGGGAAGAGGATATTTATTCTGTTGATTTTCAAGTGGTCTGTAGGGTAACTGATCCGGAGGTGTTACTTGGCGGCGAGAGCAAAGATTTTAATAACAAGGCAATTTTGTATACGGAAGGCGGAAATGAACTGGATTCAGATGTGAACGGTGTGGCGATATCTACTTCAACTATGGAAAAAGAGGCAACAGAGGGTGAAAGTATTATTCCATTTACCATTAAAGTGAATCCTTTAGGTGAAGATTTGTTGGAAGGAACAGATACACTTACAGTTGTAGATACTTTATCTGATACTCTGAAATTGGATCCGACTTCTATTGCAGTAGTTAATACGAAGACGCAGGAAACAGTAGAGTTTACTGCATCGCAAGAAGGACAAATATTGAAAATCACTGTGCCGGATAATCAGCCATTGACCATCAGTTATAAGGCAAAAGTGCAAGCGGCACCAAATACAACAGTAGCAATTAAAAATGATGCTTACTGGGAAGGTTATGCGACAACTGGCGGAAGTAGCGTGGAAATTAAGGACTACTCTTATTCTGTAGGCGGTACCGCAGGAGGTACTGGGACACCATTTGTTGAGATTGTAAAATATGATCAGAATGACCTAACCAGTGTTTTGGCTGGGGCGACATTTACGATGCAAGAAGGAACGATGGAAAATGGTATATTTACCCCATCGACAGATGACTCCCGTATCTGGACAGACACTACAGATGATTCTGGTAAACTTAAATTCGGAAAAGAGCCATTAATGCAATACAACACCGTTTATCAAATTACTGAAACTGTAGCACCGAACGGTTATGTTCTGGATAGTACACCGAGATACTTCATAGTGGCCAAAGCGGATGAAGATGGCAGATATCCGGATTATCCTGATGGTGTGGATATCCATTACGGCAGTAGTACTTATACTTGCGAAATCGCGAATCATAAAGGTGAAGCCTATGTAGAAAAGAAGTTTGAAGATGCGAATGATGGATCAGTGAATAAAATAAATGGTACTTATCGTTTTGGAATATACGATAATGAGGCTGCGAGTGGAAGCCCACTTCAGACAGTGGCGATCACGTATGAGAACAATAGTGTGACGCCTGAAGATGGAAAGGCAAAATTCACAAATCTGGAGTTGGGAAAGACTTATTACATATATGAGTTGGATGATACGGATCAGCCGATAAAAAATAATATGTTAGCTACGGTAGATAAAAAGACTTTTGATGTTCTTTATACAAATGGTCCTGAAATAACGATTTCGAATGATGGAGAATCCCCTGTTACTGTAACCGTAACTAACAAAGTGCATTACACATCACTCCCCGATACAGGTGGAGGTGGTACTCTTCCGTTTACAATGGGAGGTTTGCTTATTATTGCAGCCGGCCTTTTGTATGGATTCAGTATGAGGCGCAAAAAAGGAAGGAGGTCAGAAGGTTAAGTCTCCTTTTGCGGCAAATGATTGTGCCCGCATTGAATTTGGATAGAAATAATATTGCTTAAAAGCAAAATATAAAATGAAAGGAAAGAGAGACATGAAAAAAGCAAAAAAAATTCTTGGATTATTGCTTGCAATGGTGATGATGATGTCCGTAGCAATTACTGCAATGGCAGAAGATGAAACATATTCCATTACAATTAATAATTCTGCAGAAGGACATACCTACGAGGCATATCAGATCTTTACCGGTAATCTGAGTGGCAGTATTTTGTCAAATATTAAATGGGGCTCTAGTGTGTCAGAAGAAGGACAAGGGAATCTTGGAGATGCAGCACAAAAAGCAGAGACTATAGCAATGGCTGAAGATGCAGCGGAATTTGCAGAGGAGGTTGCACCTTATCTGACGGAACCATCAGGATCCACGAACACTGTAGCGAGTGGAAAATATGTGATTTCTGGACTTGATCCGGGATATTATCTTGTAAAAGATAAAGATCAGTCTTTAAGCGGAAATGATTCTTATACAAAGTATATCTTGGAGGTTGTAAAAAATGTTGAAGTTGATCCTAAGGCAACAGGTACTCCAACAGTAGAAAAAAAGGTGAAAGATATTAATGATTCAGTAGACGGAGCGATTGATGACAATGCATGGCAGGATTCAGCTGATCATGATATTAACGATCATGTTCCATTTCAACTTACAGCGACGCTGCCAAGTAATCTATCCAGCTATAATACCTATAAATTAGTGTTCCATGATACTCTTTCAGCAGGATTGACATATGATGGAGATGCTACAGTTGTTGTAAAAGTAAATGGAACAACGATTAATTCTGGTTATACAATTACTACAACTAAGAACGGAGATGGTTCCACTGCTTTGACAATTACTATTAATGATGTGAAAAGCCTTGGTGCTACTAACGGTTCTACTATTACAGTTGAATATACAGCTACATTAAACGGTAATGCTGTAATTGGTGCAAAGGGCAATCCAAATGAGGTTTATCTTGAGTATTCGAATAATCCAAATACAGGAGGAGAAGGTAATACAGGCACAACGCCTCCAGATAAAGTTATTGTATTTACATATAAGACAATTATTAATAAGATTGACAAAGATGGAAATGCTTTGGCAGGAGCAGCATTCACTTTATATAAGAAGAATAGTAGTGATGAATGGGTAGTTGTTAAAAAGTTCGAAGCTAATGATACAACTACAAAGTTTGAATTTACTGGTCTGGATGATGGTGAATATAAACTGGTTGAGTCCACGACACCGTCAGGTTATAACACTATTAAAGATATTGTGTTTAAGATTGTGGCTACTCACACAGATGGAGATGAACCTGTTTTAGAAACTTTGAATGGTGAAAAGATTTCCGGCGAGATTGATTTTACAGTTGTTGAAACGGAGGGTTCCTTAAACGCAGATGTAGTAAATAATAAAGGTTCTGAACTTCCATCTACTGGCGGAATGGGTACAACTATTTTCTATGTACTTGGAGCTATCTTAGTGCTTGGCGCAGCAATTATGTTAATTTCGAAAAAACGCATGAGCTGTGAGAAATAAAAGATATAAATGACATGTTGTAACAGAGATTCTTGTCATAATAAAGAATTGGTGGCGGGGCACATTTGTGTGCCTGCGCCGCAGTCTGATACAACAGTAAGGAGAGTTCTATGGGATGGATAAAAAAGAATAAGTCAACGATTATATTAGTTTTTATTCTGTTTGTAGGCATCTCCTTACTGCTGTATCCTACGCTTAGCGATTACTGGAATTCTTTTCATCAGTCAAGAGCAATTGCAAGCTATGTGGAAGCAGTTTCAGATTTGACGAAAGAGGATTATGCCAGAATCCGTCAGGAAGCGGAGGAATATAATAATAGGCTTTTGGAGAAAACAGACCGTTGGACATTATCAGAGGAAGACAAAGAGGAATATGAAACTCTCTTAAATGTAGGTGGAACCGGAATCATGGGGTATATTGAGATCCCTAAGATTAAGACACAGCTGCCAATTTACCACGGAATTGATGAAGCCGTGCTTCAGATTGCTATTGGGCATCTGGAAGGGTCTTCTCTTCCGGTAGGAGGGGAGAGTACACATTGTGTAGTATCCGGACATCGGGGACTGCCGTCAGCGAGGTTATTTACTGATTTAGACCAATTGGTAGAAGGAGATATCTTTTTTTTGCAAGTGTTGGATGAGACGCTTGCTTATGAAGTGGATAAAATTTTAATTGTAGAGCCAGATGAGATGTCGGCATTGGAGATTGAGGAAGGAAAGGATTATTGTACTCTGGTAACCTGTACTCCTTATGGGGTAAACAGCCACCGACTTCTGGTAAGAGGACACAGGACAACTTATACTGGTGATTCGGTGAAAGTTACTGCTGATGCGATGCAGATTGAACCTTTATTAGTTGCACCTGTAGTAGCAGTCCCGATTTTACTGCTGCTGTTAGTATGGCTATTGATACACTATCGAAAACGTTGAAAGAGAAAGAAGGAGGAGGTAAAGAGTGGGAAGTAAAAAAAGACTATTTCAAAAATTCCAGATAATTATCACTCTGCTTATATGTATCATGATTTTTCCACTGAGGGTTCAAGCAGACTTTAATGGAGATAAAACAGAGACAGGAAGTCTGACGCTCCATTCAAAATCAGAAGGAAAAATATTTTCGTTATATAAGGTGGCAGATTTTTCTGAGACGGGTAAATTCGATAATATAGCGGATTGGGTTCCGAAAGACGCTGCAGATTTTGAAAACCTGGATAGTGAGGGGTGGAGAGTATTAGCTAAAGAACTGTCTGAATGTGTAAATAGTGACAAAGATATTTTGCCTGTACATCAGGATATGACAGACAAGAACGGTCAGATTCTTTGGACAGGACTACAAAAAGGTCTGTATCTGGTTACAGGCGAGAGAACAGAAGATGAAGAATATATTTACATTTCGAGTCCGTCGCTTGTAACGATTCCGAACCGGACTGAAGAAGGGGTGTGGTATAATACTCCGGAGATCACAGTGAAAGAATCATCTGTAGATAAATATGAAAAAAATGATATTACGGTAGTTAAAATCTGGAAAGACGCAGGAGTGGAAGATTCACGGCCAAAAGAGATTACTGTGCAGCTTTTGAAAGATGGTAAACCGTATGGCGAATCGGTAAAGCTGAATAAAGATAATAACTGGCAGTATGAATGGAAGGAGCTTTCTGCCAGATATGAATGGACGGTCAAAGAGAAGGATGTTCCAAAGGGCTATACAGCGGCAGTTCATCAGGATGGACAAAAGTGGATCATTACGAATACGGCTGATAAGTCAACAGTAAAGAGTACAAATACATCTGGCTCAAAGCTTCCGCAGACTGGGCAGCTCTGGTGGCCGGTACCGTTTCTTGCCCTGGTCGGAATAGTACTATATTTGGTGGGATGGATTTTCAGCAAAAAAGATAAAAAAGAGGATAAGTAAAATGAAGCGTAAGGCAGGAAAATTACTAATGACGATAGGGCTGTTGCTGATTGCAGCGGCCTTTTTACTCATGGTTTATAATATATGGGAGTCAAAAAAGGCAGAAAATATGTCGGAAGAGATTCTTAATCAGATAAAAGACGGGCAGGATGAAAACGTAAGTTCTGACGATGCAGATGAAAAACCACTCTATGAAATATATCCGGATATGGAGATGCCTGTCTTGACAATTGACGGAGTAGATTATATTGGAATATTGACAGTTCCTTCTCTTGGACTGGAGCTTCCTGTGGCCGGAAATTGGAGCTATCCGAATCTGAGACGTTCCCCATGCAGATATAAAGGTTCAGCCTATAGTAATGATATGATCATAGCAGGTCATAACTATAGCAGACATTTTGGCGGACTTAAAAATCTGGCAATCGGCGAAGAGATATCTTTTAGAGATGTAGATGGGCATATATTTCAATATCAGGTTGATGATATTGAAACAATTCCGGGAACGGCAGTGGAAGATATGCATGCAGGAGAATGGGATATGACATTATTTACATGTACTTACGGAGGAAAAAGCCGTGTTACAATCAGATGTAGGAAACTGGAAAATGATCACAGTGTTATATTCAAGGGATTGTAAAAACATTGTAATTGCTTTGACGCTAATATATAATAAACTTATTGATAATGAAAGGCAGGAACAGGTCTATGACAGATAAAGAACTTCGTAGATTAAAGAGAGAAGAATTGCTGGAAATGCTGATTTCACAGAGCAAAGAGGTTGAAGAACTTCGTGCTGAGGTAAGTGAGCTTAAGAAGAAATTGGACGATAGACAAATATGTCTGGATAAGGCAGGATCCATTGCAGAGGCATCGGTTCTGCTTAATGGAGTATTTGAAGCGGCGCAGGCAGCAGCACAGCAGTATCTGGAAAATATCCAATCATTAAGCGGACAGCAAGAGCAGATTTGCGAAGAGATGGAGCGAAAGACGAAAGAGCGTTGCGAAGAGATGGAACAGGAAGCCCGGGAAAATGTTGAAAAGCGATGGGTTGAGATATCTGAACGTCTGGAAAATTTCTACAATGAGCATAAAGGATTACGTGAGCTTCTGGGAGTTGCTGGCGAGAGTGAAGAAGCAAAATAAGAAATTGGAGATTTGATTTTTTTACGAATAGAGAATAACTTGAGAAAGCAGGTGTATTTACATGGATAGATTGCAGGAAATTAATGAGTATATTAATGACATGAAGATTAAGAAAGCTTTTTTTGGCGGATATGACAAAGAAGATGTCTACAAGAAGATTGGTGTTATCGTGGATCTGTTTCGAAAATTTACAGAGGAACAGCAGGAAAAAGAGAAAGAATTGATAGAAGGGTATGAAAAACGCCTTCAAGCATCAGATATGCTGAATATGGAATTAAATAAAAAACTCGGAAACCTCGCAGCAGAGCAGAAAAATGTTATTGAGGAAAAAGAGAAAATGAAAGAAGTCTATAAAGAATATTGCGCAAATATTCTTCAGCAATATTCTAACTCCTTACGCACATTATCTGCCGAGTTTACACAGATTCTGGATAATGTGACAAATTTGCAGAAGGATATTGTGGATGAAGACTTGTTTGAAAAACTTGGTGCGGAGATAGAAGCTGAACAGATTCCAGAACTGTCAGAGGATGAGATATAGATGAATAAATAGGCTGAGAATTTGGTGTAATACCAGATTCTCAGCCTGTTTTTGATATTGATTGTTTGATGTATAGATGACAGTGTCAGTTACTCTTCTGTAGAAAGATAAGTTGTCGGATTTACGGCAACTCCATTTTCTTCTACCTGAAAATGTAAATGAATCCCAGTGGATCTTCCGGTGGTACCGGTAAGACCAATCTGCTGCCCTTTGGTGACTTCCTGCCCTTCCTTGACAAATGTATGACTGAAATGCATATATTTTGTGGTAAGTCCATTTCCGTGGTCAATCAGAATCCAGTTACCGGCAAGATTATCATATTCTGCCTTGATAACTGTTCCGGATTCCGCAGCATACACGGGGAGAATCTCGCCGTTAGTGCCAAGGTCAATGCCTTTATGGAACTTGTGATCAAAATCACGATAGCCAAAAGAGCTTGTCAGGTAAGAACCCGGACACGGATCAGAAAATTGTCCGATCATTTCACTGAAATCCAGAAGTGTCATGCGATCCAGACGATACAAATCATAGCGCTCCATCTGCTGGATCAGATGTTGAGAATATTGAAGACTTGTTGCCCAGCGTGAACCAATCCGAGCGGCAAAAGTATTGGCATCTGTTACTCCGGAAATTAAGTCACTGTAAGCTCGTTTGATCAGTTTCGTGCGGTCTTCGATACATTCTGTGTAGGTGTTATAAACACGGAAATCGGCTGTAGTAGTGTAATATTTTCCGGAAGAAGTCTGCTCCCCGGTTCGCATGCTCACACTTCCGGCAGTTCCGGTACCTTTAACCCCAAACAGGTTGCAATACTGGTAAGCCAGATAAGAAAGCCCCTGATGGTCTTCTCCCCCTGGTCCGTATTTACCAAAGCCAGATTCCTGAATGATCTGAGCAATCGTTACGGAAGCTGGATATCCGGTCTCGTCCTGACATTTTAATGCAGCGATAATCATCTCCTGAGTGATAAAAGACGGAATATTGTCAAGAGGAAGTGCGGCATTATATTTAATCCGCTTATTCAGCTCGACAAAAGTCTCGGATGGATTATAGCTTCGTTTTATGTAAAGAGCATCGGAACTTTCGTCCCGGATTGTGGCTTTCGGAGAAGTTGTTTTCTCAGATTGTGTGGACAGATTCGGTTTTGCATCTGATGTTTGATGGGAATCCGAACCGTTATTTTTATCCTCGGTCTTAGAAGATTCACTGGAATCCGTACCATCATTAGAATCAGAAACATCCTCAGAACCCGAGACCTCGTTGGAATCAGAAACATCCTCAGAATTCGAGACCTCGTTGGAATCCTTACTATCCTCGGCCTCAGAAGACTCGCTGGTATCCGTACCATCCTCAGGGTCAGAAGTCTCGTCAGAGTCCGTACTATCCCCAGGGTCAGAAGTCTCGTCGGAATCTGTAATATCCTCAGGAACATTTGCATCGTCAGAGTCCGTACCCTCCTCAGGATCAGAGACTTCGCCGGAATCAATAATATTCCCAGAATCCGAAGCATTCTCAGAATCTGAAGGCTTTACTTCAGCTGCCCCAGAGTTCTCTGCATTTTGCGCTTCAGAATTTTCTGATGTCACAGATTCGACTTCGGTCTCCTCGGTTAATGCAGATGCTTTTTGAATCGTTGTGCATACCAAACCAATGGTAATAATAGTAATAACTCCGACTTTTGCCAGAGAAAGTAAGAATCGATGATGCTTCAACGAATGATGCCTCCAATCTGTAAAATAATGCTGATATCATTATACCACGTAAAAAGAGTGTTTAAAAGGAAGAAAAAATGTAAAGGTTCATATGAAAAGTGTTGACGATAGAAAAAATAAATATCTATGGAAAATGAAATGAAATTCTTTTACAATAAGTTTAGCAGTGAAATTCGTGTGAAGAAAGTGGAGTTATGACTATGATGTTAAGACGTCGTTTAATGATGATGAACAATTCAACGCAAGATAATTCATATAATACTTACGTAAAATACCAGATTATGCATGGGGAGCGCAAAGTCGCTTCGATAGATACTCAGGGGCGTTGTACTGTTTTTGATCAGGATTTTATGCCATATAATCTGTATCTGGAAGATGGTGGTGAAGAGCTGGATACGTTTATTAATAATCTTGCCAATTTTTATTTTTGGTGTGCTTCTCGTGTACTGACACTTGACCGTGAATATGCGAAGGAATTGCTAAACAGTATCGGTGCCACCCAGGCTTCTACAGATAAGGAGCGTGCACAGGTTGCGTTATCTTATCATTGCCTTAGTCTTACGGATATCTATTGGGTAAAACGAGAAGAAGAAAAGATTACATTTCGTGAAATAAATTTGTTTGAAAATCATTTATCTAATGCTTTCGTGGATGTGGCATTGCGCGGCAGACAGATGACGATAGAAAACAGCCATTTGATTGCTGACGATCTTTCAACAAATGGTTCGTTTCCAAAAGCATGGCTGAGAAAAAACAATACTTTCTGGCTTCTGAAGGATGGCGGAAGTCTTGCTGTTGAGAACGAGATTCTTGCCAGTAAGATCTGTCAATGTTTTCAATGTAATCAGGTGGTTTACTCAGAAGAGTTATTTGATGGGACTTTGGTTTCATGCAGTAAAATCATGACTTCTCTTAAATATAGTCTTGTCTCCAGAGAAGCTTTTGAGGTGTTTGCTCTAAATCTGAATATGAATGCTCTGGACTATATACTGGAGCTTGACAGTTATTCTTATTATATGATGAATATTTTAGATTACCTGGTAGGGAATACGGATCGTCATTGGGGAAACTGGGGACTTCTTGTTCGCAATAGCGATAATCAGCCGGAGAGACTTTATGATCTGATGGATTTTAACAAAGCTTTTTCGGCGTATGACAGGATGGAAGGGGCAAACTGTCTGACGACAGATTCGAAAAGATGTACGCAAAAGGAAGCGGCATTAGCAGCAGTAGAAAAAGTGGGACTAAATCAGGTGGCTGAAGTGAAGAAAGAATGGTTTGCAGGCAGAGAAGAGATATATGAAAGATTTATTGAAAGACTGAAACTGCTCGAAAATCATTTGCCTAAATGATAAAATGAATGTTCAGGGACGTCTGAAGGCAGGGACCTTACAGGCGTCCGTTTTAATGTAGTCCGTTTTAATGTACGATAAAATCCTGTTGCAAAGGGAAAGCAGCTTATGATATACTTGCAGCACATCAAAATCACAGACGAGTCCGTTCGGACTAATTCAGCGTCTGTATCGCCGTTTCAAAGACGGTCTCGAAGGTCAGAGGCAATTCGCCGAAGCATTCAGTTTTGATGAGAAAAATGGATATCAGGAGGTACATGCATGGGAAAAGGAAATGCAGCAGTCAGAGAATGGATGAGTAATCCGGTACGATTTTCAGATCTCTATAACGGAATCGTATTTCAGGGAAAGCAGGTGGTATTGCCGGAGGAATTGGAGCCGGCAGAAGGAGAAACGGATATCCTGCTGGAAGATAATGAACAAAAAGTACAGGAAATACACAGATATCGGGATATTGTAATGCGATGGAAAAAGGGAGCGCTACTGGTATTACTGGCATGTGAGAATCAGGAAAAAGTACATTACGCCATGACCGTGCGCAACATGCTCTACGACAGCTTGTCCTATGCCGGGCAGATCCAGCAACTGTGGAAAGAACGGGAAAAGGAAGAAAAACAGAAGATGACAGCCCCAGAATTCTTGTCCAAGTGGAAGAAGGATGACCGCCTGGTGCCGGTTATCACACTTGTCTTCTATTACGACACAGAGCAATGGGATGGGAGTACAGACCTACACGGCATGCTCCAATGGGGAGAAGGAAATCAAGAGCTGCTGAGAGAATACGTGCCTAATTATCGAATAAACCTTGTAGACGCTGGAAATCTAGAACATCTGGAACGCTTCCAGAGCGATTTACAAGAAATATTGGGTATGCTAAAATGTAGAGGGAATAAAAAAGAACTGCTAGACTATATGAATAAAAGAGAATCATACTTTCGGAATGTAGACGAAGAAACCTACCAGGTGATGCGAGAATTCCTGCATTCCGAAAAGATGTTA
>NZ_JAFBIX010000036.1 GCF_021531895.1 Faecalicatena contorta | reverse complement strand
CGGTCACGAAATTGCAGTTCTTTTTTCTGTTATGGATTCTCAGCGAAGGATACCAGATACAGACCAACCGATCCAACTCCCTTGCGCCGTGCACTCCTCAATCACAAAATTTACTCATCTAAATTCCTATCTATAGATGATATCTTCTCTTCCTGGTCCATTAGAAACCATTGTAATCGGATATCCTATCTGTTCTTCTACAAATTCGATATACTTACGGCAGTTTTCTGGCAGATCTTCATATTTCTTAATTCCACGGATATCGCATTTCCATCCTGGAAGTGTCTTTAAGACTGGTTTTGCCTTTTCCAATAAGTGTGTCGTTGGGAATTCTGTAGTCACTTCTCCGTTAATCTCATAACCAACACATACTGGAATCTCATCCAGATATCCCAAAACATCCAATACGGTAAACGCCACATCTGTTGTTCCTTGCATTCTGCATCCATACTTAGATGCCACACAGTCAAACCATCCCATTCTTCTTGGACGCCCAGTTGTTGCACCGAACTCTCCCCCATCACCGCCACGACGTCTCAGTTCATCTGCTTCTTCTCCAAAAATCTCACTTACAAAGGCACCTGCTCCTACAGCGCTTGAATATGCTTTACATACTGTAATTACCTTTTTAATCTCATATGGAGGAATTCCAGCGCCGATTGCACCATATGCCGCCAATGTAGAAGAAGATGTAACCATTGGATAGATTCCATGATCTGGATCTTTCAGGGATCCGAGCTGTCCTTCTAAAAGAATCTCTTTTCCTTCTTTTAACGCATTGTGAAGATAGAGAGAAGTATCACATACATATGGCTCTACCATCTTCTTGTATTCTTGTAATTCATTATAAAGATCGTCAGGATTGATTGTTGGTTTGTGGTACAGGTGCTTTAAGAGAACATTCTTCTGCTCTGCAACTCTTTTAACTTTCTCTTTCAACAACTCGTCATCAAAAAGTTCACTTACCTGGAAACCAATCTTTGCATATTTATCAGAATAAAATGGGGCAATTCCCGATTTGGTTGAACCGAAGGATTTTCCTCCCAATCTTTCCTCTTCATATGCATCAAAATTCTTATGATATGACATCACCATCTGGGCACGGTCAGACACAAGAATCTTCGGCATCGGAACATTTCTGTCAACAATAGACTGGATCTCTTTAAAAAGGACCGGAACATCTAATGCCACACCATTTCCTATAATACTGGTAGTATGACCATAGAATACGCCTGATGGCAAAGTATGCAATGCAAATTTTCCATAATCATTAATAATGGTATGTCCTGCATTAGCACCTCCCTGAAATCTTACGATAATATCTGCCTTCTCAGCAAGCATATCCGTAATCTTACCCTTTCCTTCATCTCCCCAGTTAGCACCAACTACTGCTTTAACCATATCAATTCCTCCTGCGTTATTAACATAACTTATCATTCTTATCAAGTATTCCTAATGGAACCACTTATGAATTATACTATATTTTCCCGCTTCTGTAAAATGCATTTTCAACGATTCTTCAATATTTTTCTTCACTTTTTACATCAGGGGCGCGACAAGACGAAGAACCTGCCCTGTAATTTTTGAAAATGTACTTCGATTCTTTACTTCTATCAATGTCACCTTATGACATTTTGTCAGGGTATGCTGGAAATCACGTTCGATTTTATCTATTTCTGAATTATTATAAATAAACGCACCACATTCAAAATGTAAATATAAACTCCGATAATCCAGGTTAATAGTTCCTACCGTTGCAGTGTCATCATCTGAGACGAACACTTTGGCATGAACAAACCCAGGAGTATACTCATAGATCTGCACGCCTCCTTCAATCAATTCTTTATAAAATGTCTGTGCAACCACAAATGCATACCATTTGTCTGGAATGTGAGGCATAATGATAATCACTTCTATTCCACTCTTTGCCGCACGCAAAAGTGTCGTTATCATCTCATTATCCAGGATCAGATAAGGGGTCATGATATGAACATATTTTTTTGCATGATTCAGAATATGAAAATATACCTCTTCTCCTACATTTTCATTGTCAAACGGACTGTCGGCATAAGGAATTACATATCCCATCTCACGATGAAGTCCCTTTCGCTTTGGCGTCAGATATTTTTCATATTCGTCTTTCCGACGTTCGTCCACATTCCACATCTGTAAAAATATCATGGTCAGGCTCTGTACGGCATCTCCTCTTAACATAATTGCAGTATCCTTCCAATGCCCAAACCTTACTTTTTTATTGATATATTCATCTCCAAGATTAATTCCACCAGTAAATCCTATCTTCCCATCAATCACACAGATTTTTCGATGATCCCTGTTGTTCTGTGTCGTTGATAAAAAAGGCTTTACTGCATTCACCATCTTACATTTGATTCCATATTTTTTTAAATAAGTCGGATAGTTATAAGGAAGCATGGAAATTGCGCACATGCCATCATACATGAACCGTACTTCAACACCCTCTTTCACTTTTTCCTTCAGAATATCCAGGATGGTTCCCCACATGTAACCTTCCTCTACAATAAAATATTCCATAAAGATATATTTTTTTGCTTTTTTTAATTCTGCAGTCAGATACTTGAACTTATACTCTCCAAGTGGAAAATACTTCACCTCTGTATTACGATAGGTAGGAAAGCCCAGCTGATTAGACAGATAATAAGACAACTGTGCATTAGCCGATTTGCTTGCCCAGATAGCCCCTAATGTATCCTGATCCTGCTGCATATATGGATCTGTCTCAATCTTCAATACCGCTAAACGATCCTGGAGAAATCTCGTTCCCACCTGCATTTGTACATAAATATAAAATACCGTTCCTATCAGAGGAAAAGTCAGCACACACAGTATCCACGTCATTTTAAAAGCCGGATTCCCTTTGGAATTAATAATGTACACTATAACAATGACTTCCAGAACCAGAATAATTCCATAGACATATGGCGCATACGCTTCTACCCGAAAAATAAATTCTACAAAAAACAGAATCTGCAATAAAAGTAAAAGCAGTATGATTCCTGTTCTGCTGAATATAATACGGAACAAACCTTTCTTTGCTGTACCTGCTGTCTGATTTTTACTCATAATTCTTGCTTTCTCCTTCTGCTGTCATTCGCATATGTTACAGTGTAACACACATTTATGAAATTTGTATTACAATATTATTTATATTTTATATTAATTTTAGAGGAAAATTGCCAAAAACTGTGGTATGATATATTCAATAACAGATTTGAAAGGAGTTATAACAATCATGAAGAATTGGGGCAAAAAACTATTAGGTCTGGCTGCTGTCAGCAGTGCCGCTGCAGGCCTTATATATTATTTAAAGAAAAAAGATATCAACGAGGATGATGAATTTGCCGATGATTTTGAAGATGAAGATTTTGATCTTGACAGTGATTTAAAACCGGTGACAGACCGTGAATATGTTTCTTTAAATCAATCTGATAAATCAGTCAAAGAAGAGACTGTTGAGACAGTCCCTGAAGATGAAGCTCCTGCTGAAGAAAAAGCTGAAGGTACTGATACGGAAGAATCAACGGAAGAAGCATAGATTGTAAAAAGAATACAATTAAAGTGCGTAAGTTACTGATAACAAGACTTACGCACTTTATTTTTATTTTAAGATACGATATACTAAACAAAAAGAAATCCAATACTAAGTTTAGGGGAATATTATGTTTAAAAACTATAAAATAAATTTATTAAAAATAATCATTCTGATGGTAGGACTGACGATTGCCCATCTGGGGGTCACTTTGTTCCTCCTTACAAATCTCGGTTCTGACCCCTATAATGTGCTGGTGCAGGGAGTCTATCGTACATTGTCTAATCTGACAGGATGGGAATTTTTAACTCACGGACGTGTCCATATCGCTCTTTGCTTCCTGATTATTCTGATTCTTCTGGCAACAGACAAAACCTATATTAAAATAGGCACCGTTCTTTGTATGATTTTTGGAGGACCTATTATAGATATATTTACACTCATCCTAAAACCAGTGGTAACGGAAAGCAGTCCCCTCGCATATAAGCTTATTATTCTCGCACTGGGATGTGTGATATTGGCTTATGGTATGACTATTGTAATCAAATCCGACGCAGGAACTGGTCCTAACGACCTGGTTGCCGTTGTAATCAGTGATAAGACAAAACAAAGTTTCGGAATCGTACGTGTCATAACAGATATTTCTTTTGTCCTTGCAGGATTCCTATTGGGAGGTTCAGTTGGACTCGGAACTGTGATCTGTGCTGCCTGTGTAGGACCTGTAGCTAATATTTTCCTTCCAATTAATGAAAAACTTATTCAAAAGGTATATATACTATTTTTTCCAACAGCAATTTAATATCTGAACTGCCTCTCGAATCTGTTCCTCCGAAAGGTTCGCGTATCCTAACAATATGGTGGCATTTCCTTCATATTTTTCCTGAATACAATAATCCGAAAGCCCATAGACACGAATATCTTCCGCTTCTGCCCGTTGAATCAATTCTTCTTCTGACATTCCGTTATGGAAAGTCAGAAGAAGGTGAACCCCCGCATGTTCTCCTGATATCTTACAGATATCCATCATTGGACGTAATCCTTCAATTAGCACATCATGTCTGCTCTTATACAATGCTCTTGTTTTATTCAGATGCCGTTCATAATACCCTTCCTCTATAAATTTCTGCACGATCATCTGATCCACCTTAGAAACGGTAGAATTAACAAACCGGCTCTTTTGATCATACACTTCCAGCAATGGCTTCGGAAGAACCATATAACTAAGACGGATAGCCGGAGCAATGGATTTGGAAAATGTTCCAAGATAGATAACCTTATCTTCACCATCATATCCCTGAAGTGCAGGAATCGGTTTCCCTTTATAACGGAATTCACTATCGTAATCATCTTCTATGATATATCTTCCTTCTTCCTGAGAAGCCCAGCGCAGAAGTTCCAGCCGTCGTTTGAGCGGCATGATAACTCCTGTAGGATATTGATGAGATGGTGTTACATAGGCAATGTCCGCCCCGGACTTTTCTAATTCAGATACTTTCATACCATTCTTATCCATTGGTACCGGAGCCGTCTCATAAGACAGGCTTCTGACCATTCGGTATGCCTGTTTATAAGTGGGGTCTTCAAACGCAATTCGATGATGAACCCCTAATATCGTACTGAGCAGCATAAGAATATAGTCACTACCTGCTCCAATGATAATCTGATCTGGTGTGCAGTTAACTCCTCGCGCCTGATACAGATAATTGCAGATTGCATTGCGGAACCCATACTCTCCTTGTGAATCTCCCGCCCTGAATAATTCAGTTTTATCATCCATCAGAATATCTTTTGACAATTTTCTCCATGCATTATATGGGAAACTTTTCAAATCTACTCCATTGGGAGTAAAATCATATTTATACTTTTTCTTTTCTTTATATATCTTTGCAGATGTAATCTTTCCTTTCTGAAGATGATATAACTCTTCAATCTGCGCCACAAAAAATCCCCGATAAGGTTCCGACTCAATATATCCTTCTGACAACAATTGCTCATAGGCAAGTTCCACCGTACTTCTGCTTATTTCCAGATGCTTTGCCAGTGCTCTGGTAGATGGCAACTTCTCTCCATATGCAATTTTTCCATTTTGAATATCCGACTTGATATAATTGTAGATTTGCTCATACAGAGGAATCTTTGAATGCGTTTTCAGGTTCATGGTTAATTCATTCATAAGGCAACTCCATCATTACCGTTTCTTATTTTGGCAATTTAAAAGAGCTCTTTAAAGACACAATTCGGTTAAATACCAAGTCATCCGGTGTTGAGTCCTTGGAATCGATACAGAAGTATCCATTTCTTACGAACTGGAAACTATCGCAGCCCTTTGCCTCTGCAAAACTGTCTTCTACATAACAATTTTTACGGACTTCAAGTGAATTCGGATTCAAATTCAACGAACCATCTTCTTTATTGTAAACTCCCTTTTCCTCATCAATCAAATTCTCATACAGACGAACTTCTGCCTGCTTTGCATATGGCGCAGCCACCCAGTGGATCGTTCCTTTGACTTTTCTTCCAGTAAATCCAGTACCACATTTCGTCTCAGGATCATAAGTACAATGTACCACAGTTACATTACCATCTGCATCCGTCTCATAGCTTTCACATTTTACAAAATATGCGTGCATCAGACGGACTTCATTTCCGGGGAAGAGTCGGAAGTATTTCTTCGGAGGCTCGATCATAAAGTCATCGCGCTCTATATACAGTTCGCGGCAAAACGGAACTTTACGTGCTCCAAGCTCCGGGTTTTCCATATTATTATCAACATCCAGATATTCCACTTCTCCCTCTGGATAATTATCAATCACAAGTTTGATTGGATCTAACACTGCCATCATACGAGGCTTCTTCAACTTAAGATCCTCACGAATACAGTATTCCAGCATTGCATAATCAACAGAGCTCTGACTCTTGGATACCCCGCACATCTCAACAAACATTTTGATGGATTCCGGAGTAAATCCTCTTCTTCTCAATGCTGCGATAGAGACCAGTCTTGGATCATCCCAACCATCTACAATACCATCCATAACCAATTTCTTAATATATCTCTTACCGGTTACCACATTTGTCAAATATAATTTTGAAAATTCAATCTGGCGCGGCGCAGGATCAAACTCGCATTCTCTTACTACCCAGTCATACAGAGGTCTGTGATCTTCGAACTCCAGTGTACAGATAGAATGTGTAATCTTTTCCACAGCATCTTCAATCGGATGTGCAAAATCATACATCGGATAAATACACCATTTATCACCTGTATTGTGGTGAGTCATGTGTGCAACACGGTAGATGACCGGATCACGCATATTGATGTTCGGAGATGCCATATCAATCTTCGCACGGAGAACTCTCTCACCATCTTTACATTTTCCGTCTCTCATCTCTTCGAACAATCGCAGGTTTTCTTCTACGGAGCGATCACGATATGGACTATTCTTTCCTGGCTCTGTCAGTGTTCCACGATATTCGCGAATCTCTTCTGCAGTCAGATCGCAGACATATGCTTTTCCCTTCTTGATCAGCTTAATAGCACACTCATACATAACATCAAAATAATCGGAAGCAAAATACAGATGTTCCTTCCAGTCTGCGCCCAGCCACTTTACATCTTCCTTGATAGATTCTACGAATTCCATATCTTCTTTCATTGGATTTGTATCATCAAATCGAAGATGAAAAGTTCCATTGTATTTCTGTGCTAATCCATAATTCAAAAGAATGGATTTCGCATGTCCGATATGCAGATATCCATTCGGTTCAGGTGGAAATCTTGTACATACCTCTGTATAAACTCCTTCCGCCAGATCTTTATCTATTTCCTGTTCAATAAAATTTTTAGAAACTGTTTCTTCTCCCATAGGGCTCCTCCTTGTAGATACTTACGTTATGCACATTATCTTATCATAAAAAATATGGTGAAACAAGGTAGATTCCACCGTTTTCAGCAGTTTACAGACGTTTTTTCAACAATACAAGAGCATGGACAATGATCGCTGCATGATCAGCCGCCAGCGTTCCCATCTCTTTCACCTGGAATTTCTGTTCTCTTATTAACCCTGTCACTACTGTCTGTTCTACAAGCGCCGTTGTATCCAGATGACGGCTTTTGTTCCGGATCCGAAGTGTATACAGATTCTTCTCACAATCCCTTGTCCATTCTGTCTGAGTCATCTCCAGGCCTACCTCACACCATACTGCATCTGCCGCATCGTCTCCGGCTTGTACCTTTACATCTTTCTCATCAACCAAAGACATATATGCCGTAGTAATCACACGGGCACGAGGATCCCGATCATAATCTCCGTAAGTTGCAATCTGTTCCATCACAAGTCCCTTGACACCTGTCTCCTCTTCCAGTTCTCTTCTGGCTGTGTCATCCAGATCTTCCTTTATATTGATAAATCCTCCCGGCAATGCCCAATAACCAATACTTGGATGATTACTTCGCTTAACCAGCAGAAGTTTCAACCCTTCCAGACCTTTCTCTAATTTTCCCGAGTGCGCAAATATGACTGCATCTGTAGTACAGCTCGGTGTCTGATAACGATATGGATCGTATTCTTCCAAAAATTCTTCCAACGTTTTTCCATCCGCATTTTTCTCGCCCGTTCCCTGAAATTTTGACAAGTCACTTAAAAATGATGGCATCTCTATCTCCTCCTTTTACTTCTGATATATGAATCATGCTGCTTTTTTCGGCATCCATCTTCCCTTCCATGCATAGAGCAAAATCAATATCATACCAACCATCCAAGACAATGGATACACAACCATAACATAAGAAAATTGATGTGCAATTGACAAAGCCGCTGTAATCCAAATGACACGGAACACACATAGTGAAAACAGAATCACTAACATAGGTTCCAGCGTATGACCTGTCCCTCGGATAGTCCCGGACAATACATGGAGAATTGCCAAAGACCAGTAAAACGGACAGAAAAACTTCATAATATAAACTCCATATGTCACAACTTCCTGGTTGTCTGTAAAGACGCCTATTACCTGTGGTGCAAAAATCAGCAGAAGAATTCCTGTCGCTATCGTATAGATAATTCCCATCGCCAGAGAAACATACATTCCTCTCTTCACCCGATCATATTTTCCCGCTCCAATATTCTGACCAGTAAATGTTGTTGCCGCCGTGCTAAAGCTCATAACCGGAAGAATATTAAATCCGTCTATTTTAATGTAAGCCGCAAATCCAGCCATCGCAGCCGCACCAAAACTATTTACACTGGACTGAACAAGCACGTTTGAAAATGAAATCACGACATGCTGAATTCCTGTTGGAAGTCCAATCTTAATAATCTTAGATGGCATCCGCTCATAAAATCGGATTTCTCTCAGGCGCACACGATATATTTCCTGACTCCTCGTTAAAAACAAAAGAATAAAAATACAAGAAAGCAGCTGACTGATGTCGGTCGCCAAGGCCGCACCGACAATTCCCATTTTTAAGACCACGACCAGTAAAAGATCCAGAAATATATTGGATACAGCAGCAATCATTAAGTAGATCAATGACCGTCTGGAATTGCCTACTGCATTTAAGATTCCTGCTGACATATTATAGATAACAGAGAAAAAAATCCCTCCAAAGTATACTTGTAGATATGTCACTGCCTGTCCAAATACTTCTTCTGGCGTCCCCATCGCTCTTAACAAAAATGGGACCAAAAGAATCCCCACTACTGTCATGACAACACCTGCTGCAATCGCAATTGCAAGCGTTGTATGTACTGCTTTTCTGACGCCCTCTTTATCCTGCGCACCAAAAAACTGTGCAATGACTACTCCCGCCCCCGCGGACGCTCCTACACAGAATCCAATCAACAGATTAATGATACTTCCACTTGATCCTACCGCCGCAAGTGCTTCACTTCCAATATAATTCCCCACAATGATAGAGTCCACTGTATTATATAACTGCTGAAATAAATTTCCCAAGATCAGCGGTATAGAATACATCAGAAGCTTCTTCCATATAGATCCTTCTGTCATAATTGTTGTTTTCTTCATTTTCTGTTCCCTCTTTTCCACATACCAAAGAAAACCCTTGATATCAATCAAGGGTTTTCTGTAAGCTGCCTAGCGGAATCGAACCGCCGACCTCCGCCTTACCAAGGCGACGCTCTACCGACTGAGCCAAGGCAGCACGCATATCATATATGCAACATTGATACTATACAATATTAATCCTCAGTTTGTCAATAAAAATTTCAGTGATTTTCTCCCTTTTCTTTTTCCAGAATCCTTTCTGTCTTACTTTTAATCCGCTGCAGTGCATTATCAACTGTCTTAGGGCTTTTATCCAATAGTCGAGCGATCGTCCTATAATCGGTTCCCAGAAGATGTAGATATAATACTCTGTTTTCCAGGTCACTGAGCGATTCCTCCAGCTTACTTTCCAGCAATTCTGCATATTCACGATTCACCAGTAATTCTTCCGGATTGCTTTCACCGCCCGCTTCCATTGTCTCCAAAAGAGTGACCTGCTCATCCGTCTTCTCATATAAGGAAATATAGCTATTTAACGGACTATGTTTTTTTCTCTTAGACGCTTCGATTGCTGAATACATCTGGCGTGTAATACAAAGTCTTGCAAAACTGAAAAAAGATGCCTCCTGTGTCACATCATAATCCTGTACTGCTTTAAACAGCCCGATCATCCCCTCCTGGATCAGATCATCATTCTCTCCTCCCAGAAGATACATGGCATTGGCTTCTTTTCGCACCAGATTCTTATATTTCTCCATAATATAATCGATAATACTCTTATCTCCTTCTCGGAGTCTTCGGATCAACTGTTCGTCCGACATCTTCTCATAACTTGCCATATACCCACCATTATGAACCACTTTCTTTTATTGCATCCGTTGTCTCACAATCTCATAGGCCAGTACACCTGCAGCAACAGATGCATTCAGAGAATCTATATCGCCTTTCATAGGAATACTTGCCACAAAATCGCAATTTTCTTTTACCAGGCGGCTGACACCATCTCCTTCATTGCCAATGACCAATCCGACAGGTCCCTTCAGATTCAGATCATACATCATCTTGCCGCCCATATCGGCACACACGAACCAAAGACCCTTTTCTTTTAATTCTTCCATCGTCTTTGTAAGATTCGTTACTTTTGCAACCGGTGTATAATTCAAGGCTCCCGCAGAAGTCTTTGCCACTGTAGCAGTAAGCCCCACTGCCCTTCTCTTAGGAATGATTACTCCATGTGCACCTGCCAGATTGGCAGTACGAATAATCGCTCCAAGATTATGCGGATCTTCAATATTATCAAGAAGAATCAGGAAAGGATCTTCGCCCTTTTCCTCTGCCAGCTTCAACATGTCTTCTACTTCTGAATACTCATATGCTGCTGCACAGGCAATCACACCCTGGTGTTTTCCTGTTACAGATAACTGAGACAACCGTTCTTTTTCTACGAAATGAATAATTGTATCATGCTTTCTTGCCTCTCTGACAATGGTCCGCACCGGACCGTCCTGGCATCCGTCCAATACATATAACTTGTCAATTGGCTTACCAGACCGAAATGCCTCCAGAACTGCATTACGTCCTTCTATCATATTTTCATTCACTTTTTTTTCGTTATTCATATATGCTCCCTATACGCTTTCTAGACTATCTAATCCTATTTTAACCAGATCCAGCATTCTTTTCCACTCTTTTTTTAGATACAGATATCCCATCAATGCCTCAAAGCCTGTTGCCCTTCGATAATCAGTAATCGACTGATTCTTGGCAGGAGATACACTTTTTGCATTTCTCCCGCGCTTAAATACTGCATGTTCTTCTTCTGTCAGATGCTCCTGAATCGTACGCATCATCTTCGACTGGGCAGATGCCTGTACCATAGAACTGGTCTCACGATGAAGCTTTTGCACCTGCTTATTTCCCTCATTGATCACCAGTGACTTGATGATCAGATCATAAATACTGTCCCCGATATACGCCAAAGTAAGAGGTGAATATTCTTTTATATCCACCTCTTTCATCTGGAATAATTCCTGCATATAGGAGTCAAACTGCCATTCTACGCTCTTTTCCATTGCACTCCTTCACGGGTATCTTTTAAGATGATTCCCTTTGCCAATAATTCATCTCTGATTGCATCTGCTCTTGCAAAATCCTTTGCCTTACGTGCGGCCTGACGTTCTTCGATCAGTTTTTCAATCTCTTCATCCAGGATATCTTCCTTCTTATCCACGATCAGACCAAGAACATCTGTAAGTTTTACCAGAAGATCGAACAGATTCTTCAGATACTCTTTGGAACTGTCAGCATTTGCTGTCGTATTGATGTATTTAACCAGATCAAAGACTGCTGCCACTGCATCTGCTGTATTGAAGTCATCATCCATTGCCTCTTCGAACTTCTGGGTAAATTCTCCTGCCTTTGTAAATGCTTCTTTTTCCTCTTCAGTCATCACTTCTGCCTTCGCATTGCCTATTAAAAACTTCAGGTTATCTGCTGCATTGACAATACGCTCCAGACCATTTTTAGAAGCTTCCATCAGATCTGCACTAAAGTTCAATGGACTTCTGTAATGTGCACTCAACATAAAGAAACGAAGTACCTGCAGATCATACTGCTCGCTGATCTCACGGACAGTCCGGAAGTTTCCAAGGGATTTACTCATCTTACGATTATCAATATTTAAAAATGCATTGTGCATCCAATATTTTGCAAATTCCTTTCCATTGGCGGCCTCACTCTGCGCAATCTCATTTTCATGATGCGGGAAGATCAGATCCTCTCCACCTGCATGAATGTCAATCTGTTCACCAAGATATTTCTTAGACATCTCAGAGCACTCAATATGCCAACCCGGACGTCCGTCACACCATGGAGACTGCCAAGCAGGCTCGCCTTCCTTTTTCGGTTTCCAGAGTACGAAATCCAATGGATCTTCCTTCTCATCTTCTCCAGTAACCAGAAGAGAACGTTCGCCGGAGCGGAGATCGTCCAGATTCTTGTGAGAAAGCTTTCCATAATCTTTGAACTTTCTGGTGCGGTAATATACAGTACCATTTTTCTCATAAGCATATCCTTTATCGATCAGTGTCTGGATCATATCTACCATACCACAGATTTCTTCTGTTGCCAGTGGATTCTTGGTCGCCGGCTTGATATTCATACCTTCCATATCTTTCTTGCACTCTGCAATGTAACGTTTGGAAATCTCATCTGAAGAAACCCCTTCTTCAATAGCTTTCTTAATGATCTTATCATCTACATCGGTAAAGTTAGATACATAGTTCACATCGTATCCTTTGTATTCAAAATAACGTCTGACCGTGTCAAATACGATCATCGGTCTTGCATTTCCGATATGGATAAAATTGTATACGGTAGGACCGCACACATACATCTTGACCTTTCCCTCTTCCAAAGGTACAAATTCTTCTTTTGTTCTTGATAATGTATTAAAAATCTTCATATTACGCTTTCTCCTCTTCTATAATCTCTATGTTCTCATCTCTCATACATTTCATACGTTTTTCCATCTCCTGAATCTGCTTATGCATTCTGAGATTGTCTGCCTGCAGTTCCCGGATATCATTACTGATCGGGTCTGGAAGATGTACCTGATCCATATCCAGTCTCGGGATTCTCTCATCCCCCATCTTGACCACTCTTCCCGGGACTCCGACAACCGTACAGTTCGGCGGCACTTCTTTTAACACAACGCTTCCTGCCCCGATCTTGGAATTCTCTCCAATGGTAAATGAACCAAGTACTTTGGCGCCGGCGCTTACCATAACATTATCCTTAAGCGTAGGATGACGCTTGCCTTGCTCCTTACCAGTACCGCCCAGAGTCACCCCCTGGTACAATGTAATGTTATCTCCAAGCTCTGCAGTCTCTCCAATGATCACCCCGCTTCCATGGTCAATAAACAGACCTTTTCCAATAGTCGCGCCCGGATGAATCTCAATTCCCGTCTTTCTGGCAGCCCTCTGGGATACCCATCTAGCCAGAAAATAATGCTTCTTCAGATACAGCTTATGTGCCACACGATAATGCAGGATTGCCTTAAAACTGGAATATAAGAACACCTCCATATTTGACTTGATTGCCGGGTCACGCTCCCGGATCACTTGAATCTCTTCTTTGACATACGATATCATACCCATAAAAATCTCTCCTTTTTCGCAGAGTTCACCACTAATAAAATAAAATGAGCTTATCTGGAAGATACTTCTCTAAAATGTACTTCTCTAATACATACTTTTCTAATACGTACTTCTCTAAAATATATTTTTCAGAATAATAACTCTATTAAAATAAAAAACTTCGTCTCTTATCAAATCTAAGAGACGAAGCAACTCCGCGGTTCCACTCTTCTAGAGGATAATTTCCACTTACAGAATCTGTCACCAAAAGACATCCTTCGATTGCGTAAAACCAAAGCACACCTTAACAGATCATGGAATCTTCCTCCACCTTGATACACGTAACGTGTGTAATTCCGTATCCGGCTACTTCCATTCATCAGCCACTCCCATGACCCAACCTTTCACCGAATCAACTCCCGGAGGCACTTCACAGCCGCTTCCCTCGAAACTGCTTTCAGCCGGTGACAGTTTCTCTCTGATAGTTCCACAATCTGCTACTCTTTCCGTTCATCGTTTTTCTCGTATAGGATATATAATATGTGAAAACGCAAAAAATGTCAATCGGGTACAGGACATTTTTCATTTTGGGACACCACATTTTTCAATTTGGGACGTAGTACTTTTGCAAAGTACTACGTCCCCAATTGAACTTCTACCTTGAACAGATCTGCCTCTGTTTCTATTTTCAACTTTCCTTTCTGCAGTTCTGTAAAGCTTTTTGCTATCGCCAGTCCAAGCCCTGAACCTTCGGTATTTCTTGCGGTATCGCCTCGAACGAAGCGTTCGGTAAGTTCTTCGGGATTGAAGTTTAGTTCTGTTGCGGAGACATTTTTCATCCGAATCCGTACTTTTTCTTTTTCTTTTGTGATTTCAACGTATACTCTAGTATACGGCATTGCGTATTTTACGATGTTGACCAGGAGGTTTTCGAAGATTCGATAGGTCTTCTGGCTGTCGAGTGGGAGAATTACTTTTTCTTCTGGGTAAGTGCAGCGGAATTCCAGGTTTGCTGCCTTAATCTTATCTTCCAGCTCGAATTTGACTTGTTTGAACAGATTGACTACATCTACATCTATAATATTGAGTGTAACGTTTTTGCTGCTTGCCTTGCTGATTTCAAACAAATCTTCTATGAGTACCTTGAGCCGCAGGGATTTGCGTTCGAGAACATCAATGTATTCTTTTTTCTTCTCTTCATCTTTTTCATTTTTCAAAAGATCAACATATGTAATGATTGCTGTCAGTGGAGTCTTCAGATCATGGGATACGTTGGTGATAAGTTCTGTCTTCATGCGCTGGCTTTTGACTTCTTCATCCACTGCCTTTTTAAATCCATTTTGAATCTTTTCAATTTCTGGTTTAAATGGCTGAAACACGCCCAGGTCTTCGGTGATTACGACATCCAGGTTCCCTTTAGCGATTTCACCGGTTGCTTTTAAAAGTACCGCGTATTTTTCCTGCAGATCACTATAGTATTTGCGAAGAATCAAGAATAAGACCACAGAATATACAACCAGTGCCATAATACCAAAGAACCAGAGGGAACATGTGATGGCAAGTATAAGAAAATTCACCCCAACAATTTTCAGGATTGTTTTATTACTTTTTTCACGGAAGTCAATATCTGTCAATGAGTGGTAGCATTTCTGAAGTCCGTTTTTTCCTTTGGTCATAAGGAGCTGCCATATCTGTCTGATATATTTCCATGAAGAACCTGTGAGTGTCTCTTCTTTCAGGTAACGTCGGATTCCCATTGTGTAAATATGGCGCACGCAGGACGCCGTCCAATAGACAATGGCAAACACCAGAATCCAGACTGTAAAATCAAAGAAATCTGCAATTCCATTATTTCTCTGAAAGAGCCATCCACAATGGTTAAATATGACCGCAAGCATTATCCAGAAGATGATCACCACAGCTTCCAGCGGTGCATGAAAGATTTTTTCTTCTCCTGTTTTCAACGATGGAAATACCGGATAGAGCATCGCCAGTGCAGCTACTATGATCATCAGGATCACAATAAAATTATTTGCACTCTCTGGAGCATGGGTTCCCACATAAAAGTAGTGTTCAAAATATGTCTGGAGATTCTCTTCTGTCATTGCAAATATATAAGTGCGATCCTTTGGAGTCTGAAACATGCCCTGTGTGTCTGTCTCATAATAATCATCATCCCATTCCGGATTATCTTCTTGAAATCGATTCAGCACTTCCCTCAACTCGGTAATCTGTTCAGCCTGATAATCACTTTTTTCGATCTTGACGCTTGGCATACCATTTTCATCATATGTGATGACCATTCCCAGTGCAAATGCATCCATATTCTTCTCTGATAGAGATTGTTTGGACTCCACTTTACTCTTTGCCACAACTTTTCCATCTTCATCTTTGACCTGATAATCCAGATAAGGATAGAAAGAATCAAATTCTTCTTTTACGTCCGACATGTACTCTTCCAGAAATTCATTAAATCCATCAGAATCTGCTTCTTCTCTTGTACTTTCCGTATTGTACAAAATATACGACGCCTCAATAAACTGCTCCAGGAAATCTTCTGAAGTAAGCTCTTCTCGTCTGTCCTGCTCAATGGCTTTATTTTCTTCCTGATACCATTGATGATATTGTGTCATTACTGATAGCGATGCTGTCATAATAGTCAGCAGTATCAATACGACTGCCAATTTATGCCTGTTTTTCAATTTTGTATCCAACACCCCACACCACCTTCAAATATTTTGGTTCCTTTGGATTGATTTCTATTTTTTCACGAATATTCCTCACATGGACCATAATGGTATCTGTATTTACTGCCCGTTCATTCCACACGCGTTCATAGATCTCTTCTGCGGAAAAGATTCTGCCCGGGTTCTTCATCAAAAGTAACAAGATCTTATATTCTGTCGGGGTTAATTTTACAGGTTCACCATCTACAGAAGCTTCCATCGTATCTTCATTAAGCTCTAGTCCTCCGATTATATAGATATTCTCCATCTTCTCTTTCTGATCCAGTTTTTCCATAAATCTACGGTAACGCCGAAGCTGTGAATTAACTCTTGCCAGTAATTCCATTGGCGTAAATGGTTTTGTTATGTAATCATCCGCCCCCATATTAAGCCCCATGATCTTATCCACTTCTTCTGATTTTGCTGATAAAAATATCACAGGAAAATCATATTTTTCCCTTAACTTTATAGTCATCTGAATTCCGTCCATTCGCGGCATCATCACATCCACGATTGCCAGATGAATCTCTTGGGATTCAATCACTTTCAGACCCTCCAATCCATCTGCTGCCTGATACACCTCATATCCCTGACTTTTTAAATATATTTCCACACCTTCACGGATTTCTTTGTCATCTTCTACGATTAACACATGATTCATTTTCATTCCGATGATTCCTTTCCTTCCTTCTACATATGAAGAAGAATATTCTCAGGAGGATGTTTCCCCGCCAATCATTATACTACACTCCCGTTCACAAGGATATACCCGGATTCTCGGAGGACAATGGCAGGATACGATTCCATAATTATCGAACCGCACTGTAATCCTGGAAAATGGCAATGGAATGTGATAATGATCCCATCGTCTGTTCAGAGAAATTTTATGTGAATAGGAAATCGTGACTCCAGTCAACTCCGTCTGACTCTTCTCAGACAAAAAATAGGTCAGTTTCTTCGGGATATGTCTAGGCCCTAATGGACCGTCCATGGCAATTGCCACACTTCTTTTTGCTTCTTTCAAGGCTTTCAACAGATCTTTCAAGGTACCGGCATTGCAGAAACCATATCCTACTCTGACCGCTTCTCCTCCACAACGCTCCAGAAGATTCTGAATATATTCTCCACGTTCATCTGCAGTTACCAGAACAGATACGTCTGCACATTCTTTTGTGACTGCCTGGAGTACCAGATTCATAGCAAAGCTGTCCTCATGCCAGAATCCCACGATATTATGTCCAGAAAACATCTCTGGCTGCTGCCATTCTATGCATACTGTTTTTTCAAGAAGCTTTAAATAAATGTAAAACAGACGACATAACATCTTTCTTTTCATAAGCTTCATGTCCATATTCTTCCGCCCTCCTTCTCTCTTCTAAAATCATACGATAATCTTCTTCTGCCTCTGCCGCGATATAAGCCATCTGATAATTCTGTGCCATCCCAAGCGCATTTGCACCAAATCTGCATCTCTTCTCGTGATCCATCATCAGTTCTTCCGCCTTTGCAGCAAATATATCTTCCGACTCCGCTGTAAGATAACCATTCTTTGCATCTTTTACAATATCATTGACTCCACAGGCTGACACAGCAGCCACTGGCAGCCCTGCAGCCATCGCTTCCGCAAGTACAATTCCCTGGGTCTCTGACTGGGAAGCAAACAAAAACACATCACTTGCAAACAGATAATTTTTCACTTTCTGATTCGGTACTTCTCCGACAAATCTCACCACCCCTTCGATACCGAGCTCTTTTGCATATAGTTCCAGTGCCGATCGTTCTGCTCCATCACCAATTACCATTACGCTGAATCCATCCCCCACACGTCGCCGAAGACATTGAATACTTCGCAGAAGAAAATAAAGATTCTTTTCCTTCTCCAATCTTGACACCGTACAGAACAAACAGCGTTTATCCCCCAGATATGTTCTTTTGATTTCATCGGATACTTTCTCATCTTTCACATAAGAACCGTCATCCAGACCCGTCGGAAGAATCCGGACAGGTGTAGAAATTTCTTGTCGTAAGATAGAATCTCTCATACCGGCAGAAGGCGCCAGCACAAGGTCACATTTGTTCATAAATGATGCCATATACCTGGGAAGCCATTTTCTGCTTTGCTCCAGACATTTTTCCACAGCTGTCCACTCTCGCTTTCCTGAAAACACATTGATGTAATGCAGATATTCCTCATATCTCGTATGATATGTATAGATCAGAGGCAATTGATATCTGCGGCTTAGAGCCACTGCCACATTTCCGATCAACATTGGATGATGCACATGAATCAGATCAAATTTTCTTTTTGCAAATGCTTCCCTTATTCTTGGATCCGTTACATCAGGGATAACCATTCCATTTTCAAATTTTCTTCGGCAAGACCGGTAACGCACTACATCTTCTTGTTCTTCTACTCTCTGGTCTCCTGTCTCTTCATTCTCCAGTTCTCGGTACTCTGGTGCAAATACACAGACTTCATGTCCCCTTTCACGCAACCCGCATGTCAATCGTTCCACGGACACAGGAACACCTCCCACAAAGGGTTTATAATTGTTTGTCATCATTGCAATCTTCATATCCTTCTCCCCTTCTTATCATCTCAGAATCTGCCACACAGCATCTCCCAGAAAGTATCCTGCTCCGACAAATACCAGGTTCCACACAAACACACCCAATAAGGAACTCAATGTATAACTTCCGAATCCCATCGAAATCATACCTGCCGGGATGGAAATCAACGTCCTGATCATGGGCACCAGTTTTCCAAGGAACACACCTGTCGTCCCCCGTTTTCGCAGCATTTCCATATTCTGTTCGATCAATTCCCTATGCTGTGGAAAATGCCGGAGATAAAACCGCAGGAAGATCTCTCCGCCCAGTCTTCCAAGAAAATACAGTATCCAACTCCCAAGAAGTCCTGCAGCCACTGATATCACCATAACCGCAGGGAAGCTGATATCACCACGCGCTGCCCAGATTCCTGCCAGCGGCATGATCACCCCTGCGGGAAATCCCGGAAGATTCATATATTCCAGCAGAACAATCAAAAACACAAATACAGCCCCATATTGCGCAAAATATTGAGTAAGCATCTGGATTGTCATAAACAAGACCTCCCTTCGTTCTGATACTATAAGCATAATAGGGAAATCTTAAGAACGAAGAATGAAAATTCTAAAGATATTCTAAAGATGGGAATTTAGATTAGTTAGTTGGTAATTGGAAGGTGTACGGCGCAAGGGAGTTGGATAGGCTGGTCTGTATCCGGTATCCTTCGCCAAGAATCCATAACAGAAAAAAGAGTTGCAATTTCGTGACCGGACTGATTCACCGAGAAATTTAGATAATTTCTCGATTCAGCAGTCCTTTCGAACTTGGCTGGATGCCAAATTCTCACACGGAATTGCAACTCTTTTTTCTGTAACGGATTCTAACGCTTGACTAGACGGATACAGACCAGCCTATCCAACTCCCTTGCGCCTGACATTCCCAATTACTGAACGAACTCATC
>NZ_JAFBIX010000035.1 GCF_021531895.1 Faecalicatena contorta | reverse complement strand
TAACTATACATTATGATATAATATGGAAAATATTCCTTATATCTGCGATTTCCGGAGGAAAACATATGAAAGAATTAAGAGAAATCTTCCACAACGCCAATTTAACCAAAACACAGAAAATGATTGCAAAATATGTATTGGATAATTCATCTGATGCATGTTTCATGACTTCCACCGAGATCGCTTTGAAATTAGGAGTAAGTGAATCCTCCGTTATTCGATTCAGCAGGTCTCTCGGATTCACCGGATTCATGGATTTCCAAAAAGCCTTGAGAAAAGATTATCAAGACAAAGTATTTAGCATTTCCAGCAGTATTACTGTACCAGCACAGCGTGTTGCCAAAAGAGCGAAATTAGAAAATAATTCTGATTATCTTAATCGCCATTTAAAAAATGCTGCAAAAAATCTGGAATCTGTATTTGTCAATAATTCCAGTAATGTATTTGAAGAAGCTGCGGATATCATCATCTCCAGTAAGCACAAATACATTGCTGCATCCCGTGGCAATTCTTGTCTGGGTGACTTTTTCTTACTGTATTTAAAACATATGATACCGAATGTAGAGATGACCAATGCGTCTCCGATCAGCCCCATCGATCATATGTGTAATATCAGCAAAGACGATTGCCTGATTGTCTTCTCTTTTCCCAGATATTCATCGGTAGATAAGATTACCGCTGAGATGGCAAAAGAAGTAGGTGCCAGCATTATCGTAATCACTGATAAGCCCAGTTCTTTGCTGGCTCAGTATGCAACAGTTCTTCTTACCGTTCCAGTAGACAGTAACGCTTTCTTTAATTCAATGGTCGGTCCACAATTTGTAGCCGAAGCGTTGCTTGAAACTATCAGCCATAAGGTAAAAGGATTTGAAAAACGCCTGAAAAAAATTGACAAATATCTTGAAAAATTGGGGAATTATTGATTTCTCAAAATGACTATTCTCATGCATATACAAAGGAGCAACATGGAAGCATCATATATTCATCAGACATCTGACAGAAAGTTCTCAGATTTATATTTGTGTTATTGTGGATACGACGAATGTGCGTCAGGGCATAGTTTTGGTCCGGCGGTACGTCCGAACTATCTATTACATTATATTCTAAAAGGAAAAGGTCAATACCATATTGGAGAAAAAAGATATCATCTGTCTGCCGGCCAGGGATTCTTGATTTTCCCACAGATACAGACATTTTATCAAGCCGATATCTCCGATCCATGGACTTATATCTGGGTCGGTTTTGACGGAAATAGTGCCCGCCAGTATCTACAAGACATCGGTCTTACCCGTCAGCATCCAACTTTCCAATGCAGCTATGCAGATGAATTAAAACAGACAGTCCTCCACATGCTGAACAACAATACTTCCGCTGTCATGAATCAGTTTTTATCAGAGAGCTTAATCTATTCTTTTTTTTCCATCCTGTCAAGAGACATTTCCACTGTCATTCCTACACAATTAGAGGAAGGAAATCTATATGTAAGGCGTGCAGTAGAATTTATTCAAGATAACTATTCTCTTCCAATTCATGTAACAGATATTGCTAATTATGTCTGTATTAACCGTAGTTATCTCTATACACTTTTTCGTAAATATCTTGGTGTATCACCACAGGAATATCTTGCCAATTACCGAATCACACATGCAGCAGAACTTCTGAGACTGACAGATCTATCTATTGAGAGCGTGGCCTTTTCTTGTGGTTACACAGATGCCCTCGTTTTTTCTAAAACGTTCAAGACACATATGGGACAAACACCTTCCAGCTATCGCAAAGAAAGCCGGCAGACCACATGACCGGCTTTTTAACATTTTGACTGTTTTGTCTAACATATCTTTCTACTTTTTCCATCACTTTTTTTCTATAATCATCTTATAGCATCGTATTATTAGGAGGTACTAACATGAATATCATCTTTCAAGAGCATTCAAAAACTTTTCATCTGTATAATGACACCATCAGTTATATCATGAGCGTATTGCCTACCGGCCATATGGCACAATTATATTTTGGAAAACACATCCATCACAAAGAGGATTTTTCTTATCTTGTAGAATCTGCTCCAAGACCGATGGCATCTTATCTGATAGAAAATGACAAAACAATTTCATTAGAACATATCAAGCAAGAATATGGCGTATACGGGACCACCGACTACCGAGAATCTGCTGTTGAGATTCTTCAGGCTAACGGGAGCCGTATCTCAGACTTCCAATATTCTGGTCATATGATTACTTCCGGCAAGCCAAAGCTTACTGGACTTCCGGCAACTTATACAGAAGATGATTCTGAGGCAATGACACTCACACTTCAATTAAAAGATACTGTCACAGGAATGGAGCTGGAATTATTATATACAATTTTCTGCAAAGGTGGTATCATCGCACGCAGCGCGAGATTTACAAATCATGGTTCTGAAAGCATACATCTGACCAAAGCTATGAGTCTTTGCATGGATTTACCAGATTATAATTATGATTTTCTTCACTTTTCAGGTGCATGGGCCAGAGAACGTCATCTGAAAACAAGGAAACTAGAACAGGGCATTCAATCTGTCGGAAGCCTTCGAGGTCATTCTTCCCATGAACATAATCCATTCATCATACTGAAGCGTCCAACTGCCGATGAATTCCAAGGAGAAGCAATTGGATTCAGTCTAATATACAGTGGCAATTTTCTCGCTCAAGTGGAAGTAGATACTCACGCTTCATCCAGAGTTTTGCTTGGAATCCATCCCGACACTTTTGACTGGAAATTAGAATCTGGTGAAAGTTTCCAGACCCCAGAAGCCGTAATGGTCTACTCAGACAAGGGACTGAATCATATGAGTCAGACTTTCCAGAAATTATATCAAAAGCGACTGGCACGTGGAGTCTGGCGTGATAAAGCCCGTCCGATTCTAATTAACAATTGGGAAGCAACATATTTTGATTTTAACGAAGATAAGATTCTCGAGATTGCCCACACAGCCAAAGAAAGTGGTGTGGAACTCTTCGTCCTGGATGACGGCTGGTTTGGCGGCCGCAGAAACGAACATGCCGGACTTGGTGACTGGATTCCAAATCCAGATCTTCTCCCACATGGAATTGCAGGACTTTCTCAAAAAATCGAAGAATTGGGCATGAAATTCGGCCTTTGGTTTGAGCCTGAAATGATTAACAAAGATTCTGACCTTTACCGGGCACATCCAGACTGGATGCTCCAGACACCACAGAGAAATGCATCTCACGGTCGTTATCAGTTTGTTTTGGACTTCTCCCGAAAAGAAGTCGTAGATCATATCTATCAGATGATGGCTAAGATTTTGGACGAATCCCATATTTCTTACATAAAGTGGGATATGAACCGCAGCATTACGGAATGTTATTCAGCAATACTTCCCGCCGATAGGCAGGGCGAAGTATTCCACCGCTATATTCTGGGTGTTTATGACTTATATGAGAGACTTACTTCACAATTCCCGGAGGTGCTTTTTGAATCCTGTGCAAGTGGAGGTGCTCGTTTTGATCCTGGAATGTTATATTATGCGCCACAGTGTTGGACTAGCGATGATACGGATGCAATTGAACGTTTGAAGATTCAATATGGTACTTCCTACTGTTATCCGATCAGCAGCATGGGAAGTCATGTATCCGTAACACCGAACCATCAACTTGCACGTACAACACCTCTTCACACACGTGCAAACGTTGCATACTTTGGAACTTTTGGATATGAGTTAGACTTAAACAAACTGACGAAAGAAGAACAAAGCGAGGTCAAAGAACAGATTATATTCATGAAAAAATATCGCCAACTCATTCAGTTTGGTACATTTTACCGCTTAAGCAGTCCATTTGAAAGCAATACAACTATGTGGATGGTTGTAAGTGAGGATAAGACAGAGGCCATCGTTGGCTGGTACAAAGTACTGAATACTGTAAATGATTCTTACACACGCATCCAGCTTAAGGGATTGGACCCAGCTCTATGTTATGAAAATACAATAACCGGTAAAATGTATTATGGTGATGAGTTGATGAATCTTGGTTTGATTACTACTGATGTGTCTGCGGGAGAAGCATATGGAGATCTGGAACCAGGCGGAGATTTTGATTCCAGATTATATATCTTCAAAGCAAAATAACTTACTATTATCGTTAGATTCTTTGTAAAGAGCGATGTATGTTTTTTCATACATCGCTCTATTATAATAATAAATAATAATTACTACCTATGCCTCATCGATTGCCTTACCGATATCATGTCTCATATATTTATTATCGAACTGTACCCATTCTGTCGCTGCGTATGCATTGGCCCTTGCCTCTTTCAGATCTTTTCCTTTCGCAGTTACTCCAAGCACACGTCCTCCATTCGTTACGATCTGATCTCCATCGAATTTGGTTCCCGCATGGAAACAGTAATAGCCTTCATGCTTCTTGAATTCATCCAAACCGCTGATTGGAAGGCCTTTATCGTATTTTACCGGATACCCTTCACTTGCAAGTACTACGCAGACTGCAGCATTGTCTTCAAACTGCAGATCAATCTGATCTAGAGTTCCGTCTATACAAGCTTCTACAACATCAATGATATCATTCTTCATTCTCGGAAGAACAACCTGCGCTTCTGGATCTCCGAATCTTGCATTATATTCCAATACCTTTGGTCCATCTTCTGTCAGCATCAGTCCAAAGAAGATTACTCCCTTGAAAGGTCTTCCTTCTGCTTTCATCGCATCTACCGTTGCCTGATAGATATATTTATTACAGAAATCTTCTACTTCTTTTGTATAGAATGGACTTGGAGAGAATGTTCCCATACCACCGGTATTTAATCCTGTGTCACCATCTCCGGCACGTTTATGATCCTGTGCGGAAGTCATAGTCTTAATGGTATTGCCGTCAACAAAAGACAGGACAGATACTTCCCGTCCGGTCATAAATTCCTCAATAACCATCTCATTACCGGCTGTGCCGAATTTTTTATCCAGCATAATGGTCTTAACGCCATCTTTTGCCTCTTCCAGATCGTTACAGATCAGCACGCCTTTACCAAGGGCCAATCCATCTGCTTTCAGTACAATCGGGAATTTTGCAGTTTCAAGGTAAGCAAGTGCCTTATCCGGATCAGTAAAATTCTCATATGCTGCAGTTGGAATATTGTACTTTTTCATCAGATCCTTGGAAAATGCCTTTGAGCCTTCCAGAATCGCTGCATTCTTTCTTGGTCCAAATGCACGGATGCCTACCGCTTCCAGTTCATCCACCAGTCCGCCTACCAATGGATCATCCATGCCGACAATTACCAGATCGACTTCTTTTTCCTTTGCAAATGCAACGATCTTGTCAAATTCCATCGCGCCGATCGGTGCACACTCTGCATATTCTGCAATTCCGGCATTTCCAGGTGTACAGTAGATCTTATCTGTCTTTGCACTCTTTGCCACACAGTATGCGATTGCATGCTCTCTTCCGCCGCTTCCTACGATTAATACTTTCATCCTTAATCCCTCCTAATCACTGTTCTGCCATCTATCACACTGACTTTGTCATTTGCAATCAGGTCAATTGCTTTTGGAAGTATCTTCCATTCTGCCTGTTCCATTACTCGTCTCTGGAGTACTTCCGGAGTATCTCCCTGCTCTACTTCCACAGCCTTTTGCAGAATAATCGGCCCAGTATCCGTTCCTTCATCTACATAATGTACCGTCGCACCAACCACTTTTACGCCACGGGCAAGAGCTGCCTCATGTACTTTCAGGCCATAGAACCCAGTTCCGCAGAAAGACGGAATCAAAGACGGATGGATATTAATGATCCGGTTTCTGTATTTTTCAATCATTGCAGGAGGAATCACAACCAAAAATCCCGCCAATACGATCAGATCCGGCTGCATCTCATCAACAGCTTTGATAAATTTCTCATTAAATTCTGCCCGCGAAGAAAACTGCTTCGGTGAGATACACTGACCTGCAATCCCATGCTTCTTTGCTCTCTCCAATGCATAGGCATTTTGATTATTACTGATAACTCCGACAATCTTTGTATTTGTAATGGCACCAGATTCTACTGCATCAATAATTGCCTGCAGATTCGTTCCGCCGCCAGATACCAGCACAACTACATTTAGCATAATGTAACTCCCTTTTCTCCGGCTTCAATATGACCAACAACGTATGGTGTCTCTCCGGCTGCTTTGATTGCTTCCATTGCTTTCTCCACGTCTGCAGGATCTAATGCGATGACCATTCCAAGTCCCATATTGAATGTGTTATACATCATTTCCTCTGCAATATCTCCTTCTTTCGCCAGAAGTTTGAAGATTGCAGGAACCTCATAACTATTCTTTTCTACAACTGCTCTCACGCCGTCCGGTAACATTCTCGGAATATTTTCATAAAAGCCGCCACCAGTAATATGGCTGCATCCTTTTACTTTTACACCGCTGTTCTTAATGCTCTTTAACGCTTTTACATAGATCTTTGTAGGAGCGATCAAAGCTTCTCCTAATGTCTTACCCAGTTCATCATAATATGTATCCAGAGACTCTTTCGTCATCTCAAACACTTTACGGACAAGGGAGAATCCGTTACTATGAACACCGCTGGAAGCCATACCAACCAGCACATCCCCTGGTTTAATATTCTCACCGCTGATGATATCCTTTTTATCGACAACACCTACAGCAAATCCTGCAAGATCATATTCATCTTCCGGCATAAGTCCCGGATGTTCTGCCGTTTCTCCACCGACCAGAGCACATTCTGACTGTTTACATCCTTCTGCAACTCCACTTACAATTGTTGCAATTTTTTCAGGATAATTCTTTCCACATGCAATATAATCTAAGAAGAATAATGGCTCGCCTCCTGAGCAGGCAATATCATTTACACACATTGCAACAGCATCGATTCCAATGGTATCATGCTTGTCCATTACAAATGCGAGTTTTACCTTTGTTCCGCAACCATCTGTTCCTGACAACAGGACAGGTTCTTCCATATTCTTAATACCACTCAAATCAAAAGCACCGGCAAATCCGCCAAGACCACCTAAAACCTCTGGTCTCATTGTCTCTTTTACATGTTTTTTCATAAGTTCTACTGATCTGTAGCCAGCTTCAATATCAACGCCTGCGTTCTTGTAATCCATAACGTATCTCCTTATTATATGCTTTATTTTTCTACTTTTTATTCGTATCTTTTATTTTTGAGCAAGATATGCCTCATATCCAATCTCATCCAGCTTTGCAGCCTTGCCCTGCACTGCCTCTTTCATCTCTCTTGTATAGGCTTTTAACTTGTCCAGAAGTGCTTCATCAGAAGCCGCAAGAATCTTTGCAGCAAGAATCGCTGCATTCTTGGCTCCATCGATTGCTACAGTTGCAACCGGAACTCCCGGCGGCATCTGCATGATAGAAAATACTGCATCCATTCCATCCAGATTCTTTCCGGAAAGCGGAACTCCGATTACCGGTAATGCAAATAAAGCTGCACACATACCTGGAAGTGCCGCAGCCATTCCGGCTCCTGCTATTATAACTTTCACTCCACGTCCTTCAGCTCCTCGCGTCCACTCAATCAGTTCATCCGGCTCACGATGAGCAGAGATAATAGTCATCTCATAATCGATTCCCAGCTCTTCCAACATTGCGGCTGCCTTACTCATAACCTTCAAGTCAGAATCGCTGCCCATAATAATACCTACTTTCGGCATATTTTTCATCCTTTCTTTCCATAGTTTGCTATATAAGCACCTCAAGAATCCTATTCTGTCAGTGTTCATTGCTATGCGTTCACTATACCGTATTTATCCAGATTTTTCAATGGTTCATTCAGAATCTCTGTTCCTTCCAACACAAATCTTCCATTTTCCAGCAGAAGAATCTCTTCTCCATTTTTTGTCACTACTGTAATACTTTTCAATTCTTCATATGGAATCGTAATGTCTGTATGGCAATGGAAATATGCCTTGGAAACATCTTCTTTTCTTAAAGCAGATATCGAATTATCTTTTGCTACAATCTCTTTCCCATTTGGATTATATACCTTAATATCCTCACTCCAGCTATAACAAGTATCTCCAACTGCAAAATGAGGTCCCATCTTTTCTGCAATCAGAATCGGCATTTTTTCCTCGATACCATATTTTTTGGCTGCTACATAGGCTGTTGTATTGGTTCCAATTGCAAATTCCCCCAGCGGGAGTGTCGGATGTTTATAAAGGATATTATCACGAATATATTCTTTATTCTCTAGTTCTCTTTCAAAATTTCTACAATTATAGTCTGCGATCATTCCATTGGCAAATGTAATCTCTAGATCCTGATACTGTAATTCATTAAGATATACCTTGCTCACATGCAACACACCATTGGTTCCTTCCAAAACAGGAGATGTGAAGACTTCTCCCACCGGAATATTCACATCTGCCACACAATTCTCAAATATAGTCTCTTTATTCGGGTCATGAAGCGGATGAAGTTGAATCTTAAGATCTGTCTTGTTTCCATCAGCCCCCAGAATATGAACATATTCTCCCTGATCCAGTGCATCGATCAACGTCTGCTGCACTTTCTCATAAGTCTTGGCATCCAATGTATTGATACGGATAATCTCATCAAATATCTCGTCATATTGTTCTCCTATGTCAGGCACTGGATAAGCAATAATCGTAAAACTCCTCTCGTCACCGCGAATATACTGATTCGTAATCTGACTCTGTCGGCTGTCAAACTGAAGTGCAAGTTCTTCTTGTCTGTCCGTAAGTCGGATGACCTCCTCTTTCTGTCCTGGTGAAAAAGGCTCTTCGCCAAACATGTCTATACAGGCTGGACCTGCAAATTGTGCCGCCTGCTCTTTATGATGCTCATACGTAGTCTGAATGACTTCTAATTTGCGTTCCATAAACTTTTTATCCAAAAATAATGCCTGATCATTGCGGTGATCATATTCATACTGCTTATTAGCAATCGCGCCATAATATCCTATTTTCAGATGCTGACGTTTCGTCAGGACACTCACACCAGAACGATATATGACAGGCTTTAATCCCATTTTTTCAAAATTTTCAATTGCTTTTTTCACTACCTTCTCGAATCCAAGAACATAACGAATATTGACAATTGATTTTTTAGAAAGGTCCTTGCCTGTATTAATGAACCCAATCCGATAACCTTCTGTGTATACATCTGCCATCTTTTGGATCACCGTTTCATCCAATTCCATAAGATGTCTTGCAGTCTGCAATTCATTGTGGCTGATATATTCTCCAAATTGATACAAGTAATTCACATTGTTCAAATCACTGTTCATAATAATATCCACCGCAAACGATTCTGCAGGATCAAGTTGTTCGCAAATTCGATCTGCTGCAAATACATCACAATAATCACTGGCATACCAGTAAATTGTCTCTTTGACATTTTTTAGATTCGGCTCTTCTTCAAACTGATTATAAATTTCAATCAATAATTCAAATAAAATATCCAGATACTCTTTCTTTTGTTCAAAGACATATATTATAGCAGCTCTGAGTTCTGTATACAAAAAACTCAGAATCTGTCCATAGCCTTCTCCAAGCATTTCCACCGCATAGGATGGATTCGCATAGCTCGTGTTATATTGTTGAGGAAGAATATCCTGATATAACCTTTCATTCCACTCTTCCAATTCTTTAAGTTTGAACTGGGCGTATGCTCCTGATTCTATCTGCGTCTTCAATTCATCCAGCATAATGACAAATTCTGCCATCTTTTGAAAAAATTCTCGAAAAGGTGGCTGTACAACCTTTTCGTCTCGCATCTCTTTGATCCGCCCAATTGCCAGTTCATATCTTTCTTCTATCATCTATATAAGCCCCCTGATAAATATTCCAATCAGTCCAAGAAGTATCGCAGCATTTACACCGATCCCTACCTTGCACGTTATGTAATTTTTGTCTCTTTCTTTTAGGCCACGAAATCCTAATACAAGCCCCATACAGGATAATGCAATCGTTCCCAATCCTACAAATCCGATCAAAATACCAACATCACCTTTGCCAATAAAAGAAATGCTTATCATCAGCAACAGCAGCATTGCTACTACTGCCGCATAGCAACACGAATAGACACCCTTTCTTGCATGTCGAAGTGGTGTCTGTCCGTACTTGGTCTTTATCATCTTTTTTCTCTGTTTTTCTCTGGCTTTCGCAACAGCTTTTGCCCTATCTTCTTCTGTTACTACCTTTTTTCTTATAAACATGTCTTCTCCTTATTGCCGCACAGATTACAAATATAACATATCCCAGGAGACCTCCGATTGTATTCAATAAGAGGTCATCCACATCAAAACTTCCAACTTTCGTAACCAGCTGAAATGTTTCAACACAAAGACTAAGTCCAAAACTATAGAATACAGTAGCCAGAAAGCTTCTGTATTTGCTTGCCATGGGCATAAAGAATCCAAAAGGCATAAAGATAATTACATTGCCAAGCAAATTAGTAAACATAGCGAACAGACCAACCTGATTCCGGTATTCCCAGAATCGATTGATTTCTTTAAAGAGCACAAGATTATAATGATATTCCTGCATCTCTCCTGTCCGTCCGTACCAATCAGAAAATATCAGAAAGTATATAATAAACATAATATATAATACAAAGAATATCTTTCCGAGAATACGGATTCTTTTTCTACTCTTTAATTCCAAAAATATAGCACCCTTTCAGTCTGGACCCAATTAAAAGGTAAGTCCTTTTTTTTCCTTCAGTAAGCGTGCTCCACTTACAATCGATATAATTCCTGCCGTCACCCCAATAATTGCTACAATCACACCAACAACTATATTCGCCACACCTGCAAAATTCATTGCTTTATATACCTTTTCGTTCATCTGATTCCCTCCTGGTCTTATTTCACACCATATTGTTCATAATATGCGTCAATTGCAGCTTTTAATGTATCATCAATGATAACTTTTCCCTGACATTCTCTATTATAAAGATAATCCACAACTTCTTCCATTGTTACAATTGCACCAGTCTCAAATCCATACAGATCTTTTATCTCATCCAGAGCACATTTTTCTCCGCCCTTACCAACTTCCATACGATTCAGAGACACCATCAATCCTTTAATCTCCACATTAGCTGCGCCTCGAACCTTTGGCACCGTCTCTTCCATGGACTTTCCAGATGTTGTCACATCCTCAATCATGATGACACGATCACCATCTTTTAATTTACTTCCAAGGAAACTTCCTTTATCAGCTCCATGATCCTTTTCTTCCTTACGATCTGAGCAGTAACGTACTTCTTTACCATATAGCTCGCTGAATGCCATTGCTGTTACAACTGCCAGCGGAATTCCTTTATATGCAGGTCCAAAAAGCACATCAAAATCCATTCCGTAGGCATCATGGATTGCCTTGGCATAATACTCACCGAGTTTTTTCAGCTGTGTACCAGTCACATAAGCACCCGCATTCATAAAAAACGGGGATTTTCTTCCACTCTTTAATGTAAATTCTCCAAATTTGAGCACATCGCTTTCTACCATAAATTCGATAAATTCCTGCTTATAGCTTTCCATTATTCTTAAGACCTCCATATCAACAAATTTCTTTTCAATTTTACCATACCCGACACACATTTTCAATCCAATAACTGGAGACAAAAAATATCCATATAAGTCCTTCCTTATATGGATATTATATATTTATTTTACAATTCCAACCATCTCTTCAACCGATTCAAAACCATTTTTTTTCATATAATCTTCTATTCCAGCCACGATCTCCATTGTAACTGCTGGATTATGAAAATTCGCAGTTCCGACAGACACCGCACTTGCTCCGGCAAGAATCATTTCAATCGCATCTTCTGCGCATGAAATTCCACCCATGCCTATAATCGGAACTTTTACTGCATTTGCCACCTGATATACCATACGCACTGCTATTGGATGCACGATCGGCCCAGATACTCCACCAGTTTTATTTGCAATGGCAAATGTCTTTCTGTGGATATCAATCTTCATTCCTGTCAGAGTATTGATCAATGAAACGGCATCCGCTCCTCCTGCCTCTACCGCTTTTGCCATCTCTGCAATATCCGTTACATTCGGACTTAACTTCATGATAACAGGCTGCTTTGCATATTTTTTCACTGCTTTTGTAATATCCTCTGCTGCTTTCGGATTCTGACCAAATGCTATTCCACCTTCCTTGACATTCGGACAAGAGATATTGATTTCCAGCATATCTACCTCTTCATCCGCAAGTCTCTCTACCACTTCACAATAATCTTCTGTAGATTTTCCACAGACATTTACAATAATCTTTGTATCATATTGCCTTAAAAACGGGATATCTCGTTCGCAGAACAAATCGATTCCCGGATTCTGAAGTCCAATTGCATTCATCATACCGCCATAAACTTCCGCCACTCTTGGCGTTGGATTACCAGGCCATGGAACATTGGCAACCCCCTTGGTCGTTACCGCTCCCAATTGATTCAAGTCTACAAACTCAGAAAACTCAGCACCTGAGCCAAAAGTTCCAGAAGCAACTGTCACAGGATTCTTCCACTCTACACCTGCAATATTTACTTTCATATCCATTAGATTTCCACCTCCGTAGACAGAAATACCGGACCATCTTTACAGATTCTCTTATTATGCACATTGCTGTGATGATCCTTTTCCTTAGACTGGCATACACATGCAAGACATGCTCCGATTCCACATGCCATTCTCTCTTCCATCGAAATATAGCATACAATATTATTTTCTTCCGCATACTGCTTAATCGCGCGCAACATCGGGGTTGGTCCACAAGCATAGATAATCTCTGCCTCCAATGCATTTGCACGAATTGCATCCATAACATTCCCCTTTGTTCCAACACTTCCATCTTCGGTAGATATATACAGGCTTCCGTTTTGTTCAAATTCTTCTTTCAAAAACGTATGCGCATCACGATAACCAACCACAATCTGCTTGCACTCACAGGATAACTGCTTGGACAGTTCCAAGATTGGCGGGACGCCAATCCCTCCACCCATCAGAAATGCTTTCTTTCCCTCCGCTTTTTCCAGTGGAAAACCATTTCCAAGAGGACCAATCACCGGAATCTCGTCTCCTTCTTTCAACTCAGAAAACTGCTTTGTTCCTGTATTCTCCCCTGTCACACGATAGACCACACGAAGTTGTCCATCAGCCTTATTTATCTCACAAATACTGATCGGTCGCGGAAGAAGCTTACTCCCATCCTTCGTATACATCGATATAAACTGACCAGGCTTCGCAGTCTGGGCCGCATCCGTTTGAATCCACATACTGAAGATCCCATCCGCCAGCATCTCCTGAGATACAACCACAGCATTTTCTTTCTTCATATCCATGTTTTCTCCTTTCGGGTACACCCCATTTTTCATTTGGGTACACCCCATTTGTTAATTAGGGACGTAGACCTTTAAAAAAATACTACGTCCCTTACATAGCATTTTTGATATCTGCAATCATATCTTCTACAGCTGCTCTGGATGCATCTCCGAATGCTTCTGCACCGTATTTGGCGTATTTTTCTTGCTTATATGCAGCGATGATTCCTCTGGATGAATTTACGATTGCTCCCAAGCCATCCTCGTTGAAGAAATGTACGAGATCTTTGCCTTTTCCGCCTTGTGCGCCATAGCCCGGAACCAGAATATAAGCTTTCGGCATAATTTTGCGAAGGATTTTTCCCATCTCTGGGTAAGTAGCTCCTACTACGGCTCCTACGTAACTATATTCTTCTCCCATTGCTTCTGCTCCCCAGGCTGCCACTTTCTCGCCTACCAATTCATAGAGTGGACGGCCGTCAATTAACTGATCTTGAAACTCTCCACTAGATGGATTGGATGTCTTGACCAGAACAAAGATACCTTTCTTTTCTTCTTTGCATATGTCTAAGAATGGATTCACACCGTCAGATCCCAGATATGGATTTACGGTTGCGAAGTCTTCATCGAAAGGAACATAGGAGTTGCTTCCCACCTGTACTCTTCCAAGATGTCCTACTGCATAAGCAGCAGATGTTGAACCGATATCTCCTCGTTTAATATCTCCAATTACGACCAACCCTTTTTCTTTACAATAATCTACAGTCTTCTTGAATGCCTGAAGTCCTGGAATTCCAAATTGCTCATACATTGCAATCTGTGGTTTCACTGCCGGAATCAAATCATAAGTTTTGTCGACGATTTCTTTGTTAAACTGCCAGATTGCTTCTGCAGCACCTTCCAGTGTCTCACCATACTCTGTAAATGCTTTTTTCTGCACATGCTCCGGCACATAATTTAACATCGGGTCTAACCCAACTACTATAGGTGCTCCTGTTCTTTTGATATTTGCTACTAATTTGTTAATCACTTGTTCATTCCTCCTAGTTTCTTCATTATACAATCAGCATCTTATTCCAATCCGGTTATCTTTCGTATACTACTTTTCCATCTGCAAGTGTATATGCAACCTCACCAGTCACTTCATATCCGTCAAATGGTGTATTTTTGCCCTTTGATGCAAATGTATTCTTATCAATCTTATATGTCTTGTCCGGGTCAAAGATCACAATATCTGCGATTTTTCCTTCGGATACAGAGCCTTTTTCATCCAATCCTAAGACCTTTGCAGGATTATAACTCATCTTCTCGGCCATATCCATTACACTCAAAAGTCCTGTTTTTACCAATGAGGTATACGTAAGTGCCGCAGATGTTTCCAGCCCAACAATTCCAAACGCGGCTTTTGCAATAGACTTATTCTTTTCCTCTGCTGCATGTGGTGCATGATCTGTGGAAATAACATCCATAATGCCATCCTTCAGTCCCTGTCTTAGGGCTTCTACATCCGCCTTACTTCGAAGTGGCGGATTCATCTTATAATTGCCATCATCTTCTTTGATATCTTCTGAACTTAAGATAAAATGATGCGGACACACCTCACCAGTTACCGGAAGGCCTTCTTCTTTGGCTAGTTTGACCATTTTTACACTGTCTGCTGTCGAGCAGTGACACAGATGAAGTCTTACTCCCGTTTCTTTAGCCAACAAAATATCTCTCGCTACAATCACATCTTCTACCGAATTAGTAATTCCCTTTAGCCCAAGACGCTCAGCATTCTCATCTGCATTCATAACGCCGCCTTCTACCATGGTAATGTCTTCACAGTGAGCAAATACTGCAATTCCATTTTCTTTTGCAATTTTCATTCCCTTTCTATAAAGAGAAGCATTCATCACAGATTTGCCATCTTCACTGATTGCATGGCATCCAGCCTTTGCCATTCCTTCTATATCTGCCAGTTCCTGCCCTTTCTGTTCCCGCGTAACCGCACCAATCTGAATCACATGGGACAGAGATTCCTTCTTTGCTCTTTCATGCACTGCAGCAACCTTGTCTCCGTTATCAATAACCGGTTTTGTATTAGGCATAGCACACACCGTGGTAACACCGCCCCTCACGGCTGCCTTACCACCTGTCTCAAGGGTCTCTTTATATTCCAACCCCGGATCTCTAAAATGCACATGGAGATCAATAAATCCAGGCATTACATAACATCCTTTGGCATCAATGATCCGATCTGCCTTTTCCTCAATCTTTTCTTCCACTTTCTGGATTCGGTCATTCTCAATCAGCACATCATAACATCCATCTTTTCTGGTAAGTGGGTCAATTACATGGCCATTCTGAATTAAAATCGTCATATATATTGTCCTTTCTGTCGTCTACACTACTGGGTAGCATATTAATAGTATATCCATATAGCATTCCATACTGTAATTTATTTTATCACATGGAATGCTAAAAGGGAATGCCAATTTGGTCATTCCCTTCTACCTTGTGTATTTCTCTTTGTATAATTATTGCAATTCGCTCTTTAAGATTTCCATTGCTTTTTCAAGCTGATTATCTGCATCCGGGTTATTTTCATCCTTTTCATATTCTACTTCCACATCCGGGGTAATACCCTCACCGTTAATATTTCTTCCATTCGGTGTAAAATACTCTGCAATCGTCAGTTTCACGCAAGTTCCATCTTTCAAATCAAAGATCTGCTGCACAACGCCCTTTCCATAAGACTGTGTTCCAACAATTTTGCCAAGCCCATAATCCTGGATAGCTCCCGCATAGATTTCAGATGCACTGGCACTATTTCCATTCATCAATACTGTCATCGGAAGATTAAATTGATGTTCGTCATCAGACGTCATTTCCTGCCGATTTCCATCTTTATCTTCCGTATAGACAATCAATCCTTCCGGAAGCATCAGATCCAGCATATCGCAGACAGTACTCAGATTACCTCCCGGATTATTTCTCAAATCCACAATCAGTCCCTGCATTCCCTGATTCTGAAGATCTTCTAATGCCTGTTGATATTGATCATAAGTAACACTGTCAAATTCTGAAACTGCAATATATCCCAAATTATCTTCCAACATACGGTATTCTACTGTCTGCGCCTGAATAGTATCACGAGTTACCGTCACCGTTACTTCCTCATTTTCTTCTCCCCGAAGCACAGTTATATCTACGGTAGTTCCTTTCTCGCCTTTGATGTGAGATACTACTTCCGTCAGATCCTCTCCTGTCACTTCTTCTTTATCTACCTTATAAAGAATATCCTCATCCTGAAGTCCTGCCTTCATCGCCGGAGAATCATCATATATCTGAACAAGTGTAATAATCCCAGTATCCATATTCTGGCTCAGTACTGCACCGATACCGTCATATTCTCCCTCTGTTGTTTCGTAGAAAGATTTGGTTTCTTCTTCATCATAATACACAGAGTATGGATCATCCAATCCTGAAATATAGCCTTTATATATTCCTTCCTGAAGTTCTTCTTCATCTACGTCATGTAAATAATTTTTATCAATTAACTTCTTTAATTCTGCAATTTTTTCTTCCGTCTCACTGGTAACAGCTTCCCTACTGCTGTCACCCAGTTTTAATCCACAGGATACAAGTCCTGCAATCAATAACATAGCAAGGGCGCCAAAAAGCGCCCCCTTAACAAAACTTTTTTTATCTTTCATAGATATCAACCTTTATTCTTACAGATAATTACGTGGATTCACCGGTGTACCATTCTGCATAACCTGGAAATGCAGATGTGGGCCGGATGAATTTCCTGTACTTCCTACTGCACCAATATTCTGTCCCTTACTCACCGTCTGTCCTGCCCTGACATACATCGAATTGCAATGCATATAATAAGTCTGAAGTCCATTTCCATGATTGATTACGATCATATTTCCGGCATTCCCACTATAACTTGCAGAAGTCACAGTTCCACTCGCTGCTGCATAGATTGGTGTTCCTATCGGAGCAGCAAAATCCATTCCTTTATGATTCGTACTTGCTCCCGCAATCGGCTGTTCTCGATATCCAAATTCACTGGATATGTAAGTATATCCCGGACAAGGATGTGTAAATGTTCCATTTCCAGTAATCACAGATGCTCCCGCATTATTACTGTACCCACTGTTTTTCTCCTGTTGCTTACGCTCTGCCGCTGCCGCAGCTGCCTGCAGTTCTGACAGCTTATCCTTTGTGTCACCAAGATCACTGCTAATCTGTTCAATCTCAGCATCCTTGCTTTCCATAAGCTCTGTCACACTGTCTTGCTTTGTGATCAGATCATTCTGCATAGTCTCCAGTTCATCATATTCTGCCTGAAGCGCCGCTTCCTGTTCTTCCACATCTTTTACAACCGCCTGAAACTCTACCAGCATGGTCCGGTCGTATTCTGAGATTGTTGTAATATATTCCGCATTGTTCAGAAATTCACCAATACTTTTTGACTCGCACAAAATCTCAACGAACTGTGTATTTCCATTTTCATACATGTACTTGATTCTTTTCTTCATGCTTTCGTATTGGTCATTTTCATCAACCTTTGCCTGAATCAGTTCTTCTTCTTTCGCACTGATTTCTGTTTCTTTCTCTTCAATCTTCGTCTTTGTCTCTTCCATCTCACTGACAATAGACTCTAACTGTTTTTCCAAAGACTGCTTTTCTTTCTCTGCATCTTTTTTCTTCTTTTCCAGCTCTTCCGCTTTTTTCTGCGTTTCGCTGATTTCAGTCGCATTCGCCTGAATCGCCATTCCAAGGCACAATACCAGCACTAATAAAAAACTAAGCGCCTTCTTTCTTCGTATCATATGTAACCTCCTATGATATTATACCTTCAAGTGCTTACGGATTGTAAAGAAACTTCCCACAAAACCGATTCCTACTCCCAAAGCAATACCAACCGGAAGCAATGTCTTGTATACCTCCATTACCGGAAGGAAATCTACAATATTATTCAGGAGGCTGAACTTAGTCATGATATAACTTACAGCCTTATCATACATAAAATACAATGCAACCAAAGGAATAATTGCTCCAATTGCTCCAATTAACAAACCTTCTATTACAAATGGCGCCCTGACAAATCCATCCTTTGCACCAATATACTTCATAATCGCAATCTCTTCACGCCTTACTGTAATACCCATCGTAACTGTATTGCTGATCAGGAAGATGGAAACCGCAAGTAAAATCGCGATAATTGCTGCAGAAATATATCCCACCAGCTTATTGACACTAGTCAAAGTCTTAGCTACTACATCTGATTTATTAACTTTACGGACCCCATCGAGACTTTCTGCATACTCTACAACATCCTTTTGCTTTGACACATCAGACATATACACTTCATAGTTATCTGAACTTGCCAACGGATTATCATTTTTAAATCCATCCGCAAGATCACTGGATTCTCCAAAATATTCCTCTTTAAAGTTCTCCCATGCATCATCTGCACTTACATAATTAACTTCCAGCACACCTTCCGCATTTGCAAGCTGTTTTCCTATCTCTTTTTTAGTAGAATCAGATGCATCTTCATCAAAGAAGACGGTAATCGCTACACCTTCTTCTGCTTTTTCCACCATATAATTAAAATTCACAACAATGGCGAAAAAAAGTCCGAACAGAAAAATACAAGCTGCCATCGTTGCAATAGACGCAACGGAAAACATCTTATTTCTTCCTATGTTCTTTACCCCTTGTTTCATCGAATATCCAAATGTACTAATTCTCATTATTATACCCACCTTTTTTCTCGTCGCTTACAATGACTCCCTTTTTCATTGTAACAACTCGCTTCTTCATCTCGTTTACAATCTCCTGGTTATGTGTAACTACCAGTACGGTCGTTCCTCTGTCATTCGCCTCCTCCAACAACTTCATAATCTCCCATGAATTTGTCGGGTCAAGGTTACCGGTAGGCTCATCTGCCAACAAAATCGCCGGTTCATTTACAATTGCTCTAGCAATCGCAACACGCTGCTGCTCACCACCGGACAATTCTTTTGGAAATGACTTATATTTCTGCGCTAAACCAACCAGTGACAATGCTGCCGGTACTTTCTTCTTGATAATTCTGGTCGGTGTCTCTGTTACACGCTGCGCAAATGCAATATTATCGTATATATTTCTATCCTTCAGCAATCGGAAATCCTGGAACACAACTCCAATATTTCTTCTATACATCGGAATCTTTCTGTGTTTCATTCGATTCAGATTCTGACCATTTACAATAATAGTTCCAGATGTAGGTTCAAGCTCTTTCATGATCAGCTTAATCAAAGTTGATTTACCAGAACCGCTGTCACCTACGATAAATACAAATTCGCCTTGTTCAATCGTAAGATTTATACCATTCAAGGCCGCAACCCCTTTTGAGTACTCTTTCGTTACTTCTTTTAATTCAATCATATTTTCCTCCTGATTATTAATACTCCAGCGACTCCATATAATTCATATACTTCACAACCATAAGTGCAATCTTAAAGGTAATTGCATCTTCAAACACACGCAGATCCAAGCCGGTACTTTTCTGTAATTTATCCAGCCGATACACCAGTGTATTACGATGAATATATAATTGTCTGGATGTCTCTGATACGTTCAGATTATTCTCGAAGAATTTGTTAATCGTAGTTAACGTCTCCTCATCGAAATCATCTGGAGATTTCCCCTCAAAAATCTCACGTATGAACATCTTGCACAATGGAATCGGTAATTGATAGATCAAACGTCCAATTCCCAAAGCACTATATGCAATCACATTCCTTTCACTAAAGAAGATCTTTCCTACATCCAGAGCAAGTTTTGCTTCTTTGTATGATTTGGATACTTCTTTAATATCATTGACGATGGTTCCATATGCAATCAGGACTCCCTCTTCTCCTTCCTCTGTCAAAAGGTTATACAGATTCTGAGCAATCTTCTCCAATTCCACATGACCATCATTAGGCTCCAGTTCTTTCACGACAATAATATTTTTCTCATCAACTGCCGTAACAAAATCTTTCGCCCGGTTTCCTAACAGATTCCGCACATTATCAAGTGCAGTACTGTCCTTTTCGTGCTTTGTCTCAATAATAAAGATAACACGTCTTACTTCCGTGTCAATATGTAATTTTTTGGCACGGTTGTAAATATCCACTAATAACAGATTATCCAGCAGCAAATTCTTGATAAAATTATCTTTATCAAATCTTTCTTTATAAGCAATCAAAAGATTCTGAATTTGAAATGCAGCAATCTTTCCCACCATGTATACATCATCACTGCCGCCATTAACAAGAAGTATATACTCCAGCTGATGTTCATCAAAAATCTTAAAGAACTGATACCCCTGAACAACCTGACTGTCAGCCGGAGATTCTACGAATGAAACAATTTCATCCTCATAATTTTCCTGTTCTGTAAATGTACTTGCAAGAGATTTACCATCGGTGTCCATTACGCAGAAGTCAATACGTGTAATCCCTTTCAATCCTTCAATTGTATTTTGAAGTATTTGATTAGATATCATATTCCATCTCCTCCACTCATTTCAATATGCATTTTTCACAATAAAATAGGCTCAATAATTCTAAAAACACACATTACTAGACTATATATTAATATATAT
>NZ_JAFBIX010000034.1 GCF_021531895.1 Faecalicatena contorta | reverse complement strand
GTCTAATTCTTAACATATTTAAATAATTCCTCGCTGACACCCTTTTGTCCAGAAATCGCTTTCGAAACCGTTACCATTCTGACATTTAATTTTGGAGCAATATCAGATAATCTTACTGATCCCCCCATATTTTAATTGGGGACAGGGATATTCTAATTGGGGACAGGGATATTTTAATTTGGGACGGAGGAAATTGAAAAAACCCCCGTCCCCTATATTGAACTCACAACTCCTGTGATTAGTTTTTTGAACTGCTTCGCTACCCGGTCTGCGGTCTCCTGAACTTCGGTGTGGTTCAGCTTCTTTTCTGACATTCCTGCTGCCAGATTGGTGATGCAGGAGATTCCGCACACTTCTATTCCCATGTGGCGTGCTGCCATGGCTTCACATGCCGTACTCATTCCCACGGCATCTCCGCCCCAGCTTCTGCACATGCGAATCTCTGCCGGCGTCTCATAATTCGGGCCAGTAAGCTGTACATAGACTCCTTCCCTAAGCAAAATCCCCATCTCCTGAGCTGTCTTTTTAATTACATCCCGCATACGCCTGCTGTACACTTCACTCATATCCGGGAATCTTGTTCCCAGTTCTTCCAGATTCGCTCCTATCAATGGGCTTGGTACAGCCGTTGTGATATGATCCGTAATCAGCATAAAGTCTCCCGGCTCATAGTCATAATTAATTCCGCCTGCTGCATTCGTAAGAATCAGCTTCTTTGCCCCCAGCATTCCCATCAGACGTGTCGGAAGTACCACATCCGACATTGGATATCCTTCATAATAATGAACCCTTCCCTGCATGATCACTACCGGGACATCCTTCACATAGCCGAATACAAACCTTCCCTTATGCCCCGCCACGGTAGAAGTCGGGAAATGACTGATATCCGCATAATTAATGGTCTGTACTGCCTGAATCTCATCGGCATAGTCTCCCAGTCCTGAGCCCAGTATCAATGCTACTTCCGGTTGAAAATCCGTCTTTTCTCTTACACTTGCCACACAAGACTGTAATTTTTCATATACTTTGTTCATATTCTCCCCCTTATCTCAATTGCTCCAGGATAGAACTTCCGATGGTTCCCTGCGGCATCTCGACTCCAAAATTCTCCGCAACAGATGCACCGATCACTGCAAATGTATCCTGATTCTCCAATCTTCCTCCACTTTTCATCTTCTTTGAATAAGCCAGAAGCGGCACATATTCTCTGGTATGATCTGTTCCCGTATAGGTAGGATCATTTCCATGATCTGCCGTCAGAATCAGAAGATCGTCTTCCCTTAAGCCTTCTAAAAGTACACCAAGATTCTGATCGAACTTCTCGATCTCTCTTCCATATCCTTCCACATCTCTTCGATGACCCCATAACGCGTCAAAATCCACGAGATTGACAAAGCATAATCCATGAAAATCTTCCTTACAGATCTCGATAGTCTGTTCCATTCCGTGGACCGAACTATTGGAATGATATGTCTTCGTAATCCCCTCTCCACAGAAGATATCGTTGATCTTCCCGACTCCGATGACATCATATCCTGCATCCTTCAGTGCATTCAACGCCGTTGGTCCGGTTGGTTTCAGAGCATAATCATGGCGGTTACTGGTCCGTCTGAATTCACCTTTCTTCTTGCCGACGTAAGGCCTTGCAATGACCCGTCCAACCTTCCACTCATCCTTCATGGTAAGCTTTCTTGCAATCTCACAGCAACGATATAAGTTTGCCAGATCGAAGGTCTCTTCATTTCCACAGATCTGCATCACCGAATCCGCAGAAGTATACACGATCATTGCACCCGTATTGATCTCCTCTTCTCCCAGCTCTTCGATGATCTGCGTACCACTGGCACTTTTATTTCCTATGACTCGCTTTTTGCACTGCTTTTCCAACTCTGCAATCAGTTCCGGTGGAAATCCGGTCTCTGTAAATGTCTGAAATGGCTTCTCGGTCCGGATTCCCATCATCTCCCAGTGGCCGGTCATGGTATCCTTTCCCTTACTTGCTTCCGTCAGACGCATATACCTTCCGATAGGTCTGTCTATCCCTTTCATCTGCCCTGCCGGGTGAAGATTCAACATACCCAGACGCTCTAGACTGGGGATATGAAGCGTACCCATTTTTTCCAATATATGGCCAAAGGTATCCACGCCTTCATCGCCGAATTCTGGTGAATCCGGCATTGCCCCGATTCCAAGAGAATCCAGAACAACCACAAAGATTCTCTGATATTCCTTCATCTTCTCTCACCTCATTAACATTTTCAATCGATTCTTCACATCTTCCTTAGCAAAAGCGCATTCTGCCGCATTTCTCATAAGCAAAAGAATCTCATCATCACAGATCCCATATGTTTTCTGAATAAATTCCAGTTCTTTTGTCATAGACGTATTGCTTACGGTCCGATTGTCCGTATTGACCGTAACGCAGAGACCAGAATCCAGGAATTCCCGAAGCGGATATTCAGATGATCCACTCACCGCTTTCGTCTGAAGGTTACTGATCGGGCACATCTCAACCCCAACGCCGGCTTCTCTTACCAGCTTCTGTACATCCGGCTTACCCCGCATCGCAATTCCGTGTCCGATTCTTCCGGCACCGACGCTTACTGCATCCACAATATTCTGTGGATCTCCACATTCTCCGGCATGTATGGTAAAGGGCATTCCAAGTTCCTTTGTCTTCTGGAATAATTCCATGAATTCTGCCATAGGATACTGGGCCTCCGCCCCTGCCAGGTCTGCCGCACACACGCCCGTTCCCAAAAACTGACACGCAATCTTAAGCATCTGATAATTCTGCTCGGCACTGTGATGACGCATAGCACAGGTTATTACATTATATTCTATATTGAATTCTTTCTTTCCTCTTTCCAGTCCCCGAAGAAGTGCCGCTATGACACGCTCTGTATTCATGGACTCTGTCACGGACAGAAGTGGGGCAAAACGAATCTCCGCATAGCAGACATGTTCCTGACTCATGGTATGAAGCACGTCATATCCTGCTCCTTCCAGTCCCTCTTCATCCTTTAAGCAGACTCCCGGAAGATCGAACTTTTCCAGATATTCTGCGAGACTTCTGCACTCCTGTGTTACACTCAACTCCTCATCCAACACCGTCCGTCCAAGCCGGGCCTCCAGAAATCTTCTGCTAAGCGACCCATCCAGGTGGCAATGTAATTCTATCTTTGGCAACTTTTTTAATTCTTCCCTCGTCATATTACAGCCCTCCTATATTCCTCGACTGTCGGCATATCCCATGGATCATGCCAGATTATCTGGTCCAAATCCCATAGGTATCATCTCTTTTAAGGTGAATATCTTATAATCCTCCTTACTGAATGCCAGAATAATCCGGAAAGTCTCCGGGTCACAGAATTCCATCATGACCTGACGGCATACCCCGCAGGGTGCTGTATATTCAGTCAGTACGCCATCCTTTCCGCCCACAATGCAGATAGCGGTAAATCTTCTCTTCCCTTCACTGACCGCCTTGAAAAATGCGGTTCTCTCTGCACAGTTGGTCGGAGTATATGCTGCATTTTCAATATTGCATCCACCATAGAATGTTCCGTCTTCTGCTAAAAGCGCTGCCCCAACCCGAAATTCAGAATAAGGAGCATAAGAATAATCCAGCTGCGCCATTGCCCGTTCGATCATCTCTTCTATCAGTTTCTTATCCATCTGCGAACACCTCCGTATTCTTATCGATACCTTAGTAACCAGACGCCTCTTCCTTCTTCAGAAGCTTAATGATCCGGCTGGTTCCAAGTCGATCCGCCCCAAGTTCCAGGAATCTTCTGGCATCCTCCATAGAAGTGATTCCACCGGCTGCCTTTATCTTCACCTGAGGTCCCACATGTTTTGCAAATAATTCGACATCCTCAAAGGTCGCACCGCCGCTGGAGAATCCGGTGGACGTCTTGATATAGTCAGCCCCTGCTTCTGTCACGATCTCACACATTTTTACCTTTTCTTCTTCCTCCAAAAGGCAGGTCTCTATAATTACTTTCAATATCTTATCGCCGCATACTGCTTTCAGAATCCGAATCTCTTCCGTAATCAGATCATACTTTTTGTCCTTCAGCCATCCCACGTTGATGACCATGTCAATCTCAGAAGCTCCATTTGCAATGGCATCTCTCGTCTCGAATTCCTTTGCCTTTGTAGTCATATATCCATTCGGAAAACCGATTACCGTGCAGACCGACACGCTTCCCTGAACATATTCACTTGCCTGCTTTACATAACTTGGCGGAATACATACGGATGCCGTCTGATATTGCATGGCATCGTCACAGATCTGTCTGATCTCCTCCCAAGTCGCAGTCTGTAATAGAAGCGTGTGGTCTACGTGTTCTAATATCTCTTCTTCACTCATCTTTCTTATCTACCTCTAGTTACATTTTCTTATCTTCTCGAATCAGCCTGCGGATCGCTTCAACCGCCACCTGAATCGCCATATCTGTATCATGTACGACCGGATTCTCCATTCCCAGTTTCTCTCGTTCCTGATTGGCCATAACGAGGAAGCAAGAACCTACCCTCACATGCAGATAGCTTGCTACAACGAATAAAGCTGCAGACTCCATCTCAGATGCCAGACATCCCAGTCTCTTCCAGGCCTCCCACTTATTCATCAGCTCGTAGCTTACCGGTTTGATCTCTGGCTCATGCTGTCCATAGAATGCATCTTTACACTGAACGACCCCTGTATGGAATGGATATCCTTTTTCCCGCGCTGCCAATGCCAGTGCATTGGTCACTGCAAGATCCGGCACTGCGGGGAACTCAATCGGAGCATATTCCTTGCTCGTCCCCTCCATACGAATTGCTCCTGTCGCAATCACAATATCTCCACTTTTGACTTCCGGCTGCATGCCGCCGCAGGTTCCGATCCGGACAAATGTATCCGCTCCGCACCGATACAGTTCTTCCATTGCAATGGATGCCGATGGTCCTCCAATGCCTGTCGACGTCACACTGACTGTTACTCCATCCAGAGTTCCGGTGTAAGTTACATATTCTCTATTATCTGCAACAAACACCGGATGATCCAGATATTGCGCAATTTTTTCACATCTCTTAGGATCTCCTGGCATAATCACGTAGCGGCCCACTTCTCCTGCTGCCACCTGAATATGGTATTGTCTGCTTACATCTTCTGAATAATTCTTCATATTGTCTCGCCCTCTTTCTTATGATCACACTTCATTTTACTTCGACAGCGCAGAATCAACGCCTGTTCCGGACAACATGCGACGCATCTCCCACATCGGATACATTCTGCAGAATTAGGATTCTCTACAGGATGAACATCCATGGGGCACACTGCATGACATTGTCCACAGGAAACACAACGTGTCTGATCGATCTCCATATGATAGATACTGATCTTATTCAATATGCCATAGACAGCGCCCAAAGGGCACATTACCTTACAAAAAAACCTACATACCATCACGCATCCCACCAGTGTTATGCCCAGGATTCCTGCCTTAACAGAGAATAACGCGCCAATCGTCTCCCGAAGTTCTGGATGCGTACTAAGAAGGGGAATTCCCCCTTCTAATGTCCCAACCGGACATATGTATTCACAAAAAGCAGGTGCTCCCATCCCCAGCATATTGGTGCTGACAACCGGAAGAAGCAGCACAAATATTGCCAAAAGAATATATTTTACATATGTAAAACCCTTCCACAGCTTTTTCTTTGGTGAGGGAATCTTATAGAGCAATTCCTGAATCAATCCAAAGGGACATAAGAATCCACAGATTGCCCTTCCACATATAATTCCCAGCGCCAGGATGAATCCAACTACATAAAAGCTGACATTAAAATTCACAGAACCACTCACTGCCTGCATAGCTCCGATCGGACAGGACAACGCTGCCGCCGGACAAGAATAACAATTCATTCCCGGATTGCAGAATTGCTTCCATTTCCCCTTATATATCTGCCCGCCGACGATATTACCAAGATACGGGTTGGAATATCCAAACGCTGCAATCTGGATGATCTTCCTCTTTATTTCCTGCTGAACCTTCATATAACTACCCCAATCCAATACATTCCAGACAGATATTGACCGCCTTATTCCACACAACAGAAACCTCGCCGCGGCAGATGCCATACACCATGATTCCAATTGCGATGACCATAAGAATCATCTGGAGCTTCCATCTCTTATTCTGACTCATTCAAATATTCCTCTACATACTTCTTATATCCACTTACATTCGCTCCTATGATGGAATTACCCACAAGATTCCCTTCTCGATCTACAAAATACGTTGTAGGAACTCCGATCATCTCACTGATCATCTCATCAAACTCTCCTGCTGCCACCAGATTCTGATAGGTCACTCCTGTCGCATCCACAATCTGCTGCGCAGAAGAATATTCCTCTGAATCCTCGGATTCCACGTCCACAACAATTCCTATGATCTGTACGTTCTCCGGCATCGATTCTGACCATTCCTCCAGATCCGGCAATTCATTGATACATGGGCTACAGTATGTTGCCCAGAAGTTTACCACCGTCAGATCCGCCTGAGCGAAGATATCACTGGTGACCTCATTTCCCTCAAGATCCACCGTAGAAAACTCGGGCATCACATTCGGTGCTTCATCTTCAGAAGATGAAGCTACTTTCTCTTCTGAGCCTGTCACCTTCTCTTCTGAACTCGAACTGCAGGCACACATGCTAAGGCACAATGCCAGGATGATAAGTACTGATATATATCTTTTCATTACACATTCCTCCTCTTCTTACATATAGCATGCCACTCCTTGTCCGTTTATACAATTGATTTTTTCAATTTTTGTCCATTTTTCCAACATTTTACGAGAATGATAATATGGCAGCCGCCAGTTCATCACTAACTGACAGCTGCCTTTGTATTTCTCAATCTTTATTCTATTCTCTGGCGAAGTTCTTCATTCGCTTTCTCAACATTTAATCTTGTCAGAATCAATGTAATCAAAAGATTGATTATCATTGGAATCCACAGATACATAATATGCAGCATATTCATGCAGGAAGCGGATTGTTCTGCAGCACCTCCTACATAACCACTGATCGCAAGCAACCATCCTGCCAGTGCTGTTCCAATACCTCCACCGATCTTCGTTCCAAGAGAAGTGCAGGAATACATGGTTCCATCCACTCTTTTTCCAGTTGTCAGATATGTATATTCTGAGCATGTTGCAATCAAAGCATTCATATCACCCTGAAGTGGACTCATACCTATTGCCGCTATTGCAGTACATGTGAGCATCAGTGGAACACTTCCCATATAACCTGCGATCAACACTCCAAGTCGCCCTACTGTTCCCAGTGTATATCCATAAAAGTTCAGTCGATACATCCCTTTAAACTTCGCGACTAATGCAGGGGTAAATAAGAGTCCAAGAATCATCGGTATATTGATCGCCCAGGAAAATACACCCAGAAGATTGGCATTTTTCAGAACATAAGTCATATAATAAATGCCCATATTCAATGTCGCAGAATACACCTGCATTAATATGTAAGAGGCACAGATCATCAAGTAATACTTGTTATGCACCAGTAATTTAAAGGCATCGATGAGGCTATATTTTTCCTCCTGTACATCCTCATTCTTAGTTTCTCCTTCTGCAAGTTCTTCCGGAGTCAGCTCTTTTACAGACATTACAGATATCGTATTCGAAACAACACCTACGATTGCATAGATGATGGCAACTGTTCTCCATGCACTTGCACCGCCTCCAAAGAATGCAACACAGCCAACGGTAATGGTCTGAATCAGCATACTCGTTCCAAACGCGAACATAAAGCGAATCGATCCCATCTGGACACGTTCGTGATTATTCTTCGTAATCAATGCTGTCAGGGCAGAGTACGCAATATTATTGGCGGTATAGAATCCCGCATTCAATAATGTATATGCGATAAAGAACCATGCATACTGTGCAAATGCACTGATATCTGCCGGAATTACAAAGATCGCCACCAGACAGATTGCACATCCAAAATAACCATAGAACATCCAGGGTCTGGCTTTTCCCATCTTACTATGCGTCTTATCAATCATGGAACCAAAGAATATATCACTGACTCCATCAAATAATTTGGAGACTGCAATTAAAGTACCTACAATACCAGCGTTCATGCCGACCGTATCCGTCAAAAAGATCATTACAAATGCTGATAACAAAGCGTATACTACATTACCGGCAATATCTCCGGAACCATAACCTATCTTATTATACCATTTTAAATATGTTTTCGCTTCCATCTCTCATTTCCCCATTTAATTTTCTTGTTTATCTAACAACATTAATTTTAATGTAAACGTAAATGTTTCTTCATCCAGCCTGTACTTCTTCTGCGGCCTTGGTCCACAGCTGTTAGAACCAATCCCATTCTGCCTGTAATCCAGATTCAACACCGTACTTCCGCAAGGCTCCAATTCATAATTGTGACTCTTCATTGTCAGTTCTTCCTGCGTATATATGGATGCATTGAACGAAAATGCACAGTCACTATATGCACGAAGTTCTCTCTCTTCTCCACTGACCACAACATAATCACAGTCATAATGGCTTCCATTTTCCTGTGGCTTCAGATAATCTTCATGAAGAGCTTCAACTGTTGCTGAATATATGCCGTGGCTTGATGCTCTACATTTATCAATATAACTTTCTTCCGGCCCCATTCCATAATAGGACACCCGATTCATCTGTCTCGGCAGAAATACTCGAAGCCCGAATCTTGGTAATTCTGGAAAATCCATATCTCTTATCACATCCATATTGACAGAGATCTGTCCAGAATTCGTAATCGTCCAGACGGTCTCCATATTCATCATCTTCTGAACAGAGACTGCCGACAGTGACATCGTACTGTGGATCTCCAGGGCCTTTTCTGTCAGTGTGTAATTCGTCACATAGGCTCTCGACACCGCCTTGTCATACATCGCCTTATACCATTCGGTCTTGATGTACATATCATTATCTGTCGGTGCTCTCCATACATTCAGTTCCATCGGTCTGTCCAGGTAATCCTTCCCATTCACGCTTAGTTGGTCAAATGTTCCGTATAGTTTATTGTATACATATACAAATGTACTTCCTTCCACGATTAGTTGCTTCGACGTTTCTGAAACCTGAATTCCAGGAAGTTCCCTGCTCTTCTTTTCCGTTTCTTCCTGCCATGACAGACTTTTTTGATTTCGTGTATCTTCATTGTCCAGTTTTATCTCATCTTGCCCCAACAGATATCCCTGTTCCCGAAAAGCATCCGCTTCTTTCAGATGATAGTAAACCTTTAGATAGACTCTGCCCTTTTCAGGAGCTTCCACAGGCATATAGATCTCTGCTTCCTTGCGGGCTGGAATAGAAGGAAGGTCTTCTGCAAGAATTCTTCCAGAAAAAATTACATCTCCATCTACATTTAATTCATAAGTAATGTATAGATAATCTCTCAGATCAACATAGTTCATCTCATTTTTCAATACCAATATCCCTGTATTCAAATCATAAGAGATGACCCGTGCCGGCCTGTGGACATTCTTATATTCCAGAAGTCCCATATGTGGCGTCCTGTCCGGATAGACAAGACCATCCATACAGAAATTCCCATCGTGTAATTCTTCCCCGTGATCACCGCCATAATAATAGATTTCTTTTCCGTCTTCTGATTCTCCCTTATAGACAGCGTGATCACACCATTCCCAGACAAATCCTCCACAGATGCAATCATATGTTTCAATGAGTTCAAAATAATCTTCGTAGTCCCCGGCACCATTTCCCATGGAATGGCAATATTCACACATAATATATGGTTTATCCGGTTTTGATTCTACATAATCAAGGACTTCTTCAAATCCAGGGTACATACGGCTATAGAGGTCAATATTAGAGTAATCATACTTTCTTCTGCGTCCTTTATAGTAAGCACTTTCATAGTGCGTCAGTCTTCCCGGATCATACTGTTTGGTCCATGCAAGTGCTTTCTCAAAAGTACATCCATAGCCACATTCATTTCCCATAGACCAGATGACGACACAAGGCCGATTCTTATCTCTTTCTACCAGCTTCTTCGTCCGATCCAGTGTTGCCTCATCAAATTCCGGATTGTCAGAGATCAATTCATTCCATCTGCTTGCCCTCTCTTCGTCTGTGTCATTGGAATAGCAGAGCATCCACGGTCCATGGCTTTCATTGTCAGCCTCATCAATTACAAAGAATCCATATTTATCACACATCTGATAGAACATCGGCTGATTCGGGTAATGGCTGGTACGAATGGCATTAAAATTATGTTTTTTCATCAGCTCCATATCCTGTTTCATCTGGTCGACACTGATCACGAAGCCTGTTTTCGGATCTGAATCATGTCTGTTGACTCCGCGGAATTTGACCGGAGTGCCATTAATATAGACCACACTGTCTTTTACAGCTATTTCTCGAATCCCCACATATTCTGTGATCACTTCATGCTCTGTCTCAAGAAACAGCGTATACAAATATGGCTGTTCACTGTTCCACAGATGCGGATGATCAATTACAAATTCTGTATCTCCCTGATATACGAGCTCTACCATCTTTTTATCTTCAGCATCATATAGAGATGCCTTCACCGGAACGGTCTGATCAAGATACTTTGTGCGAATACTGACAAATGCTTTCTCTTCTTCGATCCGGGTATTGATGAAGTAGTCATAGATGCACTGTACGGGCCGTTTCATCACATACACATCTCTGAAAATCCCGCTCATTCGAAACTTATCCTGATCTTCGAGATAACTTCCGTCACACCACTTTAACACCAGAACCGCCAGCGTATTCTCTCCTTCTTCAATATAAGGCGTTACATCAAATTCACTGAGCGCATGAGATACCTGGCTATAACCTACATATGTACCATTCAGCCACACATAGAAGCAAGAATCTACACCTTCAAATTCCAGAAATGCTTTCGGTGCCCCGGCATCTCTCTGGTAAGAAAACTTACAGACATATGCTCCACATGGATTATCCTGTGGCACATAGGGTGGATCCACCGGAAACGGATATCTGAAATTAGTATACTGATGACTGTCATATCCATAATTCTGCCACATCCCGGGAACCGGAACAGTATCAAAGTCTTTTGTCTGAAAATCCCGTTCATAAAATGACTCTTTCAGATCGTAAATACTGTCATAATACCGAAATTTCCAACTTCCATTTAACATCTGGATACGATCTGAAGATTCTCGATGTTCAATCAGATCATCCATTCGTGTTGATGACGGCACATAATAAGAACGATCGGGCATTACATTTTCATGCAGCATGTGAAGGTCCTCATAATAATGAGGTACAATCATAATCTTTTCCTCCCTTTATACACTTTTTTTAACTTTTATCATTGTACATATAACACTTTGAGTACCCTTATGTTTGCTTATATAATAAGCCTGTTTCTTACATTTTTACATAAACCGAAATAGACAAAACATGCACAAAATGATACACTTTATATAATGAATCTTCACTCTGAAAGGTGGTATCTGAATGTACACAGACAGTGCTTACTGGCAGAATAGCCGTCTTGATTTTAAAGATAAAAAACATCCTCTGTTTGTCGGAAGTGCCGGAACATATCATTTATATTCCAAGCAGAAGCTCCCTACTTACCGGCCCAGGGGACGTCTGGATTATCAATTGCTCTATATCGCATCAGGGAAAGCACATTTTTACTTTCATGGAAAAGAAGAGATCGTACCTGCCGGTAATATGGTACTCTATCGTCCCAAGGAAGAGCAGCGATATTATTACTATGGAGTTGATCACACAGAAGTATACTGGGTACATTTCACGGGAAATAATGTGAAGAACCTGTTAAAAAAATATGGCATTCCTGACCATGCACACGTGATCCATACCGGAACCTCTCTGGATTACAAGAAGATCTATCTGCGCATGATTCAGGAATTAAAGTTATGCAAACCCCATTATGAGGAAGTTCTTGCCCATTATATGGAAGCATTATTTATTATGATCAGTCGCCTCCAGGGGGATCGTCCCAGAATTAAGAGTTCTTATCTGATTGACGAGATGGATCACACGGTCACTTATTTTCACCATAACTATCATAATTCTATTAACATAGAAGAATATGCGCATCTACATGGAATGAGTGTCAGCTGGTTCATTCGCAATTTCAAAGAATATACAGGCTCTACACCAGCGCAGTATATCCTCTCTCTGCGGATCTCCAATGCGCAAAGTCTGCTCGAGTCTACCACTTATAATATTACTGAGATTGCAAATATTGTTGGTTATGATAATCCTCTATACTTCAGCCGACTATTCAAAAAACAGTGCGGCATATCTCCATCTGAATTCCGAAGACAGTTAACAGAATAGTATCGTTACGAAAAAAATCCATCAAACACGGATTGTATTCCGTCTTTGATGGATTTTAAACTATTACTCCCACCGGCTTTGCGTGCGACTGCAGATATTGTTCCACTGGCAATCTCCACAGATGCTCCTCATTGTTCGGGCATCTGGAACAGATCTCGTCCGTATGAACTACCAGTTTCACTGGAACATTCTGTTGAAAGATTCCCAGCATCTTCTCCATATGTGCCGAAAAGCCCTCGCTGTAACCTCTTCCTATAAAATATGCCAGGCACATTCCGTGATGCGGCCGTATTGGAATGGCCTGAGCTTCCTGATTACTGGAAAGACACATACTTACGAATCTTTCTGGATAAGACGAATGCAAGTGCAATCTTCACAAGATCCGGGATGATAAATGGGATCACGCACCAGCCTAAGACTGTTCCAAGACCTACTGCACCGGTATTTCTTGCATACACTACCATAAACCATGCTGTTCCAAGTGCGTAGCACACGATCAGCCCCACAACCATGGAGATAATCTGAATGACCGGTTTTCTTCCCAGCAGAGCTTCCATGCCCCACATAACCAACGCAGAAAATAAGAATCCGACAATATAACCACCGGTTGTATTCAGGATAACGCCAATTCCGCCGCTAAATCCGGCAAATACAGGGACACCGATTGCTCCCAGAAGAATATAGATCAGTACAGCAAGTGATCCTCTCTTTCCGCCCAACACACCGACCGCCATGAACACACCGAACGTCTGTAAGGTAAATGGCACTGCCATAGGAATAGATATCCAGGAACAGATTGCCATAAGGACTGCAAAGATAGCAATATATGCCATATCGTATGTTTTACTTCTTGTTGCTTCCATAGAACTCATAATAGCTCCTCCTAATGATGTAAATACTATTTGTACGGCAACAATTTAACATACTATCTTTTTATTGTCAACTTTATTTTATTTTTAGTTTACAATTAATCACTTTTTTTAGCGGCCTTATATGCTTTTCTCTCTTTTTCCAGGATTGGCTGGAATCTATCTACTTCCTTAGCAATTGTATTATGTAAGAGGAGCATACAGATCAAGTTTGGAATTGCCATTAATGCATTCATAATATCAGAAATGTTCCATACAAGATCTAAAGTCTGTGTTGCACCGACATATACGACCAAGGAGAAAACTACACGGTATATAATATTGTATTTGTGACTCTGGAATAAGTATTCAAAATGCTGCAATTGCAATTCCTGTAATGGAACATACTACAATGGTATCAAAAAATGTACCTGTCATATTAATATAACCCTGTCTTACCGGATCGTCTGTTGTAGCTGCGGCAGCAGTAATGGCTGCAGAACCAAGGCCTGCTTCATTGGAGAACACACCACGTGCAACGCCGTAACGGATAGAATTCATTACAGATACTGTAATCGTTCCAAGTACACCACCGCCAATTGCCTGTGGATTAAATGCCATTCCAAAGATCATATACAGACCATTAGGAATATTCTGCCAGTTCCCGACAATAACAATCAGTCCGGCAATCACATAGAAGATAGCCATTCCAGGTACAACCACGGAAGATACTTTAGAAATAGAAGTAATACCACCCAGAATGATTGCAAGTGCAAGTACCGTAAGTATAATTCCAGTGATCCATGCAGGTATACTGAACGCCTCTGTCACAGAACCAGCGATAGAATTGGCCTGAGTCATATTTCCAATTCCAAAAGATGCCAGCACGGAGAACAATGCAAATAAAAATCCCATTGTTTTGCCAAAGGTTTTATTCTTGAATGCATTTTTCATTGTGTACATTGGTCCGCCAGACATCTCGCCTTTCTCATTGACTTCACGATATTTGATTGCCAACATACATTCGCTGAACTTAGAAGTCAGTCCGAAGCATGCGGAGATCCACATCCACACCAAAGCTCCAGGACCACCTGAGAACATGGCAGTTGCCACACCAATAATATTACCAGTTCCAATCGTAGCAGCAAGCGCCGTCATTAACGCAGAAAAAGGGGATACATCACCTGTTCCTCTTTTTTTAGTTCTTGCCTCCTTACTTAACACGCTGTGCAACGCATATCCAAGATTCCTCCACGGAAGAAATTTCAACCGCACTGTAAGAAAAATACCCGTACCGACAAGCAGCACCAACATCACAGGTCCCCATACAAAGGAATCTATCGCCCCAACAATTTCATTTACTCTCTCCATAACTCTACACCTTCCTTTCTCAAACTATGGAATAAAAAAAGGACAAGGCGTTGACCACCCTGTCCTTATGTTTCATAATTCTATACAAATTAGTGAAATTGTCAAGTTCTAATTAATCAAATGACTGTTCTGTACGATTGATGATCTCGTCCTGCAATGGTTTATCCAGGTTACGGAAGAAATCACTGTATCCTGCGACACGAACGATCAGATCTTTATAATCTTCTGGATGATTCTGAGCATCGATCAGTGTCTGTTTATCAATAACGTTGAACTGAATATGATGTCCATCCATGGAGAAGTATGAACGAATCAGACTGGCCATATTATTCAGGCCTTCTTCTCCAGCCACAACATTTGGTGTAAACTTCTGATTCAGAAGAGTACCTGCTGTTGCCAGATGATCCATCTTTGCACAGGACTTGATAACTGCTGTCGGTCCATTGGTGTCTGCGGATTTCTCTGGAGAAATACCTTCAGATACTGGTTTATGTGCTTTTCTTCCATTTGGAGTTGCCAGAATAACATCACCAAAGTATACATGACAGGTAGTAGGGAGCATATCTACACCATATTTGCCACCCTTCATGTTCGGACGGCCTGTGATGGTGCTTCTGTATAATTCAAATACCTCCTGCATAATGTCATCTGCATAGTCATCATCATTTCCATATTTTGGAGTTCTGTCATGAACCATACGATAGATTGCATCATATCCTTCAAAGTCATGCTCCATAGCTTCAATCAACTCTTCCATCGTGAAGTTGTGATTGTCATATACATTATATTTTACAGCAGCAAGACAGTCTGTAACGGTACCGATACCTACGCCCTGGATATAGTTTGTATTGTATCTTGCTCCACCTGCATTGTAGTCTTTTGCATTAGAGATACAGTCGTTGGTTACAACAGACAGGCATGGTGCCGGCATCTCCTGTGCATATAACTGCTCGATTACGTTATTACCACGAATCTTGATATTCACAATGTGCTCTAACTGCTTCTTAAATGCAGCCCAGAGTTCATCATAGGTCTTGAAGTCCTTAGCATATCCAAGTGGTAATCCAATCTGCTTTCCAGAATACTCATCATATCCATTGAACAATGTCAGCTGGAATACCTTCGGGATATTCAGATAACCGGTAAGGATATAAGCTTCGCTTCCCCATGCTCCGGTCTCCACACATCCAGAAGAACCACCGCGTCTTGCATCTTCCAGACTCTTTCCTGCATTGATCAGCTCCATGATCTGAGCTTCTGTGTTATAGAATGCAGGCTGTCCCCATCCTTTTCTTGAGATCTCACATGCTCTCTTTAAGAACTTGGCCGGTGTCTTCTTACTGATCGTTACGTTAGAGTTTGGCTGAACCAGCTTCATCTCATCCATACAATCCAGAATCAGGTAACTTACATTATTAACACCATTGCGTCCGTCCGGTGTAACACCGCCGGTATTGATGTTCGCAAAGTCTGTATAAGTAGCACTTTCCTTTAATGTGATACCTACTTTTACCGGTGCAGGCTGGTTGTAGAACTTCACCCACAGACATTCCAGAAGTTCCAGAGCCTTCTCGTCATCCAGAATACCTGCCTCCACATCTCTCTCATAATATGGGTTCAGATGCTGATCAAGTCTTCCCGGGCTAAATGCATCCCATGGATTCAGCTCAGTTGTAACTGCAAGGTGTGTGAACCAGTATAACTGAATTGCCTGCCAGAAAGTCTGAGGCTTGTGTGCCGGAACAACCTCCAGGTTCGCTGCGATCTGAAGAAGCTCTGCCTTTCTGGTCTCATCTTCCTCTTTCTCTGCCATCTCAAGCGCAAGCTTATGATAACGCTCTCCCAGAATGATTACTGCATCACAGGAGATGTCCATAGCCTTCAGCTCTTCACATTTATTCACTGCTTCCGGATCATTGATATAATCCAGTTCATCCATTGTCTTATGAATCTTCTCTTTATAATCCATATATCCGGTAGTAAATACCTGCTCACCACCACAAGTATGTCCCGGACCTCTCTGCTCCATAAATTCTGTAAACATACCTGCACTGTAGCATTCCTGCCATTCCGGAGTCATTCTTGAAAGGATCTTCTCTCTCATACTTCTTCCTGTCCAGTATGGAATGATCTCCTCTGCCTGAAGCTTTCTGTCTTCTTCTGTTGTATGGAAGGATACCAGCTCACGTTCACTCATGACCACCATATCCTCTACACTGTGACAGCAAAGTTCCGGGAATGTAGGTGATGCCTGCGGATCCTTACCTTTTTCGCCGATGATCAGCTCTCCGTCTCCCAGATACAAGGTCTTCTTGGAAAAATATTCTTTCAGAACCATTGCTCTCATAACCGGGATTGAATATCTGCCGTCATTTTCTTTGTAGAAATCAGTCTCGATCTTTGCTCTCTCAAGATCAATGTGAACAGGTGTCGTCACACTGATTTCCCGAAGTTTCTGAATTCTTTCATTCATACCACGTAATTTTGCCATATGTTTACCCTCCTATTTTTGTGTTCTGGAATCCGGATTCTACGAAGAGTCTGACGAAGCTCTCCATCTCTTCCTTCTCCGGTGCATGTAAATCTGTTCCCTTATATTCCATATCCAGCTTGGAATACTTTCCACTTCCTGTATCATGATACGGAAGCAGATTAATCTGAGCCGGATGAATATCATGTTCTTTCAGAAACGCTATCGTTTCTTTCATATTTTTTTCATTACCATTTACTTCTTTTATTGTTGGAATTCTGATATATATTCTTGCTCCATCCGCTGCAAGACGAATCAGATTATCAAGAATCAATTGATTATCCACTCCGATATACTTTTTGTGAAGTTTTGGATCCATAACCTTTACATCATAAAGAAATGTATGAACATAAGGGAGAATTGCCTGAAACTTCTCATATGGAACATATCCGCATGTATCAATCGTAAGTGTAACATCCTGGCGTTTTAGCTCTTTTGCAATTGCCAGTATATAGTCTATATCCATTGCCATGACTTCTCCGCCGGAAAGCGTCACGCCACCGCCAGATTCTTCATAAAACATCTGATCCTTCATCAGCTCTTTTATCAGCTCTTTTACAGAATATTCCCGTCCTATAATCTCACGGATTCCTATTGGACAGAAGTTTACACATTTTCCGCAGAATGTACATGCATCTTTCTTCATCTCTGGCTTTCCATTCTCCATGGATATTGCCCCATTCGGACATACCTTTGCACAAGTTCCGCAGCCAACACACTTCTCCTTGTCACACTGCATCTCCTTTTCAAACCGCTGAGTCTCCGGATTGTGACACCATTCACATTTCAAAGGGCAGCCTTTAAAAAATACAGATGTACGAATTCCGTCGCCATCATGGATAGAAAACTTCTGAACATTCGTTATCAGCGACATCTCGTCTCCTCCATTTTCATAATCATGAAATATCATTCGATTTTTTCTTCCCTATTTTCATAATACAGTATTATTGTTAAATTTTCAACATATTTTATCAGGTCTTTTTTCATAAATCTGATGCGTCTTTTTTGTGCATTATCTCTAAATATCCATTGTTTTAAGTTGATTATTTTCACAAATTACAATATAATGAAAATATCGCTATAAAATCTACTCATTTTATATAAATATGAAAACGAGGTGTTACTATGAAAAGTATTCAGGAAATCGGAAATACTATTAAGCAAGAGCGTCTGAAACAGGGAATGACATTACAGCAATTAAGTACTGCAACGGGTTTTTCAATCGGATATCTGTCTCAGTTCGAGCGAGGGCTTTCCCAGATTGCCATTGACTCACTGCATAAGATCACAGATGTTCTTGGCATGGAATTTATCGATTTTTTCCGTGAAAAAGAATCCTCTCCTTCTGCCTCACCAGTCACAAGAATCTACGATGCCAGCTGTGATAAGGTCAGCGACCAGATCATTCAATATACTTTAAGTCAGAATGCCAAGAACTTTTCCTATCTTCCACGGCTTTATCATCTCATGCCTCATATCGGATCGGATGAGAACATAGAATTATATGCTCATGAAGGAGAAGAATTTATCTATGTGCTTGAAGGTGTTCTGAAATTATATGTGGAGGAAGATGAATATATTATGTATCCGGGAGACAGTGTCCAGCTTGATTCTACCAAGAAGCATAACTGGACCAACTGCGGGACTCAGATTACCAAGATTCTGACTGTGAATATGCCAAATCCTTTCAAATAAAAATGATCCGTAGCATTCCCTGCAATATCTGCAGAAATACTACGGATTATAATTATTTATTTTCTCTGGCAACTCTGACTACAGTGCCCACAGTCACATCCACAGCTGCTTTTCCCATTTTTCTTATTTCTTCTCATGATCACAACCGCAATGATCACAACCACAGTGACCGCCAGAAAGACAAGTATATCTGCAATATTCATACCCTACCTCCTACTTTACAATCCAACTGCCATGCAGATGAGCCTTACAATAAAAGCAATGATCCACGCTACTACACACTGCCAGAAGATGACCCCTACTGCCCATCTTGCTCCCAGTTCTCGTTTAATAGAAGCAACGGCTGCAACACATGGTGTATACAGCAGAGAGAATACTAGCATCGTAGCAGCAGACAGCGTTGATATTGCAGTCTGAATGCTGTTTCCAAACAGAATTTCCATCGTAGATACCACACTCTCTTTTGCCATAAACCCACTGATCAGTGAGGTTACGATACGCCAGTCTCCTAATCCGAGAGGTCCCATGATCGGTGCAATCCACCCAGATATGATAGCCATCAGACTGTTAGAAGAATCTTCTACCATATTTAGCTGAAGGTCAAAACTCTGCAGGAACCATACCACGATCGTTGCGATCAAAATGACGCTGAATGCTTTGCTTAAGAAATCCTTGGCCTTTTCCCACAATAACTGTGCAACATTTTTTGCACCCGGCATACGATAATTTGGCAACTCCATAACAAACGGAACAGCTTCGCCTTTAAATAGTGTATTTTTAAACAGAAGGGCTACCAGAATCCCAACAATGATCCCCAGAATATAGATTCCTGTCATAATGAATCCGCCCTTACCCGGGAAAAATGCACTGACAAAGAAAGCATAGATTGGAAGCTTCGCTGTACAACTCATAAATGGAGTCAGAAGGATCGTCATCTTACGGTCTCGTTTACTTGGCAGTGTTCTCGTTGCCATCACGGCAGGAACGGTACATCCAAATCCAATCAGCATCGGAACAATACTTCTTCCTGACAGTCCAATCTTTCTCAATAATTTATCCATGAAGAAAGCAACTCGTGCCACATAACCACTATCTTCCATAATAGATAAGAAGAAGAACAAAGTCACTACGATCGGGAGAAAACTAAGTACACTTCCGACACCACCAAAGATACCGTCAATCACCAAGCCATGGAGAGCCTGATTCACATGAGCCGCAGTCATCCACTGATCCACAACCTCCGTCAATACATCAATACCGGTCTCCAAAAGTCCTTGTAAAAATGCACCGATTACGTTAAAAGTCAGGAAGAAGACCGCTCCCATAATGGCAATAAAGCAAGGGATCGCAGTCCATTTTCCCGTAAGAATACGGTCAAGCTTCTCTGAACGGACCCGCTCTTTACTTTCTTTTGGCTTCTTCACTGTACGTTCACAGACATACTCAATAAAGTCAAAACGCATATCCGCAATGGCAGCACTTCTATCCATACCGCCTTCTTTTTCCATCTGTACTACAATATGCTCAATCATAGCCAGTTCATTCTTGTCCAGTTCTAGCTGCTTCAGAATCAAGGAGTCCCCTTCAATCACTTTTGTTGCGGAAAAACGAAGCGGAAGTCCTGCTCTTTCTGTATGGTCTTCAATGATCGATTCCACGGCATGAATTGCACGGTGAATTGCACCGCCATGATCGTCTTTACTGCAAAAGTCCTGTTTCTGCGGACGTTCCTGATATTGTGCGATATGTACTGCGTGCTCGATTAATTCCCGGACACCTTCATTCTTGGCCGCAGAGATTGGAATAACCGGAACTCCCAGTAAAGCCTCCATTCCATTGATATCTATGGCACCATTATTATTCATGACTTCATCCATCATATTAAGGGCAACAACCATAGGAATATTCATCTCCAGAAGCTGCATTGTCAGATAAAGATTCCGTTCAATATTCGTTGCATCAACAATATTAATGATTGCCTTTGGTTTATCCCCAAGAACAAAATTCCTGGAGACAATCTCTTCACTTGTGTAAGGAGACATAGAATATATTCCCGGAAGATCTGTAACTCTTGTATTCGAATGACCTTTGATTGGACCATCTTTGCGATCTACTGTAACCCCAGGGAAATTCCCCACATGTTGGTTAGATCCTGTCAATTGATTGAATAATGTCGTCTTTCCACAATTCTGATTTCCTACAAGGGCATAGGTAAGTACCGTTCCATCCGGCAATGGATCTCCGTCATCCTTGGCGTGATATTTACCATCTTCTCCCAATCCCGGATGATCCGTAGGATATATTTTGTCAATACGGCTATGCTTATTCGTTCGTTCTTCAATTAGCTGAACATTGATCTGATCTGCATCTGCAAGACGAAGTGTCAACTCATATCCATGAATCTGTAATTCCATCGGATCTCCCATAGGTGCGAACTTTACGACTGTAACTTCCGCCCCCGGAATCACACCCATATCCAGAAAATGCTGTCTTAGAGCTCCTTCTCCGCCTACTTTCGTAATAACAGCACTTTCTCCGATTTTCAGATTCTTAAGTGTCATTTGTAACACCTCCATATATGTACATGATAATTATTTTCAATTAAAGTTATACCACGCTAACCAAAATTCGTCAAGACTATACAGTCTTGAATTTTTCTGTTTCTACTGATATA
>NZ_JAFBIX010000033.1 GCF_021531895.1 Faecalicatena contorta | reverse complement strand
CTTTAATAGAAAATATAAATAAGTAAATCAGGAGGTGCAGGTATGACCTACCATATTCTTATTATTACTTCAAGATATTTAGTTAGATATATGAAAGACACTTTAAAGAAACCACCAGAAAATGTCAGTTTTCGCTTCGTGGAGTATGAAAAATTTGCGGATTTAAAAGCAATTTATCTGGAAAATGAATCCTGGGCAGATGGTATTCTTACCACTGGAATCGTCGTTCAGACTGTATTAGAGCGTGCTATTGACAAACCTCTCAAGCCAATCCTTTCTCTTGATACAGATAATGAAAGCTTTTACAGAATTCCTCTGACATTGTTGATTGAGAACCGTTCATTGGATCCTGAACGGATTATTTTTGATGTATTCGTAAATGTAGAACCGCGGGCATCTGTCCTAAGTCTTCTGGATAATAAAAGCATCATGGATACATTCCCAGACTTTTCTCACTGGCTTTCTGTTGCTACACTGGAAGAACTATACACTGTAGAAGATTCTACTCTAAAACATATCCAAAAGTTATGGGAACAAGATCAGATTGATCTGGTAATCTGTCGTTACAGCAGTCTGGTTCCACGCTTAAAAGATTTACATATTCCTTGTGTCTTCGCGTCAGGAACCGATGAATATGTCCGCGATGTTCTGCAACATCTGCTGGCCAAGATAAAAATCGAGAAAATAACTGCCCATGCTCCTGCTGTCATTTCCATTTCTCCAAAGGAAACCAAAGACTGCATCTGGTCAGAGCGCTTAGAGATTTCTTTGCAAAAAGCATTGATGGATTTTGCTCATAAGAATGACCTGGATTTTATCCTGCAAAAGCGGCGTGAAAAAACTCTGGTCCTTACAGAAAAAGCGGTCCTGTCTTACATCACTGCGGACTTCAAACAGAACCTTCTTGCGATTTATCTGAATGATTCTATTGATTTTAACCTGAACATCTCCTATGGCATTGGTAATACCGTAGAAGAAGCCATAACCAATTCGCAGACTGCCCTGATCTCATCCGGAATCTCAGGCGATTCCTTTCTGGTGGACGAAGACCAGAAACTGATTGGGCCTCTGGATGCCGACAACCGTACTATCACCAGCACAATCATCACCCCACGGATGCAAGAAATTGCCAAGCAATCCTCCCTGTCAACCATGACAATCCATCGCCTTACACGGCTCTTAATATTGCTTGGAAGACGCGAAATCACCAGCACAGATCTGGCTGAAAACTTCCACATCTCTCTGCGGGGCGCCAATCGGATTCTTCAAAAGTTAGAAGACTGCGGAGTGGCAACAACCTCCTTCCAAAAATCCAGTCACATGCGCGGCCGCCCCACCAAGATTTATACCATCAACCTATAATTGGGGACGGAGGAAAATCAAAAAACCTCCGTCCCCTCCTTTACAACCATTTTCAGATTCAACTCTGAATCCAGCAATACAACGTTTCCTTTTTTCCCTGGCGTAATTGAACCATAATTTTCGTATTCTCCCAAGGCTTTTGCCGGATTCATTGTTGCACAGGCAACTGCTGTCTCTAATGGAATTCCCATCTTTTTCACTACTGTTCTCATGCAGTCCAGGAGATTGGTTGCGGAACCTGCCAGTGCACCGTCCGATACGAGCGTTGCCCGATTACCGACCACATCAACTTCTAACCCACCCAAAGTATAACGTCCATCCGGCATGCCGGTCGCACGCATACTGTCGCTGATCAGAATCATTCTGTCTGCGCCGAGCATCTGGAATGTCGCACGAACAACAGATGGATGGATATGCACACCATCGCAGATCAATTCTGCATTGACATGCTTGTTGTCTGCCACTGCTCCGATAACACCTGGAGCACGATGAGTAAATGATGGCATGGCGTTGTACAGATGTACAGCGTGATTTGCTCCTGCCTGAAATGCATCCATAGCAGTATCGTAATCAGCATTCGTATGTGCCAAAGAGATATGGACTTTGTCCTTCATCTGCTGAATAAAATGTACCGATTCTTCACTGCATTCTGGCGCGATTCCGACGAATTTCACCAGTCCTTCGGACGCGTCCAGAAATCTCTGACAGATATCCGAATCACATGGGATGATATTCCGCTCGTCCTGTGCCCCTTTTTTGGCCGGACTGATAAATGGCCCTTCCATATTGATTCCAATCAGATCTGCGCCCTGTGTTCCACTTACTTCTGCTTCCTTTTTGTAGGATGCTGCAACTGCAAGAATTCTCTCCAGCTCTTCCACCGAAAGCGTCATCGTTGCCGGTGCAATAGCTGTTACTCCAATGGAAGCCTCATACTTTGCAATTTCTGCAATTGCTTCTTTGGTGCCATCACAGAAATCGTACCCTTTACATCCGTGAAAATGTAGATCGATCAACCCCGGGATAGCATAGCCCCCCTGTCCATCAATCACTTCATCCAAATCACCCTCCAGATTTCTCAGTGAATCCACATTCACCGGAGATGTTTCAGAGATAATAATCTTATCAAATACCCCATCTTTGATATAGATTATCCCATCAGAAAAAGTCTTTTCCTCCGTATACACCTTTACATTTTTGATAATCATGCTGTTCCTCCCACTAAATTATAATGATTGAATATTTTGATGCATTTTGCTTCCTTCTTCTAATGCACGCAAAGTGTTATCATGAAGAATTTCTTTCTCAAATTTATCTTGTTCCACATAATAGGAATAGATAATATCAAGCATAACCAGAATCGGGAACTGCGGTGATATTACATTTCCATGATTCAGATGCCGCAAAGATGGAAGAAGCACTACCTCATCACAAAATTCATCAAAGATCCCTTTATTCTTGGCCGTCAAAAGTACCGTCTTAGCCCCTCTTCTGTGTGCCTCATACAAAAGATACAAGACATCTTCCTTTTCACCACTGATACTGATTCCAAATACCAAACTCCGTTTGTCCTGAAATACCGCCTGCATCCTCATCAAATCAGAATCCCGAATCGAATCAATGTCTACACCGATTCTCATAAAACGCAGTTCCATCTCACCGCCAGCAAGACCAGAACTTCCCTTGCCACATACGAAGACTCGTTCCGCCTGATTCAAATATCTGCTGATTCTGGCAATCTGAGCCTCATTCACCAGATTGTAAGTCTTATTCAGAAGCTCTTGATATGCATTCAATACCATTCTCGTATTTCCCGTCATGGATTCCTGCTTTTCAACAAATGTCTCTTCATACTGATACACAAACTCTCGATAGCCCCGATAGCCACATTTCTTAGCAAAGCGGGAGAGTGATGCCTCTGAGACATATAACCGTTCTGCAATTGCTTTCGCAGAAAAATCTACCTTCTTACGATTATAAATGAAAAAGTCTGCAATCGTCTTTTCCACAGTTGTAAAGTTATCATAATTTGATTCTATGATTGGAACTACAGATTTTACATAGTACTCCATTGTATCTTCACCCTTTATCTCCTATGACAATTTTGAAAATGATAAAATGCCCCCAACATACCTGCGTCATTTCTATGTTTTGCAAATGCAATCTTTGTGTGAGCAGCAATACTTGGAATTAAATACCAACTCACGGCATCTTCAATCTTCTTTCTCAGGAACTCTTCCTGTGCCATAATTCCACCGCCCAGTACGACGATCTCCGGGTTAATCACATAACAAACATTCGTGATGCCTTGTCCCAATACATCCACCATTTCATTGATTGCTTTGTTACACAATTCATCCCCTTTTTTTGCTTCTTCAAAAATATGATAACCGTTCCAATTTTCTTCCGATTCATTCTTCCACTCTGCCACTTTTCTCGTCAATATGCTGGCAGCACCCATTGTTTGAAAATCACTGCCTGCCATATGCATATAACCAATCTCGCAGGCACTGTTACTGAATCCATGGTAAATCTCGCCATTTAATACAATACAGCCCCCAATCCCTGTTCCGACAGTCAACATCAGTGCACTATGGCATCCTTTTGATGCACCAGACATATATTCTGCAAGTCCGGCACAATTCACATCATTTTCCACTTCACAGGGAATTCCGAATTTCCGTTCCATAGTTTCTTTAAATTTGGTTCCCGCGTATCTGGGAATCAGAGGTGCTGAATAAAATATCTCACCCTTAATCGTATCGACCATACCTGCAGTGGAGATACAGATGCCGCTAATCTCTTCTCTCTTCAAAAATCCTTCCACAATCCTGACAGCTTTTTCAAGAATAGACGCTCCACCTTTATAAGCCTCTGTCTTTTGTTCACTCCGGGCAAGAATAACTCCTTCTTCACTGATAAGCCCATATTTCATCGCAGTACCGCCGATATCTATACTTACATATTTTTTTATCATTTTGCTGGCTTTTGTCCTTTCATTATAATATATTCTTTTTCATTGCGCAATCTACAGCTGAGCAGTTACTACAAAAAGGCAAATCCTGGATTCTTCTCCGATTTGCCTTTTGTAAATATTATATTAATACTTTAAAAATAGCTTTTTTAATCGTCTCTGGTCCATCCACGGCAACCGCAGTACGATGTCCGTCACTTGGATAACAGATCAGGAAATCGCCATCCTGTAAGATAACCGATGCTTTCTTTTCCCCTTCTAATGGAAGGAAATCATCCTTTTCCACGAATTCCTTCTGTTCCATATTCTGAATAAAGTTCAGATCAATCTGCTCCGTTCCATGGATCATCACATGTACATCCAGATATTTTTTATGTGCTTCCCAAAAACGCTCCTCTGGTGTAGTTGTGGTATATTCTACTACGTTTACAAAGAAACTTTCTCCGTCAATTTCATGGCTCCCTTTCTCATATACCGCCATGTCATGCTCCATTACATATACAAAGCATTCTTTGATCTTCTCTTCCAGACAAGAAAACTCTTCCATATTATGAATATTTCCGTATATCATCTCAACTTCTCCTTTTATTTTGAAGTGTAAATGGTTGTGTACTTCGCAGGCTCAGAAGTATCTCCTTTCACCTTTCTCCAGATCATACTTGCAGGAATTCCTACTATCAGAGATACTGCAATTGAGATAATGGAGTATGACCAGATAGTAACATCTTCTGCCGGTACAAAATATTTTATTCCTACCATGACTGCAGATGCTGCAATAAATGCCAGTGTTGCCCCAAATGTATTTGCCACTTTTGTAAATGCTCCAAGGATAAATGTTCCTATCAGAATTCCAAGTACCAGTCCCATAAATCCGTTGAACCATTCATATGCAGACTTCACGCCGCCATTTGCAAGTACCATAGATACTACGATCGCAAAAATACCAACAATCAGGGATACATATTGACCAATCTTGGTCTGTTTCTCAAAACTCAATTCCTTCTTAGACAAACGTGCCTGAATATCCAGCGTCCAGCTTGCTGCCACAGAGTTCAGTCCTGTAGACAATGTGGACTGTGCTGCTGCGTAGATGGCAGCCAGAAGAAGTCCTGTGAATCCCACCGGAAGTTCAAATGCAATGTAAGATGCAAAGATCTGATCCTGTGCTGCTGCCGGCGGTAATGCATTCTGCTGATAGAATACGTATAATCCAGTACCAATCAGATAGAATACAGTTGCAATGAAGATAGATAATCCACCATTTGTCAGCATCATCTTATTTAACTTCTTCGTATCCGTGGTTGTTGTAAAACGCTGTACAATATCCTGACTTGATACATAAGATCCCATGGTATTAAATCCGGCTCCGACAATCATAATAAACACACTGTCTTTTAGGATATTCGGATTGAAGATTGGCTGATCTACTGCCAGGAACTTATGCTCTGTTGCAAAAGCATGGAAGATTGTTCCAATTCCTCCATCAATATGTGCTAACAGGTAGAACAGCGAAAAAGTTACACCGATCAATAACACAGAACCCTGGATAAAGTCTGTCCAAAGTACAGATTTCAATCCACCTGTATAGGAATAAATGATTGCGATAATTCCCATGATTACGATCAGCAGATTCACATTAATGCCCGTCAGACTGGAAAGTACCATACATGGCAGGTACATGATAATAGACATACGCCCTACCTGATAAATGATGAACATCACAGCCCCTAACACACGCAGTCCTTTACTTCCAAATCTTAATTCCAGATAATGGTATGCGGTATCAATGTCCAGTTTACTGTAAATTGGCAAGAAGAACTTAATGGTAAGTGGAATTGCCAGAAGCATTCCAAGCTGAGCAAACCACATGATCCATGTCCCTGCATATGAATTTCCTGCCAGTGACAGGAAGGATATCGGACTTAACAACGTTGCGAAGATAGAAACAGAAGTTACCCACCACGGTACCGTTCCATCTCCCTTAAAATATTCTTTTCCCTTCATCTCCCTTTTGGCGAAATGAAGTCCTGCTAACAATACTGCTGCCAGATACACAATCAAGATCGCCAAATCTATTACTGTAAAACCTTGCATTCTATTCTCTCCTCCTATATTCTCATTCGTGTCTGATTTTGATATTTTTTATGCGAGATACGCTTCTTTTGCATCGCGAATCATCTTTGCAGCCTCTTCAACGATTGCCATATCAGACTCAATCAGTGCCGACAATGGTTCTCTGACTCCTCCAAGTTCCAGTCCTTCATTAATCTTAAGAATTGCCTTGATCACGCCATACATATTGCCATGGCCTGAGCACATCTTATATATAATTACATCTACAGCATATTGAATCTCTCTTGCTTTCTCCATATCTCCTGCTTTTACATACTCATCCATCTTCAGGAATAACTCTGGCATAACACCATATGTTCCGCCGATAGCGCCCTCTGCTCCGATAACACGTCCACTGATAAACTGCTCATCTGGACCATTAAAGACGATATAATCTTCTCCTGCTGCCTGTTTGAACATCTGAATATCCTGCACTGGCATAGATGAATTCTTTACACCAATGACTCTTGGATTCTTTCTCATCTCTGCAAACAATCCCATCGTAAGTGCTACTCCTGCAAGCTGCGGAATATTATAGATGACAAAGTCTGTATTTGGTGCTGCCAAACTGATATCATTCCAGTACTGTGCAATCGCATATTCAGGAAGATGGAAATAAATCGGAGGAATTGCCGCAATTGCATCTACCCCAAGGCTCTCTGCATGTCTTGCAAGCTCCATACTGTCTTTGGTATTGTTGCACGCTACATGGGCAATGACTGTCAATTTCCCTTCTGCTGCTTTCATCACATTTTCCAGGACAATCTTACGATCTTCCACGCTCTGGTAAATACATTCTCCGGAAGATCCGTTAACATATACACCCTTTACCCCTTTTTCTACGAAATATCTTGTCAGAGCCTGCACTCCTTCTGGACTGATATTTCCTTCCTTGTCATAACATGCATAAAATGCCGGAATGACTCCTTTGTACTTGTCAAGATTTTTCATAATTCTTTCTCCTTTTCTTTTTATTATTCTTGTTTTATGTGAAAAATATTAAGCCCGCTTTTCTATTCCAGTGCCTCAGCAAATGATTTTGTAATCAATTGTGGTCTTGTAATGATAGAACCAACCACAACACTGAATGCTCCCAACTCAATAACTCTTTTTGCTTTCTCCGGAGTATTGATATTACCTTCTGCAATCACACGATGTTTTACCTGTGCCACAATTTTTCTTAAGATTTCAAAATCATTTGCTTCGATTCTATCTCCCTTGCTCTGTTCTGTATATCCGACCATCGTAGTTCCGATAAAATCAAATCCAAGCTCATCTGCATGAATTGCTTCCTCCACAGTTGAACAATCTGCCATTAGAAGCTGATCCGGATATTTCTCCCTAATCTGATAATAAAATTCATCCAATGTAACATTTCCCGGTCGAAGTGCCTCTGTCGCATCAATCGCAATAATCTCTGGCTTCACTTCCATTAACTCCTCAATCTCTTTCATTGTCGGAGTGATGTACACCTTACTGTCGTCATAATCTCTTTTTACAATTCCAATAATCGGAAGATCGACCTGAGTCTGTATTTCTTGGATGTCTTCTTTTGTATTCGCGCGAATTCCCACAGCACCGCCTTCTTTCGCTGCAACCGCCATTCTTCCCATAATAAAAGAAGAATGTAACGGTTCATGCGGTAATGCCTGACATGATACAATCAATTTGCCTTTTATCTGTTCTATACACTCTTTCATCTTCGTTCTCCTTCCTTTGTTTGCCTTGCTGAAACCAAGTATACCAACTCCGTTTTTATTTTCAATAACATATCTATGTTCTGAAAGTTCTTTCATCCTTTTCAAAACAGGGTTGATTTTTAGCCAATTTTAGTAGTACTCAATTAGTGAAATTGCACAATTTCAGGTTGTTTCTTTCCATTTGTGAAAGTAACTTCAATTCCACGCATTTCCCTTGAAAAGTACAGGATGATTGTTATACTGAACACAAAAGATATGAACTATTCAAAGAAAGGGATAAAAACTATGATTATTTACAGAGCAAAAGATTATCAAGACATGAGCCGTAAAGCTGCAAATATTATTTCTGCACAGATTATTATGAAACCCAACTGTGTACTGGGACTTGCCACCGGTTCTTCACCTGTAGGAACTTATCGCCAATTAATTGAGTGGTATAACAAAGGAGACCTTGACTTCTCTCATGTAACCAGCATCAATCTGGACGAATATAAAGGTCTCTCCCCCGAAAATGACCAGAGCTATCGCTATTTTATGGACACGAATCTATTCAATCATGTAAACATTGACAAAGCTCACACTTTCGTTCCCAATGGACTTGAGGTCAATTCAGAGAAGGCTTGTACTGATTACAATCATATAATTGCCACATCCGGTGGTATTGATCTACAGCTTCTGGGACTTGGGCACAATGGTCATATCGGCTTCAATGAACCAGGCGCTGCTTTCGAACGCGAAACACACTGCGTAGACTTGACAGAAAGTACCATAGAAGCCAACAAGCGTTTCTTTGCTTCTGAGGAAGAAGTACCACGCCAGGCATACACCATGGGAATCAAAAATATTATGCAGGCAAAAAAGATCCTGGTCATCGTAAGCGGCGCTGACAAGGCCCAGATACTCGAAAAAGTACTCTACGGCCCAATCACTCCGGAAGTGCCAGCCTCCATCCTCCAGCTCCACAACGATGTAACCATCGTAGCTGACGAAGCCGCTCTCTCCTGCCTCACTGAATTAGCGTAAAAAAATAGCAGAAGCATCGTAATCAATTACAATGCTTCTGCTGTTTTTTATTATTCTTTCGTTACTTTCCATCGATGATATATTATCAATATTGTTGACACAACCACGATCACTCCGGCCAGGATCTGTGATACTGGTAATCCCACTACCGGAAGCAGTAACTGGTCTGTTCTCAGACCCTCAATCCAGACTCTTCCCAGTCCATATCCCAGAAGATACACCAGGAATACTTCCCCGTCAAATTTTTTATGCTTTCGGTACAGCAACATTATGATCAGAACCATCATACACCAAAGTGACTCATACAAATAAGTCGGATGAACCTGGATATAAGATACACCATCCACAGTCTCCATGTGCTCTCTCATCAATTCCGTAATATCAGAACTTCTGACTGCATCCACTGGAAGCTGCATCGCTAACAGGCTATCCGTATATTCTCCAAAAGCCTCCCTGTTAAAGAAGTTTCCCCATCGTCCGATCATCTGTCCTGCCACAAGTCCAAGACCTGCAGTATCCATAAGCAGCGGTGCCGATAACTTCTTGATCCTTGCAAAAATCAAGACCGTTATAACTGCTGCAATCACACCTCCATAGATTGCAAGACCACCCTGACGAATATTCAATATACTTAACAGGTCGTCTTTATACATATCCCAGGAAAAAATAACATAATATGCTCTGGCACCTATGATTGCAAAAATCACTGCATAGATTGCCAGATCATAGTAATCTTCTTCCTTTTGACCTGTCCGCTTTGCCTCTGCAACTGCGATAAGCAGACCGACCAGAATGCCAATTCCAATAATAATGCCATAGTATGCAATATCGAATCCAAATACTGTAATATGATCCCCAACGGATTCCAAGTGGATCCCAATATTCGGAAAATCTATTGTTTTATGCATTTTTCATTCTTCCTTCCTTATACGTTAAAACGGAATAACATAATGTCTCCGTCTTTTACAACGTAATCTTTTCCTTCCAGTCTGATCAGTCCTTTTTCTTTTGCTGCATTATGACTGCCGCAAGCAATCAGATCATCATAGGATACTACTTCAGCACGAATAAATCCTCGTTCAAAATCGGAATGAATCTTTCCTGCTGCCTGAGGTGCTTTGGTTCCATTTTTAATCGTCCATGCACGCACTTCTGGTTCACCTGCAGTCAGGTAACTAATCAGCCCCAGTAATTTATAGCTGGCTTTAATTAATTTTTCAAGGCCAGATTCCGTTAATCCCAGATCTTCCAGGAACATCTTCTTCTCATCATCTTCTAATTCAGCAATTTCCTGCTCAATCTGTGCACACACAACGAACACTTCGCTCTGTTCTTCCTTCGCATATTCACGGACAGCTTCTACTCCGGCATTAGAAGCACCGTCATCTGCCAGATCATCTTCTGCAACATTTGCAGCATAGATGACTGGTTTATATGTCAACAGATTATATCCTGCAAGCCATTCTTCTTCCTCTTCATCACTTACATCGTCAAATGTCTTCGCAAGTTTTCCTTCTTCCAGGTGTACCTTAATCTTCTCCAACAATGCCAATTCCTTTGCTGCAGCTTTATCATTTCTTGCAACCTTTGTTGTCTTGGCAATTCTACGTTCCAGTATCTCCAGATCAGAGAAAATTAATTCCAGATTGATAGTCTCAATATCACGTAATGGATTGATACTTCCATCTACATGAACAATATTGCTGTCTTCAAAACATCTCACTACATGGACAATCGCATCAACTTCACGAATATTGGCAAGGAACTGGTTCCCAAGTCCCTCTCCTTTGGAAGCACCTTTTACTAATCCTGCAATATCAACGAACTCAATTGCAGCCGGTATGATTTTCTTGGTATGATACATCTCTCCCAGTACATTTAATCTTTCATCAGGCACAGTTACAACGCCGACATTTGGATCAATGGTACAGAATGGATAGTTTGCAGATTCTGCTCCGGCTTTTGTCAATGAATTGAACAACGTACTTTTCCCTACGTTTGGTAATCCTACGATTCCTAATTTCATCTATCTCGTCCTCTCTTCTTGTTCTCTATTCTCACGAATACACAATAGTGTATCACTTTTACTCGCGCTTGTCACGGGTCTGCATCAAGATTACATTTCCCGCCGGGAAACTGATTACAACCTCATCAACATCTTCTGCGATCTGATTGCTGACACAGAGACTATTACAAGGCGAAAGCGTATGATTACGCAATGGATATTTGGCTCCTTCGATATTAAATCCAAAAACCTCTTCTCCTAATGGAAATACAGAAAAATATGGACCGAATGCCTCTTCCTTCTTCAAATGCGTCTCTCCATCTCCAATCAGGCGGATTAGATTCTGACTGTCTATAATCTTCGCATCGATCCCTGCCTTAAACGGAATCATAAGGCTCTGTACATTCGCCCACAGATGATCGATTCTGCCTCCTGTAGCTCCAAGGATTATCAGCTCGCTGCATCCAAGAGTCATCGCCAGTCTGATAGCAATCTCAGTATCGGACGCATCCTTAACTGGATTATATTCGCGAATCGGTACATTCGTTTCATTCCGGTAATAGTCACCGATTTCTTTCTTCACACTGTCAAAATCTCCCACAATATAGCTTGGCATAATCTGATGTAGATAAAGAAATTCCATTCCCTTGTCTACAGCAATGATACATTCCCCTTCCTGCTCTCTCAGAATAGAAAGAGCAAAATTCTCATTCAGTTCTCCCCCACTCACAATTACAATTCTCTTACTCATAACTATTCAGTATCTCCATAAAATCTTTGGTATTCTTCTCTGGATCTCCCTTAAACACAGCTGACCCTGCAACAATGATATTCGCTCCCGCATCTAATACATCCCGTACATTTGCCAGGCAGATCCCCCCATCCACCTGAATATCCACGGATAATCCACGTTCTGCCATCATAGCACGGATCTTACGTATTTTCTCTAATGATTCCGGAATAAATTTCTGTCCTCCGAATCCCGGATGAACGCTCATCACCAATATCATATCTATTTCTGATAAATACGGCAGAACCATCTCTGCATCTGTCTCCGGGCAAATAGACAAGCCAACTTTCATCCCACATTCATGAATGGTTGTAATCGTTGCCTCTACATCTTCACATGCCTCCAGATGAATCGTCACAAGATCCGCACCCGCTTTTTGAAAAGCCTCAATATAACGAATCGGTTCCTGTACCATCAAATGCACATCCATCAACTGATTCGTTGCATTATGAATCGATGCAAGCACTGGCATCCCAAAAGATATACTGGGTACAAACATTCCATCCATTACATCAAAGTGCAGATATCTGGCACCGTTTTCTGCTGTCTTCTGCATTTCCTGGCCCAACACCTTGAAATCTGCCGACAAAATTGATGGAGCTAATATATAGTCCATATCAATACCTCCTCTTACTCTTCAGTTCCTCATACATCTCTATATAATTCTGATATCGTATTCTGTGTATTTCTCCCGCATCTACAGCCTCTTTTACTGCACATCCCGGCTCATGAACATGATCACATCCATGAAAACGGCACATTCCCTCATACTTTGCAAACTCCGGAAAATAATATTTCAGTTCTTCTTTTTCAAAATCGTTGACATACAGCGAGCTAAAACCAGGAGTATCCATAATGTAAGAATTCTCATCAATCGGGAACAATTCCGAATGCCTTGTCGTATGCCTTCCGCGCTCAATCTTATTACTGATAGTTCCGGTCTCCATATTGGCTTCTGGCTGTAAAATATTAATAATTGAAGATTTGCCAACACCAGAAGGGCCTGCAATAGCTGTTGTCTTTCCCTTCAAAACCTTTCGAACGCTGTCAATGTTCTTTTCTTTCAAAGCACTGGTAAATATTAACGGATATCCACATCTCGCATAAATCTGCTTTAATTCTTTGACCTGCGGATCCTCGGCAATGTCCTCTTTGTTAAAGCACAGCACCACTGGAATCTCTTTACTTTCCATCATCACCAAAAATCGATCCAAAAGATTAAAATGTGGATTCGGCTTTGTAATTGCGAACACCACCAGAGCCTGATCAATATTGGCAACTGCCGGACGAATCAGCTCATTCATGCGAGGAAGTATGGCAATAATATTTCCAGTCTTCTCGCTCTCATCCAGAACTTCTATCTCAACATTATCTCCTACCAGCGGTTTAATCTTATCCTTTCGAAAAGTTCCTTTGGCTTTACATTCATAAACACCGGATTCTACTACGTGTACGTAGTAGAATCCGGCAATTCCTTTTACTATCTTTCCTTGCATCTCTATCCTATCTGCTTTTAGTCTCTGTGCTTATTCTATACCTTCCGAGCCGCCCTGATCCTGTGATGGTCCGTCACTGATCACATAAGTAATGGTTCCACCTTTATCAACTTTTCCAGAAGACGGACTCTGAGAGATAATCGCACCTTTTGGAATCGTATCACTGGTCTGAGAGCCAGTTCGGCTTGTATAAAGTCCGTTGCCGGAAGCCCAACTCGTCAGATCACTTTCTGATCTTCCCACAAAATTCTGAACATCTACTCTTTCGTCTGGTTTCGGTCCATTGCTGACTACAAGTCCCACACTGGTTCCTGCTGCCACTTTCTTACCGCCATCCACACTCTGGGATACAACCTGACCTTTCGGAACACTGTCATTATAATCATACGTTACTGTACCAACATTCAAACCTGCACTCTTAATTGCATTCTGTGCATCTTCGTCTTGCTGTCCCACTACATTCGGAACGGTCTTCTTCTCAGCACCTTTACTTACTTTCATGACAATCTCAGTATCCTTGGTCGCTTTTGAATTCGCTGCAGGTGTCGTTCCAATCACATCACCCTCTGCCACACTGTCACTGTACTCAAACTCGGAGGATATCTTCTTGAATCCTTCTTTTTCCAATGCACTCTGTGCTTCATCTTCACTCATACCACTTACGTCCGGTACTGTTATTTCATCTCCAATAAGACCTGAACTTACAACTACCTGAATCGTTGTATTCTTGGCAACTTTCTTTCCTGCCTCCGTCTTCTGTTCACATACGGTTCCTTCTTCATACTTCTTGGATTCTTTTCGCTCAACAACTTTGAAGCCAAGTCCTTTTTCATTCAGCGCCTTCTTTGCCTGCTCCTCTGTCATACCGACTACATTCGGAACTTTTACTTGTTCTTCTGAATCTTCCGAGATAAGACTTGGTCCAAATTTAAAAACGCCTGCGGCCTTTCCAATGGAAAATACCAGAATAAATATAATAATGATTGCAACAACAATCGTCAGAATCTTTGTAATCTTCCGCATACGAGGATTGACATCATCAGAGTCTTTTCCTTTTTTGCCATGCTTGGAATCGTACTCATCATCATATTCGTCATCCTCATATTCGTCATAATCGTCGTCATCCTCATCATAATCATCTTCGTCGTAATCATCTTCATCATAATCGTCATCTTCGTCATAAGAGCTTCTGATATCATCCAGATCTTCATCTGTAATAATAACTGTATCAGCATTACGAAGAGGAGGAATCACAACGAAATCTCCATCCGGATCTACCAAAGACCGCTTCAGATCCCGAATCAGCTCATTGGTATTCTTATATCTTCTCTCACTATTCTTTTGTGTACACTTTAATATGATCTGTTCCAGACTATACGGAATATCCGGCACAATTTCTGAAGGCGGAGTAATCTCTTCCTGAAGATGCTTAATAGCTACTGACACGGTAGAATCTCCGTCAAACGGCACCTGCCCAGTCACCATCTCGTAAAGAGTGATACCGATAGAATAGATATCACTTCTCTGGTCACTGAATCCTCCACGAGCCTGTTCTGGAGATGTATAATGAACAGATCCCATAGCATTAGAACTAACTGTATTAGATGTAGTAGCCTTCGCAATGCCAAAATCTGTTACTTTTACTTTCCCATCTTTTGATATAATAATATTCTGCGGCTTAATATCACGATGAATAATATTTGCCGCATGAGCCACTCCGATACCTGTACATACCTGAATAGCAATACTGATAACCTCTTTATGAGATAATCTTCCTTTTTTCTCAATATATTCCTTTAACGTAATTCCTTCGACCAGTTCCATGACCATATAATACAGCCCCCGGTCTTCTCCAACATCGTATACATTTACGATGTTCGGATGCATAAGCCCAGCTGCTGCCTGAGCCTCTGAGCGGAATTTACGCACAAAATTCTCATCTTCCTTATATTCTTTCTTTAAAACCTTGATTGCCACATAACGATTCAACATCTGGTCTTTGCCTTTATAGACATCGGCCATCCCACCTGCCCCGATCTTACTCAGCACCTCATATCGCTTTCCAAGAAAAATACCATCTTTTACCATATATTCACCTCATCCGCAAGTGGCTCTGCCATAACAACCCCTATGTTATCTCTCCCACCATTACTATTTGCCTTTTCGATTAACATCTGCACCGCTTCTACAATATCTCTGGCACCTTTCACAATATCAAACATGTCTTCATCTTCTACCATATTACTCAACCCATCGGTGCACATCAGTATGAAATCACCCTTTTTCAGGCGATATTCATAGATATCTGCCTCTACATCTTCCTTTACTCCTATGGCTCTTGTGATGATATTTTTATCTGGGTGATTTCTGGCTTCTTCTGCCTTAATTCCTCCCAGCCTTACCATCTCCTCCACAAGAGAATGATCCTTAGATATCTGCCGGATCTTATCATTGATCAAATAGAGTCTGCTGTCTCCCACATTGGCAAAATATAATGTATTGCCAACAACTGTTGCTACTACCAGTGTTGTTCCCATTCCTTCCAGCTTAATATCCGTGGACGCGGCCTCGATCAGCTTATGATTTGCAATACCGACTACATTACGCAGAATCTCTTCAGGCTTATCTAATGGTGTATTTTTCAATTCATCGATCAACACATTCACCGTATATTTGGACGCAAAATCTCCTGCCTTGTGGCCTCCCATTCCATCGGCTACCGCAAGAAGATTCGGAAACGGTCCTATCGGGCTGTCCGTTACATATACGTAGTCCTGGTTGACTTCACGTTTTCTGCCTACATCAGTCATTGCATATAGTTTCATTCGCTTCTCCTTCATCCGCTGCCGCATGCCTTCTGCGCAATTGGCCGCAGGCTCCATCAATATCTGAGCCTCTTTCCCTTCTTATAGTAACATTAATTCCGTTTTTTTCAAGTTTATTTTTAAATTCCAGAGCATTTTTCCTGTCTGGCTTCTTATAATCCCGCTCCTTGATCGGATTCACCGGAATCAGATTCAAGTGACAGTTTCTCTTTTTTAATATAGAAGTCAGTTCCCGGATATCCTCCGGCTGATCATTCACACCTTCCACCAGACTATACTCAAAAGTAATTCTTCGCCCTGTTTTCTGGAAATAATAGTCACATGCTTCCAATACATCTTGTAATTCATATTTATTTGCTACTGGCATCAATCTCTTTCTTTTTTCCTGACTGGAACCATGTAACGATAATGCCAGAGTAATCTGAAGCCCTTCTTCTGCCAGGCGCCTCATATTCGGTACAATGCCGCAAGTAGAAGCTGTAATATTGCGCTGGCTGATATTCAGGCCGTGTTCATCGCTCAGCATATGAATAAATTTCACAAAATTATCATAGTTATCTAATGGCTCACCGGTTCCCATCACCACCACGTTGGATACCCGTTCTCCTGTCATCTTCTGAATCTGATAAATCTGTCTTAGCATCTCTGACGGTGCCAGACTCCGCTCCAGTCCTCCAATCGTAGAAGCACAGAATCTACACCCCATACGGCACCCGGCCTGTGAAGAAATACACACGGAATTGCCATAATTATATTTCATCAGAACACTTTCTATCATATTACCATCTGACAATTCAAAAAGGAACTTTTCTGTAGGATCCACTTTGGATATCTGATGATCAATCATATTCACTGTAGGAATCACGTAGTTCTCTTCTAATTTTTCTCTTAACTTTTTTGACAGATTGGTCATCTCGTCAAAGCAATCAACAAGCTTTACATGCAGCCATTCATAGATCTGTTTGCTGCGAAAAGCTTTTTCCCCTATGCTCTCTATTTCTATCTTTAATTCTTCATAATTATAAGAACATATATCCTTCTTATTCATGACTCTCCTTTTGAAACATTGCAATATAGAATCCGTCGCCTTCGTCTTTTCCCGGCAGCATCTGCTTCTGCTTTACAAGGCAAAATTCCGGATATTCTCTGGCGAACCATTCTGCATTTCTCTCATTTTCTTCCCTGTGAATCGTACAAGTACTATATAGCAGTTTACCACCCGGTTTCACATATTGATGTACTACGGATAAGATCTGTCTCTGAAATGCTGCCAGTTCTTTTGTCATCTCCTCTGTCATCTTATACTTCAAATCTGGTTTCTTGCCCAGAACCCCCAACCCCGAACACGGAAGATCTGCTATAACAATATCTGCTTTTCCGACAGTTTCACTCACCAATTCAAGAGCATCCTGACGCACAGCTTCTATATTAGGCAAGCCACTTTGTACAATATTTTCACGAATCATAGATACTTTATAATCGGTCAGATCCCGTGCTTCTACGTGACCAGTTCCTTTCAGACACTCTGCAATATGCATCGATTTTCCACCAGGTGCGGCACACACATCAATGACATAGTCTCCTGGTTGTGGTGACGCCCATTCTGCCACTTGCATGGAACTGATATCCTGCACCTGATAATAACCCATCTGAAAACTATGTAGTCCGGCAAGATGATCAAATCCCGAAAGATACAGTGCATAAGGAAGAGACGGACTCTCTTGGACATTAACGCCTTCTTTCTGTAGCAGACATATTAATTCTTCCTTTGAGATCTTATCCAGATTACAGCGAACCGTCAGAGGTTTTTCTTTCAAGAATTCTTCAGCCATCTCACAAACTGTCTTTTCATCATAAACTGACAGCCATTGTTTCAAGATCCATTCCGGAAGCGAATAACGGATTGAAAGGTACTGAAACAGATTCTCTTCCGAAGGATATACAATATCTGACAGATTTCTGCTGATATTGCGCAGCACACCATTGACAAATCCTTTTAATGTCTTAAACCCGCGTTTTTCTGCCAGTTTTACCGCTTCATTACAAACTGCTGAATCAGGCACGCTGTCCATGTACTTTAACTGGTAAACACCACTTCTCATAATGGTCCGAATCACCGGTTTCATTTTATTCACTTTTACTTTGGAAAATTGATTGATGATATAGTCGATTTCTATCATGTGTTCAAGCGTGCCATCTACCACTCTCGTGATAAACGCACGCTCTTTTTTATCCAGATATTGATATTGATCAAGAACATTCTTCAAGGCAATATGGCTGTATTCCCCATCCCTCGTAATCTGAAGCAGTATTTCAAGCACAAGTTCGCGCCCGCCAATCGATGCTGCCATAACTTTTCCTCCACATTCCTTCCCGCATTCTGTACGGGATCCAATTATTCTCTCTTAATCTCTTCGGTTTCCCGTCAGCAATATGATACGGAGCAGCTGAAGAATTGCAGACGCCGCACCTGCAACATAAGTAAGCGCTGCTGCTGTCAATACTTTTCTCGTTGCCTTTACTTCATCTTCATATAACATTCCACTACTTCCGAGTACCCGAATTGCACGGTTGGATGCATTGAATTCCACCGGCAATGTCACGATCTGGAACAAAACGGCCAATGAAAATGCCAGAATTCCAAGATTCAGAAACAATGCAGAAGAACGGCTGTTAAAAAACAGTCCGATAATAATCAGTGGCCATGCAATGGTACTTCCAAAATTAGCAATTGGAACAAGTGCACCTCTGATTTTTAATGGAACATATCCCGTCTCATGCTGAACCGCATGTCCACACTCATGTGCTGCAACTCCCATTGCTGCAACAGATGTTGAATTATAAGTCGCATCTGACAGACGCAGCACTTTTGACCTTGGATCATAATGATCCGTCAGATTTCCAGAGATATGTTCCACTCTGACATCATAGATTCCGGCACGTCTTAAGATCTCTTCTGCCGCTTCTCTTCCTGTCATGCCAGAATGATTCCGCACACGGGAATATTTATTAAATGTAGAATTCATCTTTGCAGAAGCCATCATACAGATGATTACGCCAAGAATCACTAACATATAAGTTGGATCAAAATACATTGGATAATACATAAATAAAGCCTCCAGTTTTACGCTATTTCAATTATTTCTTTAGATTATATCACGAATTGCGCAAAATACCCATTTTTCATATATTTTTAACAATTGTTAAGGATTTTCTTAGATATCTTCATTACATACCAGAGGACAATACCGTTCCTTCTTCCATTGGATAACCTCTGAGAAATGCGCCTGCATCCATTCGCTTCTTCCCTGGAATCTGCAGCGACAATACTTTGATGAGGCCCGTTCCTGTCTGCACACAGAAACCATCTTTTTCTACTTTCACAATAGTTCCCGGCATCTGATCCGTCTGTCCTTCCAGAACATCTGCCTCCCAGATCTTCATGATCTTACTATTCCACTTAGTATATGCGCTTGGCCATGGATTCAGTCCACGGATCAGACGTTCAATAGATGCCGCATCCTTCGTCCAGTCAATATCGCCCAGTTTCTTATCCAGCATTCTGGCATATTCGGTCGGGCTGTCTTCCTGCTTCTCCCATACAGCTGTCTTCTCCTCCAATGCCTTCAGCGTGTGGACACACAGCTTTGCACCTTCCAGGGCAAGCTTATCATGAAGGCTCCCGCCAGTCTCTTTTTCATCCAACACAACTTCTGTCTTCATGATCATATCGCCGGTATCCAGACCTTCGTCCATCTGCATAGTGGTAACTCCTGATACTCTTTCCCCATTGATCACCGCCCATTGGATCGGAGCTGCCCCACGGTATTTTGGAAGCAGCGATGCATGTACATTGATACATCCATATGGCGTCATTTTCAAAATTTCCTTTGGCAGGATCTGACCAAAAGCAATAACTACCATGACATCTGCCTCATATTTTCTTAATTCCTCAATGCTCTGAGGATCTCTGATCTTCTTTGGCTGAAACACTGGAATATCGTGTTCCAGCGCCACTTCTTTCACAGGCGGATACTGCATCTTCCCACCGCGTCCCTTCGGTTTATCCGGCTGCGTAACTGCCAGAACCACTTCATGTCCTGCTTCAATCAGTGCCTCCAATGTTCCCACAGAAAAATCTGGTGTTCCCATGAATATGACTTTCATCTGCTATTCCTCCTCATAAGTGGTATCATGAAGTTCTCCTTCTACCATATCCACATAGAGCTTTCCGCTCAGATGATCAATTTCATGGCAGAATGCTCTTGCCAGAAGGCCTTCGCCCTCCAATTCAATCTCTTCCATATCTTCATTCAACGCCTTTACCTTCACATGATCTGGTCTGGTCACAACACCTGATTTCCCAGGTACGCTCAAGCATCCTTCTTCTCCGGTCTGTTCTCCAGAAGTCTCCAGAATCTCTGGATTAATCAATACAATCGGACCTTCACCCACATCAATTACAACGATTCTTTTTAAGATACCTACCTGTGGCGCTGCCAGTCCTACTCCCATCGCCTCATACATGGTATCCAGCATATCGTTGATCAATATCTTTGTTCTAAGCGTCATCTTCGTTACTTCTTTACATTGTTTTGTCAAAACTTCATCGCCAATCTCTCTGATTTTTCTTGTTGCCATATTGTTCTCTCCTTTAAAAAACATTCATAGGATTAAAGTCAAACTGAATTCGAAGTGACTGAAATCCCTTATTTATCTCAATATACTGTTCCATCAGATTTTTTACTTCTATCAGGAAACGATAATCTTCTCCTTTCAGATACAGGACCCTTCGATAGATATCACTGACCTTCGCCACGTAAGGCCGTGCTGGACCAATGATCTGCAATGTTCGATTCTTATCTACTCTCAGAGCAAATTCTTTCAGATACTTCGCTGCCAGTTCTAGCATCTCTTCCTGAGGTCCGGTCATCAGAACTGCCAACAACTGTTCTACCGGGGGATAACCCATTAATTCACGATAATTCATTTCCGCATCGTAGAAGCCTTCATAGTCCTGCCTTGCTGCCATCTGAATACTGTAATGTTCCGGACTATAGGTCTGTATTACGACTTCCCCTTTACTCTTTCCACGCCCTGCACGACCTGCCGCCTGTGTCAGCAACTGAAACGTCCGCTCACCTGCCCGATAATCATTCGAATATAAAGACATGTCTGCCGCCAGAATGCCCACCAATGTGACATTCGGAAAATCATGTCCTTTAACGATCATCTGCGTACCAATCAGAATATCTGCTTCTTCATTTGCAAATGTTTCCAGAATCTTTTCGTGTCCGTCCTTGCTTCTTGTCGTATCCATATCCATCCGCAAGACTCTGGCTTTAGGAAACTGCTTCTTCACCATCTCTTCCACCTGCTGAGTCCCCGCTTTAAAACCTCCAATATAAGAAGAACCACAAGAAGGACATATGTTAATCTGAGGTTCTTCATGCCCACAATAATGGCACACCAGTTTTCCATTCCGATGGGCGGATAAAGACACATCGCAATGAGGACATTTTACTACATATCCGCAGGCTCTGCAAGAAATAAAGCCCGCATATCCCCTTCGGTTCAAAAAAAGCATAATCTGTTCTTTCTGCTCCAATCTGGATTCTATCAGCTCTTTCAGATGTTCACTTAAGATAGAATGATTCCCTGATTTTAACTCTTTTCGCATATCTTCCACATACACCTCTGGAAGCTCTTGGGCACCTGCACGTTTTTTCAGCTCCAGAAGTCGGAAACGACCACTTTTACATGCATAAAATGATTCCAACGATGGTGTTGCTGATCCAAGTATTACACTGGCTCCTTCCATCTCGGCACGCTTTAGAGCTGTCTCTCTTGCATGATAACGTGGCACCTGCTCACTCTTATAGGTCGTCTCATGTTCTTCATCTATGACAATCAGCCCAAGATTGGGAAACGGAGTAAATAATGCGGAGCGCGGACCGATCATGACATCCACTTCTCCTGCTTTCACACGTTCCATCTGATCATAACGTTCTCCCTGTGACATCCTGGAGTTCAGAATAGACACCCGCTCTCCGAATCTACTGTAGAACCTCATAACCGTCTGATAAGTCAGCGCAATCTCCGGAATCAATACAATTGCCTGTTTTCCCTGCTCCATAACCCGGGCAATCATCTCCATATATACTTCCGTCTTACCGCTTCCGGTCACACCATACACCAGATACGTATTACGAACTCCCTGGCTGTATTCTTCCCAGAAGGTGTCAATCGCATGCTGCTGTTCTTCATTAAATATTACGGATTCTTTTTCCTGTATTTTATAACGAACGGGATTACGAAAGACTTTCTCAGACTCCAGCGCCGCCACGCTTTGTTCTTCTAACGCCCTGACCACCGCTCTGGTTACATTCAGCTTTTTTGTCAGCAGATCATAGTCCTGCTCCGGCTGATCCAGAAGTGCTGCAAGAAGCCTTGCCCTGGCTTTTTGATTCTTATGAAGATAAATCTCCAGCTGCTTCTTCCCGTCTTCTTGATTCAGCAAAAGACAGATTCGCCGTCTTTCTCGGACGTGTTCCTGTTTCTTGATGGGGATGACCGTCTTCAGCGCCTGAATCATAGTCCCTCCATAATAATCCTTCATCCATGCTGCCAGTGCAACCAGCTTTGCTTCAATCGCAACACTTCCCTCTGCCACCTTCAGGATCTGCTTGATCTTTGACGTATCATATTCTGCTTTTTCAGAGAACCCAATCACATATCCTTTGGTCTCTTTATTGCCTCTTCCAAATGGGACTACAACTTCTGTTCCAATCTCAAGCATCCCCTCCAGCGAAGAGGGGATGCGGTATTGGAATACTTTATCTAATTTTTCATGCGTAATATCTATAATAATATCAGCGTACATTTTCCTCCTTAAGCTCTTCCAGTACTTCCTGGATCAACACACGTTCGTCCATGTCATACTTCACACCTTTGATCTCTTGGTAAGTCTCATGTCCCTTACCTGCCAATACGATGACATCTCCCGGGCGTCCATTTGCAATTGCGTACTTAATCGCTTCTTTTCTGTCACAGATTGAGATATATTCTCCATCAGTCTTCTTCATACCGATAATAATATCATCTATGATTGCCTGTGGTTCCTCATACCGCGGATTATCGGATGTGATGATTGTAAAATCTGCCATCTTCCCGGCAACTTCTCCCATCTCATACCGGCGCGTCTTAGAACGGTTTCCTCCACAGCCGAATACCGCAACAATACGGCCCGGGTTATAATCTCTCAATGTATGCAAAAGACTTTCCAGTGCCATTGCATTGTGCGCATAATCAATCATCAAAGTAAAGTCATCGGATACTTTGATCATCTCAATTCTTCCCTTTACCCTTGCCACTTTAAGTGCGGCTTTGATATTTTCTACAGGGACATCAAAATGTCTGCACACTGCAATTGCTGTTAATGAATTATATACGCTAAACTCTCCTGGAATGTCAATCTCCACATCAAAATCCATCAGACCGCTGACATGATAGTTCACTCCCAGATATCCTGGTCTTGATATGTGTTCTACATCCGTTGCCCGAAGATCTGCTTTCTCAGAGAAACCAAAGGTCTCAATCTCACAGGTTGCCCCCTGAAATACATCTTCGAACCACTGGTCATCTACATTGGCAATTCCAATTTTACATTGCTTGAACAACAATCCTTTGCACCGCTTATAATTTTCAAAATCTTTGTGTTCGTTCGGTCCGATATGATCTTCTCCAAGATTTGTAAATATTCCGATCTCAAATGGAATACCTGCCGTTCTGTGCAGCATCAGCCCCTGAGAGGATACTTCCATGACCACGCTGTCACATCCTTCTTCCACCATTTCCGCAAAATACTTCTGAATCGTATAGGATTCCGGTGTCGTATTATTCGCCGGGATACATTTTTCTCCAATGATTGCTTCAATCGTTCCAATCAGGCCTACTTTATGTCCAACACCTTCCAGAATAGACTTCACCATATAAGTGGTAGTCGTCTTTCCCTTTGTTCCGGTAATTCCGATAACTTTCAGCTTCTCAGCCGGATAGCCGAAATATGCTGCCGACATCAGTGCAAGTGCATATCTGGTATCCTCCACCCGGATCACGGTAAGTCCTTCTGGCGCTTCTACTTCCTTTTCCACTATAACTGCTGCCGCGTCTTTTGCAGCGACCTCTTCTATATATTGATGTCCATCTGATACTGCACCTGTAATGCAGACGAATACACTTCCTTCTGATACCTTACGGGAATCATTGATCAATTCCGTAACTTCTATCTTATCATTTCCCTGAATCACTTCATATTCTAAACGTTCCAACAGCTGGGTTAACTTCATAATCTTTTGCCTCCTACTCTGTGACTTTCGTATTATTTATATAGTATAACATCATTTATGGATGTCGCAAAGATGAAATTGTGCTATAATTATCTGGTGAAATAATCTCACACTATATAGAATATGATAAGAAAAGGGGAATGTAATTTTGAAAGCGTATGAAAGATTACTAAAATACGTGGTGGTAAGAACACCAAGCGATGAGAACAGCGAGACAGTTCCGTCTTCCACATGCCAATTCAATCTTGCTCGTATCCTGGAAGCAGAGATGAAAGAATTAGGATTAACGGATGTCTATTTGGATGACCAGTGTTATCTCTATGGCAAATTACCTGCTACTGCAGGATATGAGGACAAACCAGCCCTCGGCTTTATCGCACATATGGATACGGTCTCTGATTTCTGCGATCACGACATCACTCCGGTCATTACCGAAAACTATGACGGAGAAGAACTGGCTCTCGGTGACAGCGGACTCGTCTTAAGCCCAGCTACTTTCAGCCACTTAAAAGACCTGAAAGGGCGCACACTGATCACCTCCGATGGAACCACTGTTCTCGGAGCTGATGACAAGGCTGGAATCGCAGAGATTCTTACTCTGGTCGAGCGTCTGCAGACAGAGAAGATTCCACACGGACCACTCTGTGTTGCATTTACACCAGATGAAGAGATTGGTACCGGTGCATCACATTTTGACATAGAAAGATTCGGCGCTGATTATGCTTACACCATGGACGGTTCTACAGAAGGTGAGATTCAGTACGAGAACTTCAATGCATGCAAAGCACAGTTCGACGTCAAAGGATTCAACGTACATCCAGGTACTTCTAAGGACACCATGATCAACGCAAGCCTGGTTGCCATGGAGATCAACAGCTTATTACCTGGCATGGAGACACCACGCGGAACAGAAGATTACGAAGGATTCTATCATCTGACCAGTATGTCCGGCGAATGCGCAGAAGCACAGTTAAACTACATCGTAAGAGATCACAACAAAGACTTCTTCGAAGCCCGCAAGAATACCTTAAGACTCATCGAAAAGAATCTGAACGAGAAATGGGGCGAAGGAACCGTTACGCTTACCATCACCGATCAGTATAAGAACATGGCAGAAATCATCGCCAACTGCATGCACTTGGTGGACAATGCAAAGACCGCATGCGAAAACACCGGAATCACTCCACTTATAATTCCAATCCGCGGAGGCACAGACGGATGCCAGTTAAGCTTCCGAGGACTGCCTTGCCCGAACCTTGGGACCGGCGGTCATGCTTACCACGGGCCATACGAACACATCACCGTAGAAGGCATGGATAAAACAGTCGATATGATCACCGAATTAGTGACGTTGTACACAAAATAGTTTCCAGGGGACGGGGGTTTTTTCATTTTCCCCCGTCCCAGATTCATTTTGCCGTGTCCCTTTTTACACTTGGGCAACGGCTTTTTTCATTTCTTTTACATATTCTGCAACTTTTGGCACGCATTCTCCGCCGTATTGTGCCACGATTTTTACGATGGCGGAGCCTACGATGGCCCCATCGGATACGCTTGCCATCTTGGCGGCCTGTGCTGGTGTGGAAATTCCGAATCCAACTGCGCAAGGAATATCGCTCACCTGTCTTACCATGGATACCATCTCTCCGACATCTGTCTTGATCTCGCTTCTTACGCCTGTGACTCCCAATGAGGATACGCAGTAGAGGAACCCTTTGGCTTCTCTGGCGATGGCGGCGATTCGGTCTTCGGAGGTCGGTGCAATCATGGAGATAAGGTCAATGCCGTATTCTTCGCAGATGTCTGCAAGTTCTGCCTTTTCTTCGAACGGCATATCCGGCACAATGATTCCATCCATCTGGCATTCTACGCAGCGTTTCATGAATTTCTCTTTGCCATAGGTATAGATTGGGTTGATATAGGTCATAAATACCATTGGCACGGTCACTTCTTTTCTGGCTTCTTTTACCATGTCAAATAACTTATCTGTTGTACATCCTGCTTTCAATGCCCGTTCATCAGCGTCCTGAATGACGACACCTTCAGCAATGGGATCGGAAAATGGAACTCCGATCTCGATCAAATCGGCACCTGCCTCCTGCATGGCAATCAGCAATTGTCTGGTAATTTCAAGGGACGGATCCCCTCCTGTAATAAATGATAACTTCTCGGAATCTTCAGCCCTGATTTTATAAGGCTTTCCGACCCTTATCTCAAAAAATCACCCACTTTTTTGCAAAAAACGCTTGACAAATCGCTCAAAATTTGCGGCGAAGCCGATTGATTA